>NZ_CADFEF010000222.1:0-126 GCF_902833125.1 Burkholderia sp. BCC1640 | reverse complement strand
GGGGGGGGGGGGGGGGGGGGGGGGGGGGGGGGGGGGGGGGGGGGGGGGGGGGGGGGGGGGGGGGGGGGGGGGGGGGGGGGGGGGGGGGGGGGGGGGGGGGGGGGGGGGGGGGGGGGGGGGGGGGGG
>NZ_CADFEF010000221.1:0-150 GCF_902833125.1 Burkholderia sp. BCC1640 | reverse complement strand
GCTCGCCGTCCGCGAGCGGGGTGCCCGGCGTGAACGACCAGCCGCCCGCCGCGTTCGCAACGGTCGAGCCGATCGCCTTGCCGCCGTCGTAGATCGTCACCACCGCGCCCGGCTCCGCCGAGCCCCTCAGCGTCGGCGTCGTATCGTCCG
>NZ_CADFEF010000220.1:0-157 GCF_902833125.1 Burkholderia sp. BCC1640 | reverse complement strand
ACGCCCTGCAAGCGTTGCGACACTTCTACTATGAAACGCCGCTGAATCTGGCGTCCCCTAGGGGATTCGAACCCCTGTACTCACCGTGAAAGGGTGATGTCCTAGGCCTCTAGACGAAGGGGACATAATCTTTTCAGATCTGTCTGACTTCCGCTAT
>NZ_CADFEF010000219.1:0-165 GCF_902833125.1 Burkholderia sp. BCC1640 | reverse complement strand
CGGACAAGAAAAAGGGCCTTCCCGGAGGAAGGCCCTTCTGAGGTGGCGCGGCTGGCAGGATTCGAACCCACGACCCCTTGGTTCGTAGCCAAGTACTCTATCCAACTGAGCTACAGCCGCACGCAGAAGCGGAAGTATAGCAGGGTTGTATAAAAAGGGAAGCCT
>NZ_CADFEF010000218.1:0-172 GCF_902833125.1 Burkholderia sp. BCC1640 | reverse complement strand
GTACCGAAGGCGGTGCACGTACGCCCTATCGTGACAAGGCAGCCGGTGAAGGCGAAAAGCGCAGCTTCGGCGAACGCCGTACGTCGTCCGACCGCCCGGCTCGCCGCAGCGACGACGATACGCGCCCGCGCCGCGCAGGCGCCGAAGGCGCTGCACGCGCACCCTACCGCGA
>NZ_CADFEF010000217.1:0-173 GCF_902833125.1 Burkholderia sp. BCC1640 | reverse complement strand
GGCGCCGGAAAAACAAAAGGCCCGTCGAATGACGGGCCTTTTGCTGTCTGGCTCCCCGACCTGGGCTCGAACCAGGGACCTACGGATTAACAGTCCGGCGCTCTACCGACTGAGCTATCGGGGAACAAACAACAACAGCAGAGAAACGAGATTGTATGGAGCGTTCGCTAACC
>NZ_CADFEF010000216.1:0-174 GCF_902833125.1 Burkholderia sp. BCC1640 | reverse complement strand
GGACCATCAGTCCATCAAATAAAAAGGGAAGCGTGGCTTCCCCATTACTTGGAGCGGGAGACGAGTCTCGAACTCGCGACCTCAACCTTGGCAAGGTTGCGCTCTACCAACTGAGCTACTCCCGCGTATTGCTGCACTACTGCTTCCCCGTCACACACTTACTTCGTCGTGCAG
>NZ_CADFEF010000215.1:0-182 GCF_902833125.1 Burkholderia sp. BCC1640 | reverse complement strand
GAAATCGAGCTGTTCGCCGACGACAGACCCGTCGACGTGGAGGTCGAGAGCGAGGCCACCGAACTGTTGGTCGAGCTCAAGCCCGTGGACAACGAGTTGATGCCGGTCGAAGTCGAGGTGGACAGGGAGCTGATCGAGCTGGTTGCCGACGAGAGACCGGTCGACGTGGAAGTCGACAGCGA
>NZ_CADFEF010000214.1:0-221 GCF_902833125.1 Burkholderia sp. BCC1640 | reverse complement strand
GCGGCCTTCTTCGCAGCAACCTTCTTCACTGCGACTTTCTTGGCTGCAACCTTCTTCGCAGCGGCCTTCTTCGCCGGTGCTGCCTTCTTCGCGGCAACCTTCTTCACCGCGACCTTCTTCGCAGCAACCTTCTTCACCGCAGCGGCCTTCTTCGCCGGAGCAGCAGCCTTCTTCGCAACGGTCTTCTTGGCAGCGACCTTCTTAGCAGCCGGTTTTTTCTT
>NZ_CADFEF010000213.1:0-230 GCF_902833125.1 Burkholderia sp. BCC1640 | reverse complement strand
ATCAACTCGCTGTCGACCGGCCTCAGCTCGACCAATAGCTCGGTCGCTTCGCTGTCGACTTCCACGTCGACCGGTCTGTCGTCTGCAACTAGCTCGATCAGCTCGCTGTCCACCTCGACTTCGACCGGCATCAACTCGTTGTCCACGGGCTTGAGCTCGACCAACAGTTCGGTGGCCTCGCTCTCGACCTCCACGTCGACGGGTCTGTCGTCGGCGAACAGCTCGATTTC
>NZ_CADFEF010000212.1:0-236 GCF_902833125.1 Burkholderia sp. BCC1640 | reverse complement strand
GTCGAAGTCGAGGTGGACAGCGAGCTGATCGAGCTAGTTGCAGACGACAGACCGGTCGACGTGGAAGTCGACAGCGAAGCGACCGAGCTATTGGTCGAGCTGAGGCCGGTCGACAGCGAGTTGATGCCGGTCGAGGTCGACGTGGACAGCGAGCTGATCGAGCTGGTTGCCGACGAGAGGCCGGTCGACGTGGAGGTCGACAGCGAAGCCACCGTGCTATCGGTCGAGCTGAGGCC
>NZ_CADFEF010000211.1:0-241 GCF_902833125.1 Burkholderia sp. BCC1640 | reverse complement strand
TTTCCGGCACCAGCGCCAGAACTTTCGCCATCACGCGCTCGCCGCCCGTTTCGCGCAGCAGCGCGCGGCGCAGGCGTTGCAGCGGCTCGGGCATATCCAGAAACGGCGCGCCGTTGCGCAGTGCGCCGGGCTTGCGCTGGATCAGCGGAATGTAGTGCTGCCAGTCGTAGCGCACCAGACCTTCGTCAGCCAGCCGTTCGTGTTCGGCCACCACGGCGTCATCACCCACCACAACGACGCG
>NZ_CADFEF010000210.1:0-248 GCF_902833125.1 Burkholderia sp. BCC1640 | reverse complement strand
GGCAAGCGAGTGCGCTTCTACTCGACAGTGGATCTGGCCAACGCACTGGAACAGGAAAAGGCGCAGGGCCGTGCTGGACGGATCGCGGCGAGTCTGCTCCGCCTTGACCTGGTCATCCTGGACGAACTCGGATATCTGCCGTTCAGCCAGGCCGGCGGGGCGTTGCTGTTCCATCTGCTGAGCCGCCTGTACGAACACACGAGCGTTGCCATCACAACGAATCTGGACTTCGCCGAATGGTCCAGTGT
>NZ_CADFEF010000209.1:0-248 GCF_902833125.1 Burkholderia sp. BCC1640 | reverse complement strand
ACACTGGACCATTCGGCGAAGTCCAGATTCGTTGTGATGGCAACGCTCGTGTGTTCGTACAGGCGGCTCAGCAGATGGAACAGCAACGCCCCGCCGGCCTGGCTGAACGGCAGATATCCGAGTTCTGACCCTGCCTCGTTTTCACGTACAGCATCTTATGCAGCGATCAAACCAGCCTCGTAGTCGACGGGGGTAAGGAAGTCGATCGAGGTATGCAGACGTTGCCGATTGTAATAGCCCTCGATCCA
>NZ_CADFEF010000208.1:0-249 GCF_902833125.1 Burkholderia sp. BCC1640 | reverse complement strand
TTCCTCGATCCCGGTTGTCTTCCATGCACCACTGGCTTCATCAATCTGATTCCCATTACATCTGATGGGAATCAGATTGCCGGTGCCGCGCCCTCATGAACAGACGGTACGTGTCGAGTGCTTACGCAGTGCGCCGGGCTTGCGCTGGATCAGCGGAATGTAGTGCTGCCAGTCGTAGCGCACCAGACCTTCGTCAGCCAGCCGTTCGTGTTCGGCCACCACGGCGTCATCACCCACCACAACGACGCG
>NZ_CADFEF010000207.1:0-249 GCF_902833125.1 Burkholderia sp. BCC1640 | reverse complement strand
TCGACGAGTTGTTACCGTGGAACGTGGCGTCGTCGTTGCCCTCTACTGCCCGCGTCGAGCCTATCCGATAGCATCGCGCTGCCGTCGTCAACGATCTACGCTACGGTGCTGGTCGAGTGCTTACCGCACTGCGCAACGGCGCGCCGTTTCTGGATATGCCCGAGCCGCTGCAACGCCTGCGCCGCGCGCTGCTGCGCGAAACGGGCGGCGAGCGCGTGATGGCGAAAGTTCTGGCGCTGGTGCCGGAAA
>NZ_CADFEF010000206.1:0-249 GCF_902833125.1 Burkholderia sp. BCC1640 | reverse complement strand
CCGGTCTACAAGCGCCCGTATCGGGTGACGACGGATTCGACGCATCGCCTGCCGGTGGCGCCGAATCTGTTGGATCGGCGTTTCGACGGCTGGCGGCCCAATCAAGCCTGGGTAAGCGACATCACTGTCCGCGCCGACGGAATTTTGAGCCACCGGGCCGATTGGATTTTGAGCCGGGGTGGAGACCGGTCTATAGCAGGACCGGTTGTGGATAAGTGTATGGGTTTCCGGGGTCGTTGTCCTCCTGCG
>NZ_CADFEF010000205.1:0-249 GCF_902833125.1 Burkholderia sp. BCC1640 | reverse complement strand
CCGTGCAACAGCGCGTGTGCTTGCGAAACATCCGACACGTTGGCGGACGTGCCGACCACGCTGTGAACCAGCCCCGAATCGGCATCGACGCCGATGTGCGCCTTCATGCCGAAGTGCCACTCGTTTGTCCGCGCCGACGGAATTTTGAGCCACCGGGCCGATTGGATTTTGAGCCGGGGTGGAGACCGGTCTATAGCAGGACCGGTTGTGGATAAGTGTATGGGTTTCCGGGGTCGTTGTCCTCCTGCG
>NZ_CADFEF010000204.1:0-250 GCF_902833125.1 Burkholderia sp. BCC1640 | reverse complement strand
TCATGGTCATCGGGATCATCCCCAAACACCCTGCCTGAAAAACTAGCAGGATAGGTTGATTGCCCGGCTCAGTTTTCAGTCGGCGCGATCCCTACAAGTGGCTCAATTTCCGGTCGGCGTAAACACGCGGCTGGAGTTAAGTTTGACGTGGGCGACCTCCAGGCGTCGCCGTAGCCCGCCAACAAACGCGTATTCGCAGCTCCAGTCAAACTGGAAGGCTTCGCCGGGTTCGAAGGCGAGCGGCACGAAG
>NZ_CADFEF010000203.1:0-250 GCF_902833125.1 Burkholderia sp. BCC1640 | reverse complement strand
AATATGCCCACCGTGATCACCTTTGTATCCCCTGCTCAAAGATTGAGCAGGGCATTCAATCACGTGGGTCAAAATTCGATGAAAATTTTCAGCTCTAGTGGGTCAGTTCTGTGCGGACATCAACAGGACCAGGTAAGACCGTGACTCGCCAAGCCTGAACTGGTCGTAGAGTCTCGAGCTCGCCGGAGGAATGAGGCACGAGTCAGCGGATTTCATCGGGGCCCGCAGCGGGAGTACCGGCTGCAAGAAG
>NZ_CADFEF010000202.1:0-250 GCF_902833125.1 Burkholderia sp. BCC1640 | reverse complement strand
CATGCGGACGACACGCCGCTGCCAGTGCTGGCGCCCGGCAACGGCCGCACGAAGACAGGACGTCTGTGGGTCTACGTGCGTGATGATCGGCCAAGTGCCTCCGAAGCGCCGGCGGCGGTCTGGTTTGTTTACGCCGACCGGAAATTGAGCCACTTGTAGGGATCGCGCCGACTGAAAACTGAGCCGGGCAATCAACCTATCCTGCTAGTTTTTCAGGCAGGGTGTTTGGGGATGATCCCGATGACCATGA
>NZ_CADFEF010000201.1:0-251 GCF_902833125.1 Burkholderia sp. BCC1640 | reverse complement strand
GGCAAGCGAGTGCGCTTCTACTCGACAGTGGATCTGGCCAACGCACTGGAACAGGAAAAGGCGCAGGGCCGTGCTGGACGGATCGCGGCGAGTCTGCTCCGCCTTGACCTGGTCATCCTGGACGACTGACCCTGCCTCGATTCCACGTACAGCAAGAAGTTTGATAACTTTTTGCCTGTATGGAGAAGAACATGGCAGAGAACGTGGTACCGAGACGGCAGTACACGAAGGAATTCAAGGTTGAGGCGGTG
>NZ_CADFEF010000200.1:0-254 GCF_902833125.1 Burkholderia sp. BCC1640 | reverse complement strand
TCGACCGGCCTCTCGTCGGCAACCAGCTCGATCAGCTCCCTGTCCACCTCGACTTCGACCGGCATCAACTCGTTGTCCACGGGCTTCAGCTCAACCGATAGCACGGTGGCTTCGCTGTCGACCTCTACGTCGACCGGCCTCTCGTCGGCAACCAGCTCGATCAGCTCCCTGTCCACCTCGACTTCGACCGGCATCAACTCGTTGTCCACGGGCTTCAGCTCAACCGATAGCACGGTGGCTTCGCTGTCGACCTC
>NZ_CADFEF010000199.1:0-254 GCF_902833125.1 Burkholderia sp. BCC1640 | reverse complement strand
TCGTCGGCAAACAGCTCGATTGCATCGCTGTCCACGTCGACCTCGACGGGCATCAACTCGCTGTCCACGGGCCTGAGCTCGACCAACAGCTCGGTGACTTCACTGTCGACCTCCACGTCGACGGGTCTGTCGTCGGCAAACAGCTCGATTGCATCGCTGTCCACGTCGACCTCGACGGGCATCAACTCGCTGTCCACGGGCCTGAGCTCGACCAACAGCTCGGTGACTTCACTGTCGACCTCCACGTCGACGGG
>NZ_CADFEF010000198.1:0-274 GCF_902833125.1 Burkholderia sp. BCC1640 | reverse complement strand
CGGACGCGACAGTCGTGCCGATACGTTCGAGCGCGACACGCCGAGAACTTCACAAACCAGTTTCACTGGTCGTCTATATGAACGTCTCCCGTTTGTGCAGGTTTTCTTGTGCGTTGACGGACAGGATGGGTTGCAGCTCTATATCCGGCCTTCTTGCAGCCGGTACTCCCGCTGCGGGCCCCGATGAAATCCGCTGACTCGTGCCTCATTCCTCCGGCGAGCTCGAGACTCTACGACCAGTTCAGGCTTGGCGAGTCACGGTCTTACCTGGTCC
>NZ_CADFEF010000197.1:0-280 GCF_902833125.1 Burkholderia sp. BCC1640 | reverse complement strand
AAAAGAGCGGCAAAACCAGCAGGTAACGAAGAGTTATCCACACCGGAATAGATGTACTACGCTGTCTCGGGGTGGGTCAGATTTAGATGAAATCGGTGGGTTAAGACTCGGTGGAAATCAACAGACAGATCTAAAACTGTTTTAACTCATGCGGTCTCTAGGGAAACACTGATTAATAGGCGATCGCGCGAGGTGGTCGGCGATGTGGGCGGGGAATGGCCGGATACCGAAGCGAAGCGCCGCCCATTCGGAGAAGTTTGCCCCGAGGATGCACCTTATT
>NZ_CADFEF010000196.1:0-302 GCF_902833125.1 Burkholderia sp. BCC1640 | reverse complement strand
ATCAACTCGCTGTCGACCGGCCTCAGCTCGACCAATAGCTCGGTCGCTTCGCTGTCGACTTCCACGTCGACCGGTCTGTCGTCTGCAACTAGCTCGATCAGCTCGCTGTCCACCTCGACTTCGACGGGCATCAATTCGCTGTCGACCGGCCTCAGCTCGACCAACAGCTCGGTCGCCTCGCTGTCGACTTCCACGTCGACCGGTCTCTCGTCGGCAACCAGCTCGATCAGCTCCCTGTCCACCTCGACTTCGACCGGCATCAACTCGTTGTCCACGGGCTTGAGCTCGACCAACAGTTCGGT
>NZ_CADFEF010000195.1:0-332 GCF_902833125.1 Burkholderia sp. BCC1640 | reverse complement strand
GGAGAGGTGGTTGGCTCGGTGCAGGCGGGCGGCGACGGGCAGTGGTCGCTGAAGCTGCCGGCCCCGTTGTCGGAGGGGGCGCACGAGATCGCGGCGTCGTCGACGACGAACGGGATGGAGAGCGCGCTGACGGCGCCGTTCGAGCTGACGGTGGACGTGACGGCGCCGGATCGGCCGACGATCGAGTCGGCGCATGACGACGTGGGCGCGGTGCAGGGCCCGATCGTGAACCACGGGACGACGGACGATACGACGCCGACGCTGAAGGGCTCGGCGGAGCCGGGCGCGGTGGTGACGATCTACGACGGCGGCAAGGCGATCGGCTCGACCGT
>NZ_CADFEF010000194.1:0-393 GCF_902833125.1 Burkholderia sp. BCC1640 | reverse complement strand
TGGAATGCGTCGCTGACCGCGATGGCCGCGAAGCTCGGCGACGAATGGCAGCGCGCGGGCGCGCATAGCGCGGGCCGTCAGCAGGAAATCTGCGATGCGCTGGCGCAGACGACGCGCGATCTCACGGCGCAAGCGTCCACGTTCGAACAACGTTCGACCGATCTGCTTGCGACGATTCGCGATTCGCACACGGGCCTGCAAACGCAACTGGCCGCGCGCGACGAAGAACGTCTGGCGGCGTGGAATGCGTCGCTGACCGCGATGGCCGCGAAGCTCGGCGACGAATGGCAACGTGCGGGCGTGCACAGCGCGGGCCGTCAGCAGGAAATCTGCGATGCGCTCGCGCAAACGACGCGCGATCTCACGGCACAGGCGTCCACGTTCGAACAACGT
>NZ_CADFEF010000193.1:0-418 GCF_902833125.1 Burkholderia sp. BCC1640 | reverse complement strand
GGCCGATCGCAATCGCCGCCCACGTAGTCGATCAGAACCTCCTCGCCGACACGAGGAGGATGAACCGAGCCATAACCCCCGCCCGTATCCGACTGCACGACACGCACCCAGCACGACGCACCGGCATCGCCCGGATTGCGGCGATCCCACACGAAATGCACCTTGATGCGATTGAGTTGGTCGGTATGGACTTCCTCGCCGCTGCGCCCGACGACGATCGCCGTCTCCAGATGCGTGACGGGCTTGCGATGTTCGAACGGGCTGCGGAACGGCACGCTGCTGCGCTGGGCCTCGATCCAGATTCGGTAGTAACCGCTCGCCCCGTCGAAATGCGGCACGGCGAACGTATCGTTCGATTCACCCGCGCGTGCCTCATCGATCGAGGCCTGCAGATCCTGCGGAAAGCGCGCGCCGCCGG
>NZ_CADFEF010000192.1:0-418 GCF_902833125.1 Burkholderia sp. BCC1640 | reverse complement strand
GCCGGCTCGTCACGCCGCTCGTCGATACCCCCGTCACCCCGAACCACCTGACCACGCTGCGCCTGATGATCGGCCTGGCGGGCGCCGTGTGCCTCGCGCAGGGCGGTTTCGGCTGGATCAACGCCGGGGCCTTGCTGATCGTGCTGTCGAACTTCGTCGACCACACCGACGGCGAACTGGCGCGCATCAGCGGCAAGACCAGCAAGATCGGCCATTTCTACGACCTGGCCAGCGACGCGGTGATCACCGTGGCGCTGTTCGTCTGCATGGGCGCGGGCATCGTCGCCCAGGGCGGCCACATGTTCGCCTCGCCGGTGCTGCTCGGCACCGTGGCGGGCGCGGCCGTCGCGCTGATCTTCTTCATGCGCATGCGGATCGAATCCTTCGCCGGCAAGGCCGGCACGAAGCAGGCTTCGGT
>NZ_CADFEF010000191.1:0-419 GCF_902833125.1 Burkholderia sp. BCC1640 | reverse complement strand
GTCGAAGATGCCGGGATGCTGGGCGAGCTTGGCGAGCCCCTTGAGCTTCAGTGTCTTCAGGAAGGAGCGCGTGTAGACCATCGAGAAGCCCTGCGAGATGGCCCGGCCGCCGGCGTGAACGTCCAGCGGGGTCGATACCGCGGCGGCCGCCGCCACCAGCGAGCGGTTGCCGCGCCGCTCGCCGAGCCAGTGCCATTCGGGCACGGTCTGGAACACCACGTACTTGGCGCGCGCCTCGCGCTCGCCGAGCGCCGCGTCGGCCGACACGTAGTCGAGCCGGCCCTGCCCGGCCTCGAGCATGCGCCGCACCGGCAGGTTCGCCTCCTCGGCCAGCTTGCCCTCGGCACTCGGATGGACCACGAACTTGCCGCGATCCGCGCCGCCCGAGGCGTCGATCACCAGGAAGTAGCCGCTCTCGC
>NZ_CADFEF010000190.1:0-419 GCF_902833125.1 Burkholderia sp. BCC1640 | reverse complement strand
AGGAAGCCGACGAGGTGCTCGGCGTGATGCGCGAGCTGGCCAGCGCGCGCGTGCTGACGGTGCTGATGATCACCCACAAGTTTCGCGAGGGGCTCGATTTCGCCGACGCGGTGACGGTGCTGCGCAAGGGCCGCGCGGTGGCGCAGGCGAACGTGGCCGATACCAGCCGCGACGAGCTGGCGGCCTGGATGATGGGCGTGGAGACGGCGGCAAGGGACGCGGCCGATGACGCGACCACGAATGCGACGAATGCGACGAATACGACGACGAGCGCATCGGCGAGCGCGGCGAAAAACGCGGCAACGAGCGCAACGATGATCGCGACGACAGGCGCCGTGACGAGCGCGACCTCCAGCCCCGCCGCATCCCTGCCCGACACGACACTCGCGGCGCGCGCCACGCGCCGCCCCTGCCCCGCC
>NZ_CADFEF010000189.1:0-421 GCF_902833125.1 Burkholderia sp. BCC1640 | reverse complement strand
GGCGTGATCGGCCTGTCGAGCGCCTATACCCTGAGCCGGGCCGGGCACGCGGTCACGGTGGTCGAGCGCGGGCCCGAGGTGGCCGGCCAGACCAGCGCCGGCAATGGCGGCCAGCTCTCCTACAGCTACGTCGCGCCGCTCGCGGATCCGGGCGTGATCGGCAAGCTGCCGGGCTCGCTCACGCAGCGCGCTGACCACGCGCCGGCTGCTGTCGCTGTCGTTCCTGAGCCGCACGGTGATGCACGAGCTGATCGCGGCCGAACCCTCGCTCGATTTCGACTTCGTGCCATCCGGCAAGCTGGTGCTGCATCGCGAGCCCGCCGCGATGCAGGCGGCGATCGCCTAGCTCGAATTGCAGCGCGCACTGGGCTGCGAGCAAGCCGCCCTCGAGATGGACGCCTGCATCGCGCTCGAACCCTCG
>NZ_CADFEF010000188.1:0-426 GCF_902833125.1 Burkholderia sp. BCC1640 | reverse complement strand
CGATCTGTCGATGCCCAGCCTGCCATCCCCAAAGAGGAATCATGAAATCCTACACACCCACCACACCGGATCAACGCGATCGGGAAACACGCAAGAAGCAGCGAGACGCCCTGACCCGTGCCGATATCGAACGGGCCGAACAGCGCCTCATCAATGACGCCGACATCGACTCCAACGCCAGCAAGTGGCGCTATTCACCACCGGACCAGCAGGGCAAATGAACGGCGCTACGGCGATCGGTCCAGCACGCGGGCCTGCCGTGGGCTCGGCCACACGACATTCGCGAGCGGCGGTTCCTCGCCCGGCGAAGGAGACCGGCGCTCGCAGGATTGCCCTCTCATGGCAGCATCGGCTGCGCGATGCCCAGACTCACCTGGCGCCCCTGCCCCTCGTCCACCAGTCGCAGCATGCAGGCACCCGGATCGG
>NZ_CADFEF010000187.1:0-426 GCF_902833125.1 Burkholderia sp. BCC1640 | reverse complement strand
ACGCGTTGCTTCGTATGAATGGGACCGGCCGACACCGTGCTTGCACCGTCAGCCGAACAGTTTCCGTCAAATAATTATCCGAGTGGATAATTATTGTTTTGAACGTGCGTGTCAAGCGTGTCGCTCCTCTAATGACGACGGGGTTTTCCCCGACACCTGCGGACCGCGATGCCGCACCGGGACAGCCCGTTGCGGCCGATCCGGACGGACGGCACAATCCGGGGATTCGATCGAGGACAGGACAGATGCAGATTGCCCGGCAGGCACAGCAGGAACGCGGCGAACAGACCCGTTCGGAAATTCTGGCGATCGCGCTCGAGCAGTTCTCGACCCGCGGTTTCGACGCGGTCAGCGTGCGTGACATCGCGGACGCGGCCGGCGTGAACCACGCGATGATCCGCTACTACTTCGCCAACAAGGAGAACC
>NZ_CADFEF010000186.1:0-426 GCF_902833125.1 Burkholderia sp. BCC1640 | reverse complement strand
GTTGACCTTGTCGCCGAGCGCCGCTTCCATCGCGTGCCAGAACTGGATCTCGGTGGTCGCCGTATCATTAAAAAACATTCCGAACCAGATCACGCTGCCGGCAGCCAGCGAGCGAACCAGTGTGTTGACTCTCATTGACCCATCTCCAAATGGTGTGCGGCCGGCTCGAATGTCCGACCGCTGTTGTTGGCCGCCGCGTTGTCCCGTCGAGCCCAAACGCGGCAGTCTAATTCTCGTCCATGACAAAAAGGCGTTGATATTCCTTCAGCGCGAAGCGGTCCGTCATGCCGGCGATGTAGTGCGCGACGAGCCGCGGCTGGGCGGCAGCGTCGTCGCTCTGGTAGGCCGGCGGCAGCAGGCGCGGATCCCCGGTAAAAGCCTCGTAGAGCCCCTTGACGACGCGCTGCGCCTTGTTGGCCATGCGCA
>NZ_CADFEF010000185.1:0-427 GCF_902833125.1 Burkholderia sp. BCC1640 | reverse complement strand
GCCGCCTTCGAGGCTCTGGATCACCTGCTCGCGGCTGCGCGAAATGACGGTGGCTTCGCCCTGCGTGATCTCCTCCACGCGCGCGAACCGGGCCCAGGCCAGGAAGGCGACCAGCAGCGCGGCCACCACGTAGAGCATCAGCTTCGACCCCGGCGAAGATTGCGTGAGCAAGGCCGCGCGCATGTCGCTCATGTATTCGACCTCGGCCTTGCGCATTTTCGGCTCGTCGCCGCGGCGCCGCCACTTGAGCTTGGGGATCACGCGCTGCCCTCCATCGGCTCGTTCGGCGCCTCGGCCGCGGAGGGCGCCGCATGCTCCTCGCGCAAGGGCCGCATTCGGACGGTGCGAGCGGGCCGGACAGGCGCCGCCGCGGGTACCGCCTCCGCATCACGCGCACCGGAGCCGGGTTGGCCTTCATGCTGGCCGG
>NZ_CADFEF010000184.1:0-428 GCF_902833125.1 Burkholderia sp. BCC1640 | reverse complement strand
GTCTGGCTGGTGGTGGTGGTGCCCTGGGAGACGGCGGTCGGGCTGGTCTACTTCCTGCTGTTCAAGCTCCGCTTCGCGTTTGCCTTCGTCTGGAACGTGGTGGTGGTCTATTTCACGCTCGGCTTTCGCCAGTTCAGCCATTACTTCACCGACATCCATCTCGCCCTCAACAACGTCGACGTGCCGGTCGGCGAGATCGTCCGTCATACGCTGATCCACGCCGTGGTGGCCTCGCACCGGCACGTGTTCGGCGTGTTCTTCTGGTTCGTGCTGCCCTTCGGCCCGGCCGGCGCGGTGCTGTACCGGATCGCCGAATACCTGTCGCGCAGCTGGTCGGTGCCGACCGACGATCGCACCGAGGCGTTCTCGAATTTCGCGCAGCGCGCCTTCTTCGTGATCGACTGGATTCCCTCGCGGCTGACCGCGCT
>NZ_CADFEF010000183.1:0-428 GCF_902833125.1 Burkholderia sp. BCC1640 | reverse complement strand
CGCCAGCGTCTTGTCCTCGTCGACCACGTGCACCGCCGGATGCACGATCGCGAGTCCGAAGAAACCGCCGCGGACGTCGCCGCGCACGCGCAGCCGCTGGCCGACCGCCATCTGCTTGACCTGCGAGCCGTAGAAGTTCAGGAAGCGCAGCACCAGCTCGCTGCCGTCCGCGTCGCGCAAGCGCACCAGCAACTGGCGGCGCGGGCGATAGGTGATCTCGTTGTCGTAGACCACGCCCTCGGTCTGCGCGAGCTCGCCGGGCAGCAGTTCGCGCATCGGCGTGAGGGTGGTCTCGTCCTCGTAGCGCATCGGCAGGTGCAGGACCAGGTCGATCGAACGCGTGAGGCCGAGCTTGGCGAGCTTGTCGGCGGTCTTGACGAGCTAGGGGGCGGCCTTGGCGGCCTTCTCCTTGCCCGCCTTCTCGGGCT
>NZ_CADFEF010000182.1:0-428 GCF_902833125.1 Burkholderia sp. BCC1640 | reverse complement strand
GGCGTCATCCCTTCCGGCACGATCTCGCGCGGATACTCGTACTTCAAGTCCCCCATCTCGAAGCAACAGGCACCAAGCACCCGACAAGTCTCCGCAAGCGCCTCCGCCGGAAACAGCCGCCCGATCCGCCCCAGCCTGCGCAGATGCTGCTCGGCATTCGACGCCAGCGCATAACCGCATTCACCGACCGGCTGCCCGACGCGAATCGCCGTCATGATGTCCTGCAAGGGCTTGCAGGAACGCGCATGCATGGTCACGTCACCGAGCGCGACCAACGGCATCGCGCGCTGCACACTCGCGGCCTCGATCGTCTCGCGATAGACGCCATCGAGCGCTCGCCCCAACTGCACGAGTCCGAGCCGCGCCTGCTCGCCGAAGACGTGCTTGAACCACGCCACCTGCGCATCGAGCACGTCGGCACGCACGGG
>NZ_CADFEF010000181.1:0-430 GCF_902833125.1 Burkholderia sp. BCC1640 | reverse complement strand
CGTGGAGCCGCCGCGCCACCTGGATATCTGGCGCCGCCAGTATCCGCAGCGGATCGCCCCGGTCGCGCGGATGAGCCGCGGCGACTGGCGCTGGAGCCTGACGGTACCCGCCGACGGCGCCTTCCCCGACGCCTCGGGCCAGGCGGCCGACGGCATCGCGCCCTCGCTGATCCAGTGGGACACGCCGCGCCATCCGTCCGACACGCTGCCGCATCACGACATCGTGCTCGGCTCGCTGAACGCCACCCATCCCGAGGCCGAGGCGATCGTCGCGCACCTCGACTGGCTTGGCGCCGGCCAGCTGGTGGCCGTGTCGGCCGCCCCGGAGCGCGCGCTGGTGGCCAGCTTCGACACGCCCAAGGGCGCGCGCACGCTGCGCTGAAGGCGCGCCGCCCGCGCCATTCGCTCATTCCCCTCACCCTTCCGGAGC
>NZ_CADFEF010000180.1:0-430 GCF_902833125.1 Burkholderia sp. BCC1640 | reverse complement strand
TTGCTGCTGCGCTTCCAGGACGATCTGCGCGTGACGCGCCAATGGTGGCTGGACGGCACGCATTACGCGCGCACCGCCGAGCACTGGCTGAGCTCGCTCGATGCCGCGCACGAGCGCGTCATGCCGGTGCTGGTGGAGGCCTACGGCGCGCAGGCGCCCGTCTGGTTCCAGCGCTGGCGGATGTTCTACATGGCGGTGGCCGAGCTGTTCGGCTATCGCGCCGGGCAGGAATGGGGCGTCGCGCATTACCTGTTCGACAAGCGGACGGCACGATCATGAGGCCCGCACGCTCGACGTGGCGCGCCGTCGTGCTGCGCGGCCTGCTGCTGGCGGCGGTGCTCGGCCTGGGCGGATGCTCGGGCGGCCCGCCGAACCCGAACCCGCGCGCGGCTCAGCCGCTGGTCACGGTGCCGGTCGACCTGCCGCGCTA
>NZ_CADFEF010000179.1:0-431 GCF_902833125.1 Burkholderia sp. BCC1640 | reverse complement strand
TGGTGAAATCGACGCCCGGCACCACGTTCGAGGGCAGGAAGGCGGCCTGCTCGGTCTCGGCGAAGAAGTTTTTCGCGTTGGCGTTCAGCGTGAGCCGGCCGATCGGCTCGACCGGGATCTCCTCCTCGGGGATCAGCTTGGTGGCGTCGAGCACGTCGTAGGGCTGCTTCGCGGCCCAGGCCTCGTCGAACACCTGGATGCCGAGGTCCCATTCGGGAAAATCGCCGGCCTCGATCGCCTCGAACAGGTCGCGGCGATGATAGTCCGGGTCCGCGCCGGCGATCTTCACCGCCTCGTCCCAGACGGTCGACTGCACCCCGAGCACCGGCTTCCAGTGGAACTTCACGTACTTGCCCTGGCCCTTCGCGTTGACGAAGCGGAAGGTATGCACGCCGAAGCCCTGCATCATGCGCAGCGAGCGCGGGATCGCG
>NZ_CADFEF010000178.1:0-431 GCF_902833125.1 Burkholderia sp. BCC1640 | reverse complement strand
GGCGGCGCCGGCAGTCGGCCGTTCGGCTAGTCCATTGAACCGGATGAATTGCACCGGATGCGTCGAGTTGGCTCGGAATACTTCCATTTCAATGGAGCTGCCTGCTTGTTGTATTGGCGGATATAGCGCATGAGCTTTTTGTCGAGATCTCTGGTGCTGGTGAATACCCCACGCGTGATGACGTCGCGCTGGATGCGGGCAAACCAGTTCTCGACCTGATTCAGCCATGACGAATACGTGGGGGTGAAATGTATCGAGACGTTCGTATGGTCAGCCAGAAAGGTTTGAACGGCGTCGGTTTTGTGGCTGCTGACGTTGTCGCAGATCACATGGATCTCCTTTCCGGCTGGCTGTGCCGATACCACCTCGGTGAGGAATGCGACGAACTGCGCACTGGTATGGCGTGGGGCAGTCTTGCCCAGCACTTCGCC
>NZ_CADFEF010000177.1:0-434 GCF_902833125.1 Burkholderia sp. BCC1640 | reverse complement strand
CGTCGATAGCCGCGCGGTAGTTGCCCTGATAGCAGCCCCCGCGCGCGGCGAGGCCGCCTTCGTCGACGTATTGCGCAACGGCGGCGTCGAGCGCCGCGACCACGTGCGTCGGCGGCGTGAAGCGCCACTGCGTCGTGCGCTGCATGTAGACCCACTGGTCGTACAGGTCCATCGCGAGCGAGTGGCTGTTGCCTTCGCAGCGCTCGAGCGCGGTGCGCTTCGCGATCACGAAGCCGAGCCCCGGCACGCCTTCGAGACATTTGCCGGATGCGGCGATCACCGCATCGAACGGCGTCGTGCGCGCGTCGATGTCGATCGCGCCGAACGAGCTCATCGCGTCGACGATCAGCGGCTTGCCGTGCCGCGCGCAGACCGCGGCGATCCCCGTGAGCGGATTGAGGATGCCGGCGCTGGTCTCCAGGTGCACCAGCGCG
>NZ_CADFEF010000176.1:0-434 GCF_902833125.1 Burkholderia sp. BCC1640 | reverse complement strand
TCGGTGGCATCGATGGCGGTCTGCGCGGCGCTCTGTGGACTGCACATGCTCGCCGGGCGCGGGCGGCTGCGGACCCGGCTCGCCGTCCTGGCCGTCGCGCTGGCGTGCGTACCCTGGCTCTACAGCGTCTATGACCAACGGGTCAACCAATCCGTCGACTACGATTCGGTCGGCAGTCGTACGCTGGTGTTGACCGAGCTGACCGAGCGCGACGCCGTCGCGAACATGTTCGGTGGCGGCCTGTTCTGGGACGAGCGCAACAACGTCGGGAAGACTCACCTGCGCGGCTACCAGGTGCGGGATAGTTCGTTCTACATCTACCTGGTGTTCGCCAGCGGCGTGCTGGGTTGCGTCGTGTTCTTCGGCACGCTGTTCGCCCTGTTTCGCCGCAAGGGCCGACGTAAATACCTGCTCTACCTGCTGCCGATCCTGCT
>NZ_CADFEF010000175.1:0-445 GCF_902833125.1 Burkholderia sp. BCC1640 | reverse complement strand
AGCACGCACCGTTCGCGAAATGCGCGTCGCCGGACGCGAGCAGCACGGCCGCATCCGCGACGAAGCCGGCCGACCCGAGCTTGCCGCCCGGCAGGCTCGCGAGCACCTGCCGCAGCTTTTCCGGCGCGACGCTTTCATGGACGATCGGCAAATCGAGCGGCCCCGGCGAGATCGCGTTGACGGTCACGCCCTGCGCGGCGAGATCGCGCGCGAACACCTTGGTCAGCGTCAGCGTGCCGCCTTTCGCCGCGGCGTAGTGCGCGCCCGTCGCCGAGCCGCCGTTCTGCCCGGCGAGCGACGCGATGTTGACGATGCGGCCCGCGCCGCGCGTCGCGAAGTACTGGCCGAACACCTGGCAGCCGAACAGCACGCTGCGCAGGTTCACGTCGATCACCTGGTCGAACTGCTCGGCCGTGATCTCCATCGCGGGCACGACCTTCGACGC
>NZ_CADFEF010000174.1:0-445 GCF_902833125.1 Burkholderia sp. BCC1640 | reverse complement strand
CAGCACCCTCACTAGGAAGTTGTCGTCAGAGAGCTCCTCAAGCACAGCCATTGTTTCCCGTGATCCTTTGGGAATCAGAACCGTGACGGACGGAATCGTCGTTTCACGCTTGGTCTTTTTTACAGATTCCAGAAAGACTGCCGTGGGAATTACATACTTCTCATCTGCGATACAACAGACATCAATATTAGAAGCAAACTTCTTCACCAAAGTTCCTTCCACTCCGTCTTTACTCTCAAGCTTCTTTGCGCTATGCCGCAAGTCTCTTAGCGCCCTTTGATTCACAACGCTCAGCCAATATTTGATGTCTGGTACGCGCAGAGCTTTCAAGCGCTCCTTCACCTCCTCATACACCAGAAGTGATTTTTCGAAGCTATCTCTTGTAATATTTTTCGTGATTCCACCATTGTGCTGCCTATAGTAATAGACGGAATTAGTAGCAACG
>NZ_CADFEF010000173.1:0-446 GCF_902833125.1 Burkholderia sp. BCC1640 | reverse complement strand
TTCATGATCTGTCTAGCTTGCGTCACGTCCATCAATCCATCGGCTTAGCCGCGCGATGCCGTCTCGTCACGTTCGTCCGAGCGCGGCAGCTCGATACGGAACGTGGTGTGATCCGCCTCGTCCGTCACCACCTTCACCGTGCCGCGATGCATCTGGGCGATCTTCTCGACGATGTGCAGCCCCAGCCCCAGGCCGGCGCGGCGCGGCGTGTCGGCCGCGCCGGGCCCGAAGGCCTCGAACAGATGCGGCACGACGTTCTCGGCAATCACGCCGCGATTGCGGACCTTGACCGACACCCGGTTCGCCGCCTCGCCATCGACCTCCACCGTCACCACGCTGTCCGGCGCGCCGTGCTGCAAGGCATTGCTGACGAGATTCGAAATCGCCTGCCATAGCAGGTCGCCATCCCAGTTGCCGGCGCCGTCGCCGCGCTCGACGATCTCGAC
>NZ_CADFEF010000172.1:0-447 GCF_902833125.1 Burkholderia sp. BCC1640 | reverse complement strand
CATGTACTGCACGTGCACCGGCGAGATGCTGCGCAGCGAGGCGTAGGTCAGGTCGGTGGGGCGCTGGGTGGCGGGATGGCGCGGCGGCACCAGCCGCACCGGCCGGTAGTTGGCGTCGGCGATCAGGCGGATCCGGTTGCGCATGTAGAGCGCGCGGGCCTGGGCGGGAATGTCGGAAGCCGGGAAGTGCTGGTCCGCGTAGGAGGCGTAGCCGGGATCGATGCGCTCGGCGATCACGTGGCCGTTGCCGTCGTCGTCGAAGTTGTAGACCAGGGTGCGGCCGAAGCCGGTGATCCGGTGCACCTCGTCGGCGGCCAGCTCGGCCAGGTCGGCGGTGGTCTGCACTTCCTGCAGGCGGTTGATGAAGGTGCGCACCAGCGGGTACATCGACGAGAACACGTCGATGGTGCCGCGTGCCGGCTCGAATTCGACGATCGAGATGTCGTC
>NZ_CADFEF010000171.1:0-449 GCF_902833125.1 Burkholderia sp. BCC1640 | reverse complement strand
GCGCGAAGACGCCGCTCTCGCTCGGCTACTACGAAGCCGCCGAGGTACCCTTCCATCGCGCGCTGGCCGATGCCTTCACGATCTGCGATGCGTATCACTGCGGCATGCACACCGGCACCATCGCCAACCGCCTGTTCTACTGGAGCGGCACCAACGGCCCGAACGGCCTGAGCCCGGCCGATAACAACCCGGTGCGCGTGGCCGCGCTCAACAACGAGTTCAACGGCGGCAACGACATCGGCCCGTCCACCTCGGGCTGGACCTGGACCACCTATGCCGACCGGCTGCAGCAGGCCGGCGTGAGCTGGAAGGTCTACGAGAGCCTGGTCGACAATTTCGGCTGCAACGAGATGATGAGCTTCCGCCACTGGCGTGCCGCGATCGAGCAGATGCCGGAGGCGCGCCGCCCGGTGTACGTGGCGACGGTGGACATCAGGCAGGCGGTGACC
>NZ_CADFEF010000170.1:0-452 GCF_902833125.1 Burkholderia sp. BCC1640 | reverse complement strand
GCATCTCGCAAACCGCAGCGATCATGAAAGCGGCCTACAAGCTGCCGGCCAAGGACGGCATGGCCAAGCTCGAGACGCACGCAGCGTGGCTCAAGGCCGAGCACCCGGATGCCTCGGCGGCGCTGCTCGAAGGGCTGGAGGAAACGTTCACGGTCAACGAGCTGGGCCTGACGCCGGCGCTCATGCGCGGGCTGTCGACGACCAACCTCATCGAGAACCCCAACGGCGCGGTACGTCGCGTCGCGGGGCGTGTGAAGCGCTATCGCGATGCCGACATGGCGGTGCGCTGGGCAGCAGCGGGGTTCCTGGAAGCCGAGAAGCACTTCCGGAAAATCCTCGGCGTGAGCGAGCTCTGGGTGCTCGCCGCCGCCCTGAAGCGTTCGCCCTCGAAATCCAACATTGACCATGATCGCAAGGTCGCATAATCTATGCCGCACCCGCCGTCCCAACCT
>NZ_CADFEF010000169.1:0-453 GCF_902833125.1 Burkholderia sp. BCC1640 | reverse complement strand
GATGGCGGCGAAGAAGCAGCCCTGGATCAGATCGTCGAGAAGGTGGTTGCGGTCGTCGGTCTACAGCGACATCTGCAGCTGGATGTGATGAAACGCGTGCAGTTCCCACCACACGCCGATCCGGTGCTGCCAGCGGTGGTACCAGTAGCCGGCGAAATCGAGCACCACCAGGTAGATCAGGAAGGCCACCAGCGGCTGCGAGGTCACCCCGGGCCACAGCGTGTCGAGATTGAGGTTCGCGACGCCCTTGAGCCGCAGCCACGACTGGAAGTTGTCGAACAGGGGCTGCATCGCGAAGAAGAAGAACAGCGTGAAGATGCCGAGCTTGGCGATCAGCGTGTAGAGCACGTCGACGCGCGTCTCGCGGCGGTGCTGCCACGACTGGGACGGCCGCAGCGCCTCGAGCGGGCGCAGCAGGAGGTACATCGCCACCACCTGCAGCGCGCCGACGAT
>NZ_CADFEF010000168.1:0-456 GCF_902833125.1 Burkholderia sp. BCC1640 | reverse complement strand
GATCAGGCGCCAGACGTTGCGGCGCAGCCGCGGCAGCTCCGAGACGCGGTAGACGAAGGCCGGCGCGATGGTCTGGGCGAGCAGCAGGGCCAGCGTGATCCAGTTCTCGTTCAACTGCTGGGCGGCGGCGTAGCGACCCAGCTCGGCGAACGAGACGTGCCGCTCCAGCATCAGGCGGTCGAGCTTGAGGAACAGGTACATGCAGACCAGGCCGATCCAGAACACCGTGCCGGCCGAGGCGAAATGCCGGAACAGCGGCGCTTCCACGCGCCAGCCGAGCCGGCCGCCGTGACGGCGCCGGTAATAGAGCATCAGCGCCAGCGCGATCGCGCCGGCCTCGAGTGCCAACAGCCAGCCGTAGCTGGCCGGCGCGGCGGCCGCGCGCACCAGCAGCCACACCAGCAGCGCCTTGCCCAGCGCGGCGAACATGCTCGCGATCAGTTGCGGCTTGCTGTA
>NZ_CADFEF010000167.1:0-457 GCF_902833125.1 Burkholderia sp. BCC1640 | reverse complement strand
ACGCCCTCCCGCCACAGCCCCGGCCGCATTGCCGGCTACAATGCGGCAGCCCGGAATTCACGACTGATCCCATATCGCATGACCCAAGCTTCCCGCGCGTTCCTGCTCGGCCCCCTGCTGAAAGGGGTATCGCGCTCGTTCTACCTGACGCTCGCCGTGCTGCCGGTCGGCATGCGCGATCCGATCGGTCTGGCCTATCTGCTGGCCCGCGCGGCCGACACGATCGCCGACACTTCCCTGCTGCCGCCGGCGCGGCGCCTCGAATGGCTGCTGTCGCTGCGCGCGCAGGTCAATGGCCGGCCCGACGAGGCCGCGCTGCGCAGCATCGCCGCCGAGGTGGCGGGCCAGCAGACCGATTCCGACGAGAAGGTGCTGCTCGAGTCGCTGGGCCCGGCGCTCGGGATCCTGGCGCAGCTCGACGACGCCGATCGCGCGGCCGTGCGCGGCATCGTCACGA
>NZ_CADFEF010000166.1:0-457 GCF_902833125.1 Burkholderia sp. BCC1640 | reverse complement strand
GTCTCGATCATGCCGTTGAAGGCGACGATCGAGCGGCCGATCTCGTCCATCCGGCCCACCGGCACGCGGCGCGTGAAGTCCTGGCTCGCGGCGATCTCGCTCATCATCTCCTGCATGCGGCCGAGCGGGCGCACGATCTGGCGATAGAGCATCAGGCCGACGGCGATCAGCACGATGATCACCACGCCGGCCACCGCCGAAATCGTCATGGTGGTGGTGGCGAGCATGCCGTTGAGCGTCGAGATCGCCTCGTCCTTCTGGCGGTTCTTCTCGATGCGCAGCGTCTCGATGATGCCCTCCAGCTCGTCGCGATACTGGGCGACGTTGGCGAACAGGTTGGCCTGGGCCAGCTCGGCCTTGCCGTCGGCCTTCATCCTGGCGGTGTCGTGGATCGCGTCGAAGTAGTTCTTGAGGCTCTCGCGGGCCTGATCGACCAGCCCGGCCTGGGCGTGGCTGG
>NZ_CADFEF010000165.1:0-459 GCF_902833125.1 Burkholderia sp. BCC1640 | reverse complement strand
CGCCCCTCGCCCGGACTTTCGGGCCACTATCCTCGGTCCTCGGAACCGCTTCCTCGAAAGCGACGAAGCGTTTCCGCTTTCGCGTCGGCGCGCAAGCCAGCCCTGCCCGCCAGGCACCTTGCCCGCGCGGCACGGCTTCTCGCCGCGCGGTGCCGGAACCGCCTGCACGCAGTGAATCCGCAGTCTCCGATCGGGCGCATGCATGTCGACCTTGCTCTTTTCCGCCAGCGTGGTGTTTTTCTCGCTCAACGCCTTCAGCGTGCGCGCAACCTTTGCCGCGTATTTCCTGCTCTGCACGCTCGCCTTCCTGCGCGCACCGACGCTGATGAACCACCAGCGACACCTGTTTCCGGCTTGTGCATACTGGCTGGCCAGCATCTCCCTCGCCTTCATCCTGTCGGCATTTGGCGATTTCTACGTCAACTTCTTCATCAAATTCGTGCTGATCCAGGCGTATAT
>NZ_CADFEF010000164.1:0-460 GCF_902833125.1 Burkholderia sp. BCC1640 | reverse complement strand
CGCGGCTTCATGAACATATTGCGGCGGCAGTCTTCGATGATTGCCTCGGCGGTCTGTCGCAACGTGACGCTGATGTCGGTGCCGCCCTTTCGAACACGCGCCTGGCCGCGTGGGCGGGGACGCGATCGGTGCCGAAGTAGTCGATGTCGTCGATCAGGAACGAATGGATGTACCTGAGCAGCCGATGGCGATCGAATTCCTTGTAGAAACAACGGCCCAGCGACACCACGCGCTTTCCGTACAGCATCGCCTCCAGTCCGACCGTCGAATTGATCGTGACGACGGCTTGCGCATGTCGGAGCAGTTCCGTGGTCGGCGATGTGACGATCTCGAAGTGATAGGTTTCCCGCAAGCGCAGGATTGCCTCGATCTCGTTCTCGTCGGTCTCGGCCGTATGCGGTTTCACGAACAGGTCGGCCCCTTCGTGCATCGCGAATTCGGACGCGTGGCGGATTGCGTC
>NZ_CADFEF010000163.1:0-460 GCF_902833125.1 Burkholderia sp. BCC1640 | reverse complement strand
AGGCGGCCTTGTTGACGGGGCCGCCCATGTCCACCGCCATCATCCCGCCGAGGATCGCGCCGAGCACCACCGCGCTGCCCGACTGCATCGAGCGCAGCCAGCCTTCCAGCGCATGCAGCGCCGCCGCCACCGGCGTGCCCACCACGTAGAGCATCAGCAGGCCGACGATCAGCGTCGACAGCAGCGGGATGATCAGCACCGGCTTCAGCCCTTCCAGGTTGCGGTGCAGCCGCAGGTGGCGATTGATCAGCAGCGCCGCATAACCGGCCAGGAAGCCCGACACGATGCCGCCGAGGAAACCGGCGCCGAGGCTCGCGGCCAGCATCCCGCCGACCATCCCGGGCGCGATGCCGGGCCGGTCCGCGATCGAGTAGGCGCTATAGCCCGACAACGCCGGCACGATCAGAGCGAAGGCCGACTTCGCGCCGATCTGGAACAGCGACCAGGCCAGCGTGACCTT
>NZ_CADFEF010000162.1:0-461 GCF_902833125.1 Burkholderia sp. BCC1640 | reverse complement strand
CGACGCCTGCCGCCGCCGCCGATGCAACCGCGTTGCGATGCTGCTTCAGCCGTGCCCCGGCTTCTTCCAGCGCATCCGTCGAAATGACGAGCACGGTGCCGACACCGTCGAACGCCTCGGTCAAGCCTTGCCGGTCCTCGAAGTCGGCCTTGCGAACCGCGATGCCTGCCATCGCGAGATCGGCAAGCGTTTCCGGGCTGCGTGTGCCCGCGATGATGCGTGCCGGTGTCACGCCGCGCGTCAGCAGATGCTGGATGACGAGGCGGCCGAGATGACCGGATGCGCCGGTGATGAAAATGGTGTCGTTCATGGACTGGCCTTGTTGCGAGTGTTAGTCTCATTTCGAGAGTGACTCGATCATCGGGCCTCTGCGTAGCTCCGTAAAGAAGGCAGTTTTTGAGGAGATAGTTACCAAATGGGAACCACCACCGAGATGCCGGCATGCCCCATCAAGGCGCGGC
>NZ_CADFEF010000161.1:0-462 GCF_902833125.1 Burkholderia sp. BCC1640 | reverse complement strand
CGACGCGGTCGAGCGCGATGAGTATGGTAATATTTCGCGCGTCTTTTTGAGCGCACGCACGGGCCAGGGGCTCGATACGCTGCGCGCCGCCATTGCCGAAATCGCGAGCAGCGATGCGCTTGCCGGCACGGGGTTGCTGCCCGAGCGCGACGTTCGGTTCGATGGCAACGGGCTGACCGAACCGCACGACGACCACACGGTTTCCGAACACGGGCACTGACCGGCAGCCTGCCGGCACAGTCGAGGCCCAATCTGGTGAACAAACTCAGGTGAACGATTACAACGAGCGGAGTTCCTGGCTGCGCAAGCGCCCGATGCTGTCGATCAACGATCCCCGCTGGGGTCGCGGCGAGGGCAATGGCGACAAGTCCCGCAAGAACGACCCGAAGCGTCCGCCGCCCGACGGCGAAGGCCCCCCCGATCTCGACGAAATGTGGCGCAATTTCAACCGGCGCCTGGCTG
>NZ_CADFEF010000160.1:0-463 GCF_902833125.1 Burkholderia sp. BCC1640 | reverse complement strand
CGACCAGGGCCGGCTGGCCCGTCACCGAGTAGCGCTTGATGTTCATGTCCGGGCCCGAGTCGCCCACCATCAGCTGGCCGGTCGGCGTGTCGTAGTAGAGCGCCGAGGGCCGCGCGCTGGCGCCCATCTGGATGGTGTTGAGCAGGGCGCCGGCCGCGCTGTACTCGACGATCGTGCCGGTGTTCTTCTGCGCGATCCACAGGTTGCCGGCCGCATCGAGCGCCAGCGCGCCGGGGCTGGCGATCTGGATGTCGCGCTGCCAGACGCCGTCGGTGCTGAACACGCGCACGCGGTTGCCGAAGTAGTCGCTCGCGTACAGCGTGGTGCCGGCGGTGGCCAGGCCGGTGATCACGTCGTACTTGCTGATGTTGCTCCAGACGCTGACGTTGATGGTCAGGTCGCGCAGCCCGGTGGCGCGGTTGTAGCGGCCGACGAAGCCGCTCTGGTTCTTGCCCTGCAGCGG
>NZ_CADFEF010000159.1:0-469 GCF_902833125.1 Burkholderia sp. BCC1640 | reverse complement strand
ACACGAGATGACCGATACCCTGATCAAGGTCGACCTGAACCAGTCTGCCTACGAGAACCCCCAAGTCCACAACCGCTGGCACCCCGACATCCCGATGGCCTGCTGGGTCAATCCCGGCGACGACTTCATCCTGGAGACCTACGACTGGACCGGCGGCTTCATCAAGAACGACGACAGCGCCGACGACGTGCGCGACATCGACCTGTCGATCGTGCACTTCCTGTCGGGCCCGGTGGGCGTGAAGGGCGCCGAGCCGGGCGACCTGCTGGTGGTGGACCTGCTCGACATCGGCGCGAAGTCGGACAGCCAGTGGGGCTTCAACGGCTTCTTCTCGAAGACCAACGGCGGCGGTTTCCTGACCGACCATTTCCCCTCGGCGCAGAAGTCGATCTGGGATTTCCACGGCATGTACACCAGCTCGCGCCATATCCCGGGCGTGAACTTCGCGGGCCTGATCCACCCGGGCCTG
>NZ_CADFEF010000158.1:0-470 GCF_902833125.1 Burkholderia sp. BCC1640 | reverse complement strand
CACATGATGGATTGCCCGCACGGCAACTGGTGGTTCTATGTCTGGCACCGCGGCTACATCGGCTATTTCGAGCAGACCATCCGCAACCTGAGCGGCGACGCCTCGTTCGCGCTGCCCTATTGGGACTGGACGCAATTGCCCGAGATCCCGGCCGCGATGTTCGACGGCGTGCTGACGCCGACCGACGCCGCCTACGTGCCCTACACGGGCAACCTGGCGCGCTTCACGAGCTTCATCCAGCCGGCCCTGCAGGACTACTGGAATAACCGGCTCACCGGCTTCCAGCGCGCCCAGCAGCGCGCGCGGGGCTATGCCGTGTTCAACCAGCTCTGGGACGACGTGACGGGCTTCAGTGCCTCGATGAACGCCGGCATTTCGGGCAACATGGCCTATGCGATCACCTGCGGCGCTCGCTACCTGTCGCGCGACAATCCGAAACTCGACCCGAAGACGGCCTACGACGTGTCGCC
>NZ_CADFEF010000157.1:0-472 GCF_902833125.1 Burkholderia sp. BCC1640 | reverse complement strand
CGACGGCATCGGCCGCGCCTACCCGGTGACGGCCAACGCGATTCCCGGCGACGCCGAGCATCTGCAGGTGCACCTGAAGCTGTCGGACGGCTCGCCGCTGACGATCGACCTGCATCCGATGTCGAGCGTGCCGCTGTCGGGCTGGCTGCCGGCGGTGCTGGTGGTGCAGCTCGCCTTGCTGGCGTTCTGCTGCTGGCTGGCGGTGCGCCTCGCCACGCGGCCGCTGCACGACCTGGCTCGCGCGGCCGATGCGCTCGGGCCGGACCTGAAGGGCGAGCGGCTGCCCGAGACGGGACCTTCCGAGGTGGCGCGCGCGGCGCGGGCCTTCAATGCCATGCAGGACCGGATCGCCACCTACACGGCCGAGCGCATGCAGATCCTGGCCGCGATCTCGCACGACCTGCAGACGCCGATCACGCGCATGCGGCTGCGCGTCGACGTGATGGACGACGACGCGCAGGCCGCCAAGCTG
>NZ_CADFEF010000156.1:0-485 GCF_902833125.1 Burkholderia sp. BCC1640 | reverse complement strand
TACGATCGCGCGCTGCTGAACGCGGCCGCGCTGCGCGTGGTCGGCTATACCAGGGACACGCCCGAGCCGCCAGGCGGCACCATCCTGCGCGACGCGGCCGGCAACCCCACCGGCCTGCTGCTGGCCAACCCCAACGCGACCATCCTCTACGCGACGCTGGCCAAGGGTCCCAAGCTGCCCGAGGAATACCAGGCCAACTCGACGCGCCACTTCATGCGCGAGCTGAACCGCCTGGGCGTGACGGGCGCGATCGACGCCGGCGGCGGCTCGCAGAACTACCCCGACGACTACGAGGTGATCCGCAAGCTGCACGACGCCGGCCAGATGACGGTGCGCATCGCCTACAACCTGTTCACGCAGAAGCCCAAGGCCGAGAAGGAGGACTTCGTGAACTGGACCCAGTCCGTCACCTATCACGACGGCAGCGACTACTTCCGCCACAACGGCGCAGGCGAGATGCTGGTGTTCTCGGCCGCCGACTTCGA
>NZ_CADFEF010000155.1:0-492 GCF_902833125.1 Burkholderia sp. BCC1640 | reverse complement strand
ACGAGATGCTCACTTCCCCTTGTCGTGCTCGGCCAGCCCGATCGCCTTGTAGTCGTAGGTCGGGTAGAACTCGGTGCGATACGCACCCCAGGCGGTGTCCTCGAGCACGCGGTTCACCTCGCGCACGCGCGAGGCCGGCAGGCGCAGCGTGATCACCTGCCCGATCCCCATCGCCACGTACCAGCTCACGACCTCCACGCCCGGCGGCGGAAACGCCTTGTAGAAACCCTGCTTCGCCAATTGCGCGTTCAACTCGCTGAGCGGGCGCGACTGGTCGTGCTTGAGGAAGATGGTCAGCAGGACCGCGTTGTCGGGCGTGGCGACCTGGCTGCCCACGGGCGGCGTGCCCGTGGGCTGGGCATGGCCGGCGGCGGGAAGCAGCGCGGCCATGGCGGCGGCGCCGAGGGCAAGCAGACGGATGCGGCGGTTCAATCCTGCAATAAACGGCATGTTCTCGCTCCTGGGTCGAAGCGGGCCGCGCGGGATACGCGG
>NZ_CADFEF010000154.1:0-492 GCF_902833125.1 Burkholderia sp. BCC1640 | reverse complement strand
TCCTGGTCGCGCTCGGCGTGCTGCATCATCGGCGCAGCGGCCGCGAGGACTTCTGCATCGGCACCACCACCGCCGGGCGCGACGACGCGCTGCTGGAGCCCTTGATCGGCTTCTTCATCAATATCCTGCCGCTGCGCCTGGACCTGTCGGGCGAGCCCGATGTCGCGACCCTGCTGGCCAGGGCGGGCGAGCGCGTGCTGGAGGCGCTGGAACACCAGGCGCTGCCGTTCGAGCACATGCTGGCGGCCGTGCCGGCGCTGCGCCAGCACGACGCTCGCTCGCCGGTGCCGGTGATGCTGCGGCACCAGAACGTGCCGCCCGTCGAGACGCACGACTGGGGCGGCGGGCTCTCGCTGTCGGTGCAGCAGGAGGTGGTCAACCGCCAGGCGCAGTCGGACCTGGACCTGGAGATCTTCGGCGACGGCAAGGGGCTCGAACTGGTGGCCAACTACGACAGCCTGCGCTTCGATGCCAGCCAGATGGATTTCATGC
>NZ_CADFEF010000153.1:0-497 GCF_902833125.1 Burkholderia sp. BCC1640 | reverse complement strand
GCTTCAGGCAGGCGATGAACTGCGTGACGGCCGGCGTCGGCAGCAGGTCGCGGCGCGACAGGATCGACAGTTCGTAGTTCGGCAGCGTCTCCTCGATGGCGGCGATGCGGATTCCCAGCGGCGCGACCATCTCGGCCAGCGGCTTGGTGAAGCAGCCGATCACGTCCGAGCGCGACACCAGGCCGAGCGTGACCGAGAACGAGGAGGGCGCGCGCAGCAGGCGGCGGGGCAGCGGCAGCCCGTGGGTGGTGAACATCGCCATCATGACGCTGTGCGGAAAATCCTCGGCGTCGACCGTCACGATCCATTCGGCGTCGAGCAGCTCGGCGAGGCTGCGTGCCCTGGCGAGCGGATGGCCGGCGCGCATCACGATCACGAATTCGGTCGACAGCAGCGGCGTTTGCACGAACTCGCGATCGAGCGCCGGGATGTGATGGATCGCGGCCAGGTCGAGCGTGCCGTTGCCGAGCTGCGTCATGGCCTCGGGCACCGACAGC
>NZ_CADFEF010000152.1:0-501 GCF_902833125.1 Burkholderia sp. BCC1640 | reverse complement strand
GTGGCTAGTCTAACCGCAAGGAGGACGGTCACCACGGTAGGATTCATGACTGGGGTGAAGTCGTAACAAGGTAGCCGTATCGGAAGGTGCGGCTGGATCACCTCCTTTCCAGAGCTTCTCGCAAAGTTGAGCGCTCACGCTTATCGGCTGTTGATTAAGACAGAAAGACTGTCTGTTAGCGGTTTATCGGTTATAATGCCGGCCGCTTTTGATAATCTTCAATGAAAAATATTCGAATGATGATTCATTCGAGTCTTTCTCATTGGCGATTGAGCCAGTCAGAGCGGTACGGAGTACGTATCGGCTGTCGTTCTTTAACAATCTGGAAGAAGTAAGTAATTTGGATGGCGGAAGCGTCTTGAGATGGACGTGAAAGCTATCCGGGTTGTGATTGTATCGATGTATCTCAAGATGATTCGAACTCTATGTTTGACTCAATTGGAATACGGCACAACGCGAGAACTCAACCTGTAGCGACTGTCGATGAGACAGACTCGTTAT
>NZ_CADFEF010000151.1:0-508 GCF_902833125.1 Burkholderia sp. BCC1640 | reverse complement strand
GACTCGATCACGATCTGGTCGAAGCGGCCTTCGCGCGCCAGCCGGTCGACATCCTCCAGCAGGTCCTCGCGCAGCGTGCAGCAGATGCAGCCGTTGCTCATCTCCACCAGCTTCTCGTCGGTGCGCGACAGCTCGGCGCCGCCCTCGCGCATCCAGTGCCCCAGGCAGCGGCCGACTTCCGGGTCGACGAATTCGTCGACCTGCCCGCATTCGTCGCAGATCGCGAAGGCGAGCAGGCCGGGCCCGCAGGCGGCCGTCTGCCGGCAGGCCAGGTAGGCGTTCAGCGATTCGAGCCGGTGCACCAGGCCTTGCGCGGTGAGCCGCTCCAGCGCCCGGTAGACCTGGGCCGGCGCGCTGAAACCCTGCTCGCGCAGCCGCGCCAGCAGCGCGTAGGCGCTGAGCGGGCCGGCCGCCTGCCTGAGGGCGGCCAGCACGCGCTGCTGGTTGACGGTCAATCGCATGGGAATCCTCCGGGGCCGGCCTCGGGCATCGCGAAGTCGGGATGCGA
>NZ_CADFEF010000150.1:0-508 GCF_902833125.1 Burkholderia sp. BCC1640 | reverse complement strand
CGCGCCGGCTCGCGTGCGCGCTCGGACTTCCAGGGAAAACTTGCCCGGCTTCCTGTTCATGGCTCCCTTCTCCCAAGAGTCGAGGCCGCCACAAAACCCGGTGCGATTCAATCGACAGTCCGCGCTTTCGCCTCCGGCCTCCTCCCTAGTCCATTGAACCAATGAAATTGCACTGATCTAAAGGTGCATGGGCAAAATGAATCTGAGTGAAGCCGAGCGGGAAGAACTGCTGTCGATGCAGCGCAGCCGAACGATGGCCGTTGGCCAAGTGAGGCGAGCGCAGTTGATCCTGCTGCTCGACGATGGGGCCTCGCGTGGGGCGATCATGAACGAATTGCGATGTGATTCGCGTTTCATCACGACATGGCAAACCCGCTTTGCCAGTGAGCGTCTGGCGGGCCTGTACGGCAGGCATCCAGGCCGTGCGCCGCGCCGTGACCTGGCGCGCCTTGAGGCGAGAGTGCTCGACTACACGCTGCGACGCAAACCGGCCGACGGCTCGACGCAC
>NZ_CADFEF010000149.1:0-511 GCF_902833125.1 Burkholderia sp. BCC1640 | reverse complement strand
GCGCACCGCGCCCTGGCCGACGCCCGAGGGTGTGCCGCGCCGTGCCGGCGTCAGCTCGTTCGGGATCGGCGGCACCAACGCGCACCTGGTGCTGGAGGAGGCGCCGCCGCAGCCCGTCGAGCCCGCGCGCCACGCGCGCCACCTGATCCTGCTGTCGGCACGCGGCGGCGAGGCGCTGGAGGCCGCCACGGCCGGGCTGCGCGAGCATCTGCGCGCGCGCCTCGCCGCGCATCCCGACGCGGACCACGGCGCCTATCTCGCCGACCTGGCCTACACCACCCAGGTGGGCCGCATGCGCTTCGGCCAGCGCCGCGCGGTGGTGGCCGCCGACCTGGACGAGGCGCTGCGCGCGCTGGACGGACCCGCGCCGGCGGACGCGGCGCCCGAGGCGCGCGACGAGGACGGCTCGCGCGTGATGTTCCTGTTCCCCGGCCAGGGCGCGCAGCACCCGGACATGGGCCGCGCGCTCTACGAGCGCGGCGGCGTGTTCCGCGAGCAGATCGACCATTGC
>NZ_CADFEF010000148.1:0-512 GCF_902833125.1 Burkholderia sp. BCC1640 | reverse complement strand
CTGTGGAATGACACGGTAACCCCGGTTCACCAGCTCCGTGTACACCTGCCGCTCAAAGCCCGACTCGCATAGGTCGATGAGGTTTTTTTCCTCCTCGCCATTGCCGTGCTGGTCGATTGGCATCGAGAAATGCTGTAACAGGCCTGCGCGCAGGTCTTTCCCTGATGCAGACAGCTCCGAGAGCTTCACGGAACGCACGAGATACATGCGGTCCTGCGCGCGACTCGCAGCGACGTTGAACCGCTGCTCTGACGACTGGTCCGAAAGTGCTCGCGTGCCGGACGAGTCGATGACAAGCGACAGGAAAATGATGTGGCGCTCAGCACCCTGGAATGTCCGGGCATCGCCGCAGGCGAACTTACGCCGGTGCAGTTCAGCCGCGTCACAACGTTCGCGCACGAGCGTGTCGATGACCTTGCCTTGCTCTGGCCCGAGCAGCGTGACCACGCCCAGCGTGCGATGCTCGAACTGCGGGTTGGCTAGGATGGCCTGAATTTCGGCCACAATCGCCT
>NZ_CADFEF010000147.1:0-514 GCF_902833125.1 Burkholderia sp. BCC1640 | reverse complement strand
GTGGTACTTCCAGCGCTACGTCGCGCACCTGCCGGCCGGCGGCGAGATGGTGCTGTTCGACCGCAGCTGGTACAACCGTGCCGGCGTCGGGCGCGTGATGAATTTCTGCACCGATGCGGAGTACGAAGAGTTCTTCCGCTCGGTGCCCGAGTTCGAGAAGATGCTGGTGCGCAGCGGCATCCAGATCGTCAAGTACTGGTTCTCGATCACCGACGAGGAGCAGGAAACGCGCTTCGAGGCGCGCATCCAGGATCCGCTCAAGCAATGGAAGCTGAGCCCGATGGACCTGGAAAGCCGCCGCCGCTGGGAGGCCTACACGGTCGCCAAGGAAGAGATGCTGGCGCGCACGCATATCCCAGAGGCGCCGAGGTGGGTGGTGCAGGCCGTCGACAAGAATCGCGCGCGCCTGAACTGCATCGACCACCTGCTGAGCCTGGTGCCCTACCACGAGGTCAAGCGCGAGCCGGTCACGCTGCCCGAAAGTGTCCACCACGAGGATTACCTGCGCCGTCCG
>NZ_CADFEF010000146.1:0-515 GCF_902833125.1 Burkholderia sp. BCC1640 | reverse complement strand
AGTTCAGGATCGGGCCGCAGCACACCGAGTTCTGCACGCTCATCAGCGTGGCGCAGGACGCGCAGCCGGCGGCGATTTCCTCCACCGCCAGCGCATAGGCGGTGTAATCGGTATACGAACCGTCCCACTCGGCCGGCACCACCATGCCGAGCAGGCCCAGCTCGCCCATCTGCGCGACCACGCGATCGGGCAGCGCGCCCTCGCGGTCCCATTGCGCCGCGTTCGGCGCGAGCACTTCGCTGGAGAAATCGCGGACGCTGTCGCGAATCATCCGCTGGTCTTCGGTATAGAGCGCATCCATGGCGGGGCCTGTCTCCTGATCCGGTGCCGCGCCGCGGCAGCCGGTAACTGATTCGTTCGTCGATGACCTCAGTGTAGGCAAGGCGGGCCGGTGTTTCGATGCTCGCCGCACTCAATTACAATGATCGTTTTTGCCATAGCAGGTTCGTGCGTGCCATATCGCCCCGAATCTCGCTCCCAAAGCGCGTGCCTCGCCGCCAGGGGCCGCGCCGCCC
>NZ_CADFEF010000145.1:0-516 GCF_902833125.1 Burkholderia sp. BCC1640 | reverse complement strand
ATGCCTTTCCCTTCCCTTTCCGTGACCCGATACTGAACGACAGGACCTCAACATGAAGACGCTACTCAAGACCCTGACCGCCGCCGCCGTTGCCGCCGCCGTGCTCGTGCCGGCGATCGCCGAAGCCCATCCGCACCGCGTGTGCCACTTCGAGCATCATCATCACAAGGTGTGCCGCATGGTGCGTTGAGCATCGCGCCGCAGGTTTGGAAGAAGCGTCGGCATGCCGGCGCTTTTTTCATGGGTGCGCGATGCGCGCGCTTCCTAGTAGATGAACAGGCGGATCGTCGCCGTGCCGTTGAACGGGCCGATTTTCGGCGGCCCGAACGCCTTCAGCACGGCGTCGAGCGTCACGCTCTGGTAGTTCACGTTGCCCGGCATCTTCGCGAGCACGAACTGCTCGTTGAACGGGATGGCCGTCCCGTTGCGGTCCTCGATGCCGATGCCGAAGTTGCTCTTCGGGTCCGGCACCAGCAGCCCGTTCTGCACGGTCTGCGAGGTCTCGAAGTAGCCGTC
>NZ_CADFEF010000144.1:0-517 GCF_902833125.1 Burkholderia sp. BCC1640 | reverse complement strand
GCCCGCCAGCAGCTCGGCGAGCGTGTCAGGCTGGGACAGGAACGGCGAATGGCTGCTGTCGAGTGCGTGGACGCGCGTCGGCCGCTCGGGCAGGAAGGCGTCGGCCTCGGCGATGAAGGGCCGCTGCAGCGCCGGCAGGATCACGCGATCCTCGGCACAGGTCACGTAGTGGCGCGCGATCGAGCCCCAGCGCTCGGCCGTGGTCGCGATCGGCGTGGCGAATGGCGCGGTCGGCACGTCCGAGGACATCAGCCGTGTCACGGCGCGGAACGTCACCTCGTCAACATCCTCGAACAGCGCCTGCTTCAGCGTGGCGAGATAGGCCGCGTCGCGGCTGGCCGGGTTGATGCGCAGCGCGCCGATCGCGCGAGGGCTGGCGCAGATCAGCGAGGCCAGCATTTCGCCATGGTTCTCGGGGGCACGCACGTAGTCGAGACCAGGCACGCCCGAGGCGGGCATGAACGCGGCCAGGTAGACCAGCGCCGCGATCCGCTCCGGCGCCCGTTCGGCCGCGGCC
>NZ_CADFEF010000143.1:0-517 GCF_902833125.1 Burkholderia sp. BCC1640 | reverse complement strand
TCGTCCGCCTGACAATTGGCATGGCGAATCGCGCAGTAATGAAACGCACGAATCGAAGAGCGACGGTGAGAGCCGGCTCTATCGCAAGAGCAATGCCGCGCCAGCCTTGCCGAGTTACCTGGGCCATGTGCTGACGGATAACCGGCACGGTCTGGTCGTGAACGTTCAGGCCAGCGAGGCGAATGGCCGAGCGGAACGCAGAGTGGCGACGGACATGCTGCGCGATGTGTCGGGTTCGGACGTGCGTATTACGGTGGGCGCAGACAAGGCGTACGACACGCGTGGATTTGTGAAGGCCTGTCGCGAATACAACGTGACGCCGCACGTCGCACGCAACACGAAGCGCACCGGCGGAAGTGCAATCGATGGTCGGACGACGCGGCATCTCGGTTACGCACTGAGCCAGCGCAAACGGAAATGCATCGAAGAGTGCTTCGGCTGGGGCAAACGGATCGGGCCGATCCGGCAGGTGATGGTGAGAGGCTTGGAGAAAGTTGATCAGTTGCTCACGCTGACG
>NZ_CADFEF010000142.1:0-519 GCF_902833125.1 Burkholderia sp. BCC1640 | reverse complement strand
GAAACGTTCGGCTCGGTCGACATCCTCGTGTCGAACGCGGGCATCCAGATCGTCAACCCGATCGAGAACTACTCGTTCGCCGACTGGAAGAAGATGCAGGCGATCCACGTCGACGGCGCGTTCCTGACGACCAAGGCCGCGCTCAAGCACATGTACAAGGACGATCGCGGCGGCGTCGTGATCTACATGGGTTCGGTGCACTCGCACGAGGCGTCGCCGCTGAAATCGGCGTACGTGACGGCCAAGCACGGGCTGCTGGGCTTGGCACGTGTGCTGGCGAAGGAAGGCGCGAAGCACAACGTGCGCTCGCACGTCGTGTGTCCGGGCTTCGTGCGCACGCCGCTGGTCGACAAGCAGATTCCGGAGCAGGCGAAGGAACTGGGGATCAGCGAAGAGGAAGTGGTGAAGAAGGTGATGCTCGGCAACACGGTCGACGGCGTGTTCACGACGGTGCAGGACGTCGCGCAGACGGTGCTGTTCCTGTCGGCGTTCCCGAGCGCCGCGCTCACGGGCCAGTCG
>NZ_CADFEF010000141.1:0-520 GCF_902833125.1 Burkholderia sp. BCC1640 | reverse complement strand
GCGCGCCAGGTAGGCGGGCGAGGCGCAGAATACGAAGGGACGCGACGCGATGCGCCGGGCCACCAGTCGCTCGGCGAGCTGCGCGGCGATTCGCAGGCTGAGATCGACGCCTTCGAGCCGGTGATCGATACGGCGGTCGGTGCTGATCAGCTCGACCGCGATGCGCGGATAGGCGGCCTGGAAGGCCGGCATCAGCGGCGCCAGCAGGTGGCGCCCGAAGGCGGCCGTGGTCGCCACGCAAAGCGGGCCGCGCGGCGCCAGCGCCTCGGTGGCCGCCGCCTGCGCCAGGTCGAGATCGCGCGGGATATGGCGAACCTTCTCGTAGTAATACGTGCCGCTTTCGGTCAGCGCCATGCTGCGCGTGGTGCGCGAGAGCAGGCGCACGCCGAGGTGGGCCTCGAGGCGCGCCAGGTTCTGGCTCACGGCGGCCGCGCTCATGCCGAGCGCGCGCGCCGCCGCCGCGATGCTGCCGTTCTCCACCACGCGGATGTAGCAATGGATCAGGCCGAGGAGATTGATC
>NZ_CADFEF010000140.1:0-520 GCF_902833125.1 Burkholderia sp. BCC1640 | reverse complement strand
GCGGATATCGATCTGGTGCAGGTGCTTGACCGGCGTCTTCGACTGGCATTCCGAGGAGCGGAACGAGGAGAAGTCGTGCTCGCCGATCAGGTGCCGCGCGGCCTCGCGCATCGCCTCGATATCGAGCGGCGTGTGGACCCAGCCGGCGCGCGAGGCGAGCATCGGCGAGCGCACCGGATGCACGTAGAGCGCGTAGTAATAGGTGCGCTCGAACGCGGCGAAGCGCGCGTGGAAGCTGTCCGGCATCGGCTTGGCCCACTGCACGGCCACCGTCGAGGGCAGGAAGGCGTTGGTACCGCGCACCCAGGAGAAGTCGCTGCGATCGAGGTCGGTGTCGAAATGGACCACCTGCCCCAGGCCATGCACGCCCGTGTCGGTGCGGCCGGCCACCACCGTCTGCAGGGGCACCAGCGCGAACGCCTTGAGCGCGCGTTCCAACTCGTCCTGCACGGTCTTGCCGTGCGGCTGCGATTGCCAGCCGCAGAACGCCGCGCCGTCGTATTGGATACCGAGGGCAATG
>NZ_CADFEF010000139.1:0-524 GCF_902833125.1 Burkholderia sp. BCC1640 | reverse complement strand
CGGCCGACCACCGCCGCTTCCGCAACCAGCTCGTGCGAAACCAGCGCCGACTCGATCTCCATCGTGCCGAGCCGGTGACCCGACACGTTCAGCACGTCGTCGATGCGGCCCATGATCGTGAAGTAGCCGGTGTCCTTGTCGCGCACCGTGCCGTCGCCGGCGAGGTAGAGCGTGCCGCCGAGTTCCTCGGGGTAATAGCTCTTCTTGAAGCGCTCCGGGTCGCCCCAGATCGTGCGGATCATCGCCGGCCACGGACGCTTGACGACGAGAATGCCGCCTTGCCCGTTCGGCACGTCCTGGCCGGTCTCGTCGACCACCGCGGCCATGATGCCCGGCAGCGGCAGCGTGCACGAACCCGGCACCGTCGGCGTCGCGCCCGGCAGCGGCGTGATCATGTGGCCGCCGGTTTCGGTCTGCCACCACGTGTCGACGATCGGGCAGCGTTCCTGGCCGACGTGCTTGTGGTACCACATCCACGCTTCCGGATTGATCGGTTCGCCGACCGTGCCGATGATGCGCAGGCT
>NZ_CADFEF010000138.1:0-526 GCF_902833125.1 Burkholderia sp. BCC1640 | reverse complement strand
GTGCCGTCGACCATGTCGCCCACGGCGAGGAACATGCCGGTCGACTCGATGAAGGTGACGAACATCACGATCACCATGGTGGCGATCGACAGCGCGTCGAAATGCGGCGTGCCGAAGTGGAAGGGCATCACGAAGCCGACCCAGGGCGCGGCCGCCACGCCGTCCAGATCGACGCGGCCCAGCGAGAGCGCGATCACGAAGCCGGCCACGATGCCGAGCAGCACGGCGATATTGGCGAAGAAGCCGCGGCCGAACTTGTTGATCATCAGGATCAGCACCAGTACCAGCAGCGACAGGCCCAGGAACACCGGGTTGCCGTATTCGGGGTTGCCCACGCCGCCGGCCGCCCAGTTGATGCCCACGCCCATCAGCGACAGGCCGATCACCGCGATCACGGTGCCGACCACCACCGGCGGGAAGAAGCGCAGCAGCTTGCCGATCACCGGCGCGATCACGATGCCGATCACGCCGGCCGCGATGGTCGAGCCGAACACGTCCAGCAGGCCCAGGCTCGGGTTGGTGCCGA
>NZ_CADFEF010000137.1:0-533 GCF_902833125.1 Burkholderia sp. BCC1640 | reverse complement strand
GCCGTTCGGCGCCTGACCGAGGCAGCTGGAACGGACGCCCGTTTTGTTGCGCCGGACGCGCTGGTTGGACTGGCGGCGGAAGGGTTGCCGGGTGCGCTGGCAGAAACGCGCGACGCTTTGCTGATGTTCTCGGACCGGTCGGCCGCCCCGCCTGAAGCACAGTCCAAGGCCGAGAAGGAGCGCATGTTGGTGCCGGATGCCGTCACCAACCCGGTTTACGCACAGTTCGCACTGAAGACGCTTATGGCGGCCATGTGCAGCTACGTTTTCTACGTCGCGACCGACTGGCAAGGCATCCATACGATGATGCTGACCTGCCTGATCGTCGCGCAACCCAGCCTCGGCGCATCCGCGCAGCGTGCCGTGCTGCGGATCGGCGGCGCGGCGGTCGGCAGCGTGCTGGCGCTCGCGATGGTCGTCTGGGTCATGCCGCATCTGGACGGCATTGTCGGCTTGCTGATGATGACGTTGCCAGTGATCGCGGTGGCCGCGTGGGTATCGGCGGGCTCGGAGCGTATCAGTTACGCAGGTAC
>NZ_CADFEF010000136.1:0-538 GCF_902833125.1 Burkholderia sp. BCC1640 | reverse complement strand
CGCGCCAGCGGCGCGCCGGGAGCCAGGCCGACGCGCGCGCGCAACGGATCGATCGCCGCCAGCGCGCGACGCACCGTGGCCTCGTCGGGACGCGCCTCGTCGAGCACGAACAGGTTCACCGCGAAGGCGCGCGCAGTGGCCGCGCGGATCGTCTCGATCTCGGCGGCGAGCCGCTCGGGCGCGAGGCCGGCGCCGCCGAGGCTGCCGAGCGCGCCGGCGTTCGAGACCGCGGCCACCATCGCGGCGGGGCTCGCGCCCAGCATCGGCGCCTGCACCAGCGGCAGGCGCAGGCCGAAACGTTCGGCGAAGGAAACGGCGGACGGCGAGGCAGGGGACATGGCAGGGCTCCGGGGAAGGCGCGGCCGGGGGCACGCGAGGCGCGCAGGGTCGATGGGTTCGACTTCGACTCTAGCGAAGCCGGAACGCGCCGGATAATGAAACCTCGTGATCGCTGCTATCCGGAAAAGTGAGAGCAGGATGCCCGCGCGGCGCGGCCGCATCGCGCCCAAACCTGCAAGCGCGTGACGCACTGCAGCGA
>NZ_CADFEF010000135.1:0-541 GCF_902833125.1 Burkholderia sp. BCC1640 | reverse complement strand
ATCGTTGCAATGCCAGATCGATGTCTCGACCAAGGTTGCCAAGGCGCACCCAATCCACGCTGAACTCTCTAGCAGGCCGTTGAAATACCTCGACCGATTCGTCACGATATAGCCACCCTGATCCCGAGACGCGAAGACCGCATGCGAGGCGCCGACAGCTACAACGAATCCCTGTTCAGCACCGTGAGGCTGGAGGAATTCGTACCGCAGACCCATCCGCTGCGGCCGATCCGGACGTGGATGAACGAAGCGCTGTCGAAGATGGATACGAAGTTCTCGGCGATGTACGAACCGGATATCAAATGCGGCCGGCCGAGCATCGCGCCAGAGAAACTGATGCGGGCGATGCTGCTTCAGGTGCTGTACAGCATTCGCAGCGAGCGGCAACTGGTCGAGCAGATCTCGTACAACCTGCTGTTCCGTTGGTTCGTCGGCCTGTCGATCGAGGACACGGTGTGGAATCACTCGGTGTTCACCAAGAACCGGGATCGGCTGATCGAGTTCGATGCGGTGACTGACCTGTTCAATGCGACGGTAGAAA
>NZ_CADFEF010000134.1:0-549 GCF_902833125.1 Burkholderia sp. BCC1640 | reverse complement strand
TCTTGTGTGCGAAATCCGGCATGGTCGTTTTGCCAAAGCAGATTGCCCCCGCCTCACGTAGGCGCGCCACGCTGGGACTGTCTGATGCGGCGGCTTCAGGCATCGTGGCCCGCGACCCGTATCGCGTGGGGAGTCCGGCAATGGTGATGTTGTCCTTGATGCTGACCGGGACGCCGTCAAGTTGGCTGAGGGGCGCGCTACGTTGCCAGCGCGCCTCGGACGCCCGCGCCAATTCGAGCGCCTCATCGGCGATTTGGTAGAATGCGTTGACCGTCGGATCCAATGACTGGATTCGTTCCAAGGTGGTCTTCATCACATCGACAGGCGACGTCCGTCCGTTCGCATACAGCCCGCTAAGTTCCCACGCAGTCAGTTCACACAGGTCGCTTCCCATGCCATCCTCCAATTAATTATAATAAATTAACGGTAGGCTTGATCGGCCGCGTTTGTCAAGCTGCGGGACATCATGCCAGCGGGCGATGTGCCGGGTAAACGCTTGGATGGGGCACGTTGACGAGTGACCGCGACGAGCGTAGATTTAATGATAAT
>NZ_CADFEF010000133.1:0-555 GCF_902833125.1 Burkholderia sp. BCC1640 | reverse complement strand
CCACAGAGATATGCACACGGACGCACACTCTTTCCGTGCGCGACGCGCTTCCGTTCTCGATACCGACGCGATCGCGCACCGGGTCACCGCGCCCGGCGGCGCCGCGATGCCGGCGATCGCCGCCGCGTTCGGCCCGGCCTTCGTGGCCGCCGACGGGTCGCTCGACCGGGCCCGAATGCGCGCGCTGGTGTTCGGCGACGACGCCGCGCGCAAGCGGCTGGAGGCCATCACACATCCGCTGATTCGCGCCGAGACCGAGCAGCAGGCCGCGCGAGCGAATGGCCCTTATGTGATCTTCGTGGTACCGCTGCTGGTCGAGTCGGGCAGTTGGCGCAACCGCGTCGATCGCGTGCTGGTGGTCGATTGCGAGGTCGAGACGCAGATCGCGCGCGTCATGCAGAGGAACGGCTTCGCGCGCGAGCAGGTCGAGGCGATCGTGGCACGCCAGGCCACCCGGGAAGCCCGCCTGGCGGCGGCCGACGACGTGATCGTCAACGAGGCCGCGCCCGACGCGGCGCTCGATACCCGCATCGACGCGCTGCACGCGCATTACCT
>NZ_CADFEF010000132.1:0-557 GCF_902833125.1 Burkholderia sp. BCC1640 | reverse complement strand
CACCGGCAGGCCGGTGTGTCGCTGCTCGTCGAGGAAAACGCCGCGCGAGCGGACAAGTCGACGAACGGCATCGACTATCGCTGGGGCGAGCATTACGAGACGCCGGAGGAAGGTCAGCAGATCGCCCGTCGCCGCCACGAGGAGTATCTAGCCGCGCAGATCACCTTCAACGGCACGGGCAATCCGTTCTGGCTCGAAGCGGGTGAGGTGATGCGCGTCGACCCGGTTCAGGCCGATGCGAAGCACGGGATCTTCATCACGTCGGTCGAATCGCGCGGCGGGCGCAGCGACGCGTATTGGGTGAGCTTCGAGGGAATTGCGTCGGACCGGGTCTGGCGTACGCCGATGGGCTCGATCGAGCGACCGGCCATCGACGGCATCCTGCCGGCCCGCGTTACGTCACCGGGCGACTACAAGTACGCGTACCTGACGGAGCAGGGCTGGTACGTGATCAAGCTGCCGTTCGACCTCGATGAGTGGAGTCCGGGTGGCACGAGTCGGCCGGTGCGGTTCGCGAAGCCGTATAGCGGCGACAACTATGGGCATCACTTCCCGCT
>NZ_CADFEF010000131.1:0-566 GCF_902833125.1 Burkholderia sp. BCC1640 | reverse complement strand
CGCGATACGACTCGCGGTGCGTCAGGCCGGTGACCGCCAGCAGCGTGATGACCGCGCCGTTGTGCGGCAGCGTGTCCATGCCGCCGCTGGCCATCGCCACCACGCGATGCAGCACTTCCATCGGGATCTGCGCGGCTTGCGCGCCCTTGATGAACAGGTCCGACATGGCCGCCAGCGCGATGCTCATGCCGCCCGAGGCGGAGCCGGTGATGCCCGCCAGTGAGCTGACCGACACCGCCGCGTTGACCAGCGGATTCGGGATGCTCTTGAGCGCGTCGCTCACCACCAGGAAGCCGGGCAGCGCCGCGATCACGCCGCCGAAGCCGTATTCGGAGGCGGTGTTCATGGCTGCCAGCAGGGCGCCGCCGACCGCCACCTTGGTGCCGCTCGCGAACTTCGCGCTGACGCGCTTGAAGGCGGGGAGCACCTCGGGCGGCACCGTGTAGCTGGCGTCGCCATACCATTGCGGAATCCACTTGGTGAGCGCGAAGTTCGCCACGCCCACCAGCACCAGCGGCGCGATCGCCAGCACCGGGTTGGGCAGCGAGCTGGTCTCGACGCGCTCC
>NZ_CADFEF010000130.1:0-567 GCF_902833125.1 Burkholderia sp. BCC1640 | reverse complement strand
GTGAAGGTCGGCGATTGCGTCTGGTCCTTCACGTAGACCGTGGCCGAGGCGCTGCCGAACACCTGCGTGCCCTTGGCACGGAAACCGCGCGCGCCCTCGCTGTTGGCCTGCGTGACGAAGTCCGCGGCCGACGCGCTCGGCGCCACCGCCTCGTAGGTGTAGGTCGCGTTCGAGGCATTGTTCTTCATGTACAGCGTCACCTCGGCCGAATCGAGGAACAGCGGCGAGACCTGCCAGTAACCCGATTGCCCCTGCCCGTTGGCCTGCGTGACGAAGTCGGCCGGGCTGCCGACTGCCGGCGCGAGCTGGTAGCTGTAGGTCGCCGACGTGCCGTCGCTGCGATAGAGGTTGCCCAATCCCAGCTCGCCCTCGTAGCGGAAGCCGCGCGCGCCTTCGGCGTTCGCCTGCGAGAGGAAGGCCGTCTGGCCCGATTGCGCGGTCTGCAGCTCGTAGGTATAGACCGCGTACGCACCATCGTTGACGAAGACCGAGCGGATCGTGCCGTCGCCCGTGAACGACAAATCGCCGAGATAGTGGAAGCCCTTGGCGCCCTCGCCATTGACCAGC
>NZ_CADFEF010000129.1:0-570 GCF_902833125.1 Burkholderia sp. BCC1640 | reverse complement strand
GAACGAATCGCCGGTGTTCATGCGCATCAAGGCCGAGGGCAAGACCTCGAAGGCGCCGCTTACCGAAGCCTTCGGCCAATGGCGCAATCTGAAGATCGTGATCCTCGCGCTGGTCGGGCTGACCGCTGGCCAGGCGGTGGTCTGGTACACGGGCCAGTTCTACGCGCTGTTCTTCCTGACGCAGACGCTGAAGGTGGACGGCACCACGGCCAATATCCTGATCGCCGTGGCGCTCTTGATCGGCACGCCCTTCTTCCTGTTCTTCGGCTCGCTGTCGGACCGGATCGGCCGCAAGCCGATCATCCTGGCCGGCTGCCTGATCGCCGCGCTGACCTACTTCCCGCTGTTCAAGGCGCTCACGCACTACACGAATCCGGCGCTGGAAACGGCCACGCAGAAGGCGCCGATCACCGTGATCGCGAACCCGGACGAATGCTCGTTCCAGTTCAACCCGGTCGGCACGGCGAAGTTCACGACTTCCTGCGACATCGCCAAGGCGGCTCTCTCGAAGGCCGGCCTGAACTACGAGAACGTGGCCGCGCCGGCGGGCACGCTCGCGCAGATCAAGGT
>NZ_CADFEF010000128.1:0-574 GCF_902833125.1 Burkholderia sp. BCC1640 | reverse complement strand
GCGCGCTCTACGCCGAATACGCGCTGAACGCGGCCGGCTGGGTGCCGCACATGATCTTCCTGGTCGACTACGTCACGCGCGGCCTGGGCGAGAGCCTGAAGTTGGGCGCCGAATACTGGGTGCTGTTCGGCGTCGGCGCCACGCTGGGGCCGGTGCTGGCCGGCGCGCTGGCCGACCGGATCGGCTTCGGCCACGCGCTGCGCCTGGCCTTCGTGCTCGAGATCGGCGGCGTGGCGATTCCCGCGCTAGGACTCGGGCCGTTCTGGCTGATGCTGTCGAGCGTGCTGGTCGGCGCCTTCGTCACCGGCACCGTGCCGCTGGTGCTGGGGCGCCTGCACGAGCTGCTCGCCCATCATCCTTCGCAACAGGACCCGGCGTGGCGTACCGCCACGGTCGGCTTCGCGCTGTGCCAGGCGCTCGCCGCCTACGGCCTGTCCTACGTGTTCTCGCAGAACGGCGGCGACTACCGCATGCTGTTCGCGATCGGCACCGCGGCGATGCTGCTGGCGCTCGCGATCGACCTCGTCGCCGGCATCCAGGCCCGCAAGACCTGAACCCCGCACGGCTTGTCCAA
>NZ_CADFEF010000127.1:0-576 GCF_902833125.1 Burkholderia sp. BCC1640 | reverse complement strand
CCGTCATGATCTCGTCGATCTTCCGCGCGGCGGCGGCGCTGGGTTTGCCCATCGCGGCATCGTCGGCGCCCAGCGCGTCGATCTTCCGGGCCGCGTCGTTGCGCAGGCGGAAGCGGTGGAAGTAGGTCTGGTTCGGCGCCGCGTTGCCGCGGATATCGCCGAGCAGGGTATCGATCTTCTCGTCCGCGGCCTGGTGCGCGGCATCCCATTGCTCGGGCGTGGCCTGGTCGATGTCGATGCGGTTCTTCTTGAAGTGGTCGAGCGCGTAGAGATCGCGCCAGGCGCCGCGCTGCATGTCCACCGCGTGCGTGAAGGTTTGGGTCGACTTGTACTCGACGTCGATGATGCACGAACGCGGCATCAGCACGCCGTTGTCGCGCGCGATCTGCACGCGCGACTCCACGCCCGAGTCTCTGAGCGCGAGGTTCGCCGAGGGCGTGTCGAGCGAGCTGATGCCCAAGCCGACCGTATGCGGCTTGTGGCCGACCGGCACCGAGCCGCTCAGCCCGCCGGTGAGGCGCGCCACCCATTGCGAGCCGCCGCCCGAGCGGTGCTGCTCGATCTGCAGCGAGCCGC
>NZ_CADFEF010000126.1:0-578 GCF_902833125.1 Burkholderia sp. BCC1640 | reverse complement strand
CATCTGTCGTTTTTCCAGGGGTTTGCGGTTACGGACGACGATGCCTCTTTCACGGCACGCGAGCCTTGAGACTAGCTGCCTGGAGCTGTCCATGAATCTTGCAGTATCTCTTTCAGCAAGCGATGCCCGTCCAGCCTCCCCTGCAGAGGATGCACAGACTCAGGCAGACATGCTCGGGGGGAAGTGTGGTGGGCCCGGCGGGGTTCGAACCCGCGACCAATCGATTATGAGTCGACTGCTCTAACCGCTGAGCTACAGGCCCTGATCTGACGCAGTGGGAAGACTGCATTGACGCGCGCCCCGACAGACTGCACTCGGGGACGGCATTGTACCGAACAATTGGGGAGAGAAGAACCGCCGCCGACCTTCACGGCCGGCGGCGGCCACATGCTTGACGCCGATCAGTTCCCTTCCAGGAACGACTTCAGCTTGTCCGAACGGCTCGGGTGACGCAGCTTGCGCAGCGCCTTGGCCTCGATCTGGCGGATCCGCTCACGCGTGACGTCGAACTGCTTGCCGACTTCCTCCAGCGTGTGATCGGTACTCATCTCGATACCGAAACGCATGCGCAGCACCTT
>NZ_CADFEF010000125.1:0-592 GCF_902833125.1 Burkholderia sp. BCC1640 | reverse complement strand
CGCGGCTGGAGTTAAGTTTGACGTGGGCGACCTCCAGGCGTCGCCGTAGCCCGCCAACAAACGCGTATTCGCAGCTCCAGTCAAACTGGAAGGCTTCGCCGGGTTCGAAGGCGAGCGGCACGAAGGCCTTCCTGCGAGGCGCCTCAGCCTGCTCCTCGTGCCAACGCCTCACGAACGCGCTCACGCGGCCGTAGCTGCCGGCGTAACCCTCGGCGCGGATCGCCTCGAACATGAACCGGGCGGTGCGCCGGTCACGCTTCGGGCGATGACTGTCGGCACGCAGCCAACCTGTCAGCTGTGCGGCCCAGTCGTCGATGACGCTCGGGCTGACGCGCTTCGGATACTTCGGCTCGACGGCATCAGTCTGCCGCAGCCAGCGGCGCACCGTGTTTCGGGACAGGCCCGTACGCCGCGCAATCTCGCGCAGCGGGACCTTCTCGCGGAAATACATCCGCCTGATCTTGGCCAATATGCCCACCGTGATCACCTTTGTATCCCCTGCTCAAAGATTGAGCAGGGCATTCAATCACGTGGGTCAAAATTCGATGAAAATTTTCAGCTCTAGTGGGTCAGTTCTGTGCGGACATCAACA
>NZ_CADFEF010000124.1:0-594 GCF_902833125.1 Burkholderia sp. BCC1640 | reverse complement strand
CGAGCTGAGGTTCGCGGCCAGTGCCTTCGCCTCGATGACGGGTGTGCGCAAGCGCCTGGCCGTGCCGCGAACGGTTCGCATGGTGGTCAAGGATCGCCGGGCGGCGCGCGCGAGCGCGGATCGGATCCTCGCCTTGCCGTTCACGCGCGTGATGATGGCGCACGATGCGATCGTCGACGAGGACGCGCATCGCGCGCTCGAACAGGCGTTCGAGGCGTTTTCCGCGCGCTAGGGCCGCGAGAGCCGGTTATTCCAGGGTGGTGCCCTGTCTATTCGCCGACCCAGTTGACCGCGTCCTCGAGCGGCGCGCGCGTGGTGCGATACGAGTTGGCCGGATGCGTTTCGTCGGCGTAGCCGAAGGAGATGGCGCACACCATTCGCCGTTCCTCGCCCTGGCCCAGTTCCTGGCGGACCCGCTTCGCATACGAGGACAGCGCGGCCTGGGGAATGCTTGCCACGCCGCAGGCCTGCGCGGCCAGGATGAAATTGCTCACGTAGCAGCCGCAATCCACCGCGCCATAGACGCCGAGCGCCTCGTCGGTGGTGATCACGGCGACATGCGGGGCGCCGAACAATCGAAAATTCTCCAGCGTC
>NZ_CADFEF010000123.1:0-601 GCF_902833125.1 Burkholderia sp. BCC1640 | reverse complement strand
CTGCCTGTCGTGGCTGCCGATCGCCTTCACACCGCATTCGATCGCGGCGCTGGTGCTCGGCATCGTGCTGCTCGACATCGGCGGCCAGGCCGTGCACGTCGTCAACCAGAGCCTGATCTTCCGTACGCATCCCGAGGCGCATGCGCGCCTGGTCGGCTGCTACATGCTGTTCTACGCGGCGGGCAGTGGCCTCGGTTCGATCGCGTCGACGGCAACCTATGCACAGGCGGGATGGACCGGCGTCTGTGCGCTCGGTGCGTGCGTCAGCCTGCTGGCCCTGGCGTTCTGGTTCTTCAGCTCGGGCCCCACCCGTCGCCACGCGCCGAGATAAGCATATGAAGTCTTGCCGGTTGTGATTCGCAACCCGATCGGGGACCATGCATCGAAAGCCCCGCGTCCCCATCCACTCATCATCGTTCTCGTCATGAAGCTTCGCGATACGCTGCTCGCCATCCTCGTCACGACCATCTGGGGGCTCAACTTCTCGGTCATCAAGCTCGGGCTACAATCGACCGATCCGTTCGTGCTCGCCGGCATCCGCTTCACGCTCAGCGCGCTGCCGGCGGTGCTGTTCATCCGTCGCCCGGCGGTGCCGCTGTCT
>NZ_CADFEF010000122.1:0-613 GCF_902833125.1 Burkholderia sp. BCC1640 | reverse complement strand
GGGTTCGATCGTGACGATCCGCGATGGCGACACGACGCTGGGTTCGGCCACGACGGACGCGTCGGGCAAGTGGAGCTTCACGCCGGACTCGGCCCATGCGCTGACGGAAGGCAAGCATGCGCTGATTGCGCAGTCGAAGGACATATCCGGCGCGCAAAGCGCGCCGTCGCAGCCGTACGAGTTGAACATCGACTTGACGCCGCCGGGCAAGCCGTCGCTCGAGGAAGTCATCGACAACGCCGGCAACGAGACCGGGCCGCTGCATCCGCACGATACGACCGACGATGCGCAGCCGACGCTGCGAGGCACGGCCGAGCAGAACAGCATTGTCATGATCTATGACGTCGCGAACGGCACGAAGGTACTGCTGGGCAGCACGCGGGCGGATGCGGACGGCCAATGGTCGTTCCGGCCCGCTTCGTCGTTGCCGGAAGGGACGCACACGCTGTCGGTGATCGCGAAGGATGCCGCTGGCAATGAAAGCGCGTCGAGCGACGGCTTTGATTTCACGCTGCAGGTGGGCGGGGTGCCGAGCGCACCGTCGATCACGGGCGTGTTCGACGCGGTCGAGCCGCAGGTGGGCAATGTCGCGCCGAACGGCGAGACGAACGAC
>NZ_CADFEF010000121.1:0-614 GCF_902833125.1 Burkholderia sp. BCC1640 | reverse complement strand
CTAGGGAAACACTGATTAATAGGCGATCGCGCGAGGTGGTCGGCGATGTGGGCGGGGAATGGCCGGATACCGAAGCGAAGCGCCGCCCATTCGGAGAAGTTTGCCCCGAGGATGCACCTTATTTCTCGCATTTCTCACACGCATGACGGACTTCTCCCATGAATCGACCGCAGCCGGTTTCGCGCGATCACCAGATTCGCCAAGGCGAACAGACTGAACAGCTGCGCCGTGTTCTTGAGCAACCCCTTGTAGCGCACCTTGCGATGACGAAACAGGTTCTTGACGACATGAAACGGATGCTCGACCCGCGCGCGGATTTGCGCCTTGGTTCGCTCGAGCGCGATCATCAGATCCTTCTGCGCACCGTCCTGCATCGCCTTGAGCTTTCCTCGCTTGGCCGCCACACGCCACTTCACCAACTTGCTTTTCATCTCATCGCGCTTGTCTACGCCGATGTAGCCCGCATCGCCGAACGCTTCTTGCTCGTGACCGTGCAACAGCGCGTGTGCTTGCGAAACATCCGACACGTTGGCGGACGTGCCGACCACGCTGTGAACCAGCCCCGAATCGGCATCGACGCCGATGTGCGCCTTCATGCCGAAGTGCCACTCGTT
>NZ_CADFEF010000120.1:0-626 GCF_902833125.1 Burkholderia sp. BCC1640 | reverse complement strand
GCCGAGCGCACCGACGCCAATTACCGGCGCTACACCGAGGTCCACGTCGAGCGCCTGCGGTTCATCCGCAACTGCCGCGCGCTGGACATGACGCACGACGAGATCCGCGCGCTGCTGCGCCTGACCGACGACCCGGCCGATCGCTGCGATTCGATCAACACGCTGCTCGACGAACACATCGGCCACGTCAATGCGCGGCTGGTCGAACTGCAGCACCTGAAGGCCCAACTCAGCGAATTGCGCGAGCAGTGCCAGGGCGATCACACGGTCGAGGATTGCGGCATCGTGCACGGCCTCGCGACCATGGAAACGCTGGAGGCGCCGGCCAAGCGCACGCACGTCGGCTAGGCGCGCTCGCAGCCGGAACTCGCGTTCTCCATTGCGTCAATTCATGACCAGTCATAAAATCACTAGTCACAAATTGATGATGGATTCGACTGGCTCATGCCGAAATTTTCCCCTCTCGCACTGGCCGTGCTGGCGATGCTGACCGAAGCGCCGATGCACGCCTATCGGATCCAGCAGCTGATCAAACTGCGCGGCAAGGACGAAGTGATCAACGTCCGCCAGCGCAACAGCCTCTACCAGACGCTTGAGCGTCTGCTGCGCGACCACCTGGTGGTGGT
>NZ_CADFEF010000119.1:0-642 GCF_902833125.1 Burkholderia sp. BCC1640 | reverse complement strand
CCTGGCTGAATCCACGCCGGCAAAGGGATGTGGGGCGATGGCGGCAACCCGGCATGTAAGCTTCGCGCCGGCGCGACCGCGCGCGTAGTATCACGTTTCCCGTATGCCGGCCAGTGTCGGCGCGATGTAAGTTTTTCCGCCGTCAGAACCGGCAGGTTCGATTCATTTATTTACGATTAAAAACTTTTTCAATTGATATCGGATCGTTTTCTGATTTAACTCAAAATGACTAGTTATTTGAATAAGTCTTGACACTCGTAAGGCGGATGCCTCAGTCTTTGCGCTCATTGGAGCCGGGAATGAATCGACATTATGTTTTTCGGGTGATTTTGTTGACCAATCCGAATTGACCAGGTGGCGGCGCATTTCGATAGCCCCTGACGGGGCAGGCGGCTTCTGCATTCGCGCGACGCAGCCCGGCCGCGATCGCGGCGAAGTTCGGCGCTTCACATTGCCTTTCCAGGGGAACAGCCATGGACGACGATTTGTATTTTGTAGTGCGAAACAGCGAGGGGCAGTACTCGGTATGGCTCGACGGACGCAACCTGCCTGCCGGCTGGGAGACGGTCGGCGAACCCGCCAGCAAGCAGGCCTGCCTGCAGCGGATCGAGCAACTTTGGACGGACATGGTGCCCGCCAGCG
>NZ_CADFEF010000118.1:0-643 GCF_902833125.1 Burkholderia sp. BCC1640 | reverse complement strand
GTGGCTAGTCTAACCGCAAGGAGGACGGTCACCACGGTAGGATTCATGACTGGGGTGAAGTCGTAACAAGGTAGCCGTATCGGAAGGTGCGGCTGGATCACCTCCTTTCCAGAGCTTCTCGCAAAATTGAGCGCTCACGCTTATCGGCTGTAAATTTAAAGACAGACTCAGGGGTCTGTAGCTCAGTCGGTTAGAGCACCGTCTTGATAAGGCGGGGGTCGTTGGTTCGAATCCAACCAGACCCACCATTGTCTGGCGGTAGGTACCTGAGGCAAATCTGTACTCATGGGGGCATAGCTCAGCTGGGAGAGCACCTGCTTTGCAAGCAGGGGGTCGTCGGTTCGATCCCGTCTGCCTCCACCAATCTTCAATGACAAGCGTTCGAGATGCTCGAGTGTTTGTCATTGGCGATTGAGCCAGTCAGAGCGGTACGGAGTACGTATCGGCTGTCGTTCTTTAACAATCTGGAAGAAGTAAGTAATTTGGATAGTGGAAGCGTCTTGAGATGGACGTGGAAACTATCCGGGTTGTGATTGTATCGATGTATCTCAAGATGATTCGAACTCTATGTTTGACTCAATTGGAATACGGCACAACGCGAGAACTCAACCTGTAGCGACTGTCGATGAGACAGACTCGTTAT
>NZ_CADFEF010000117.1:0-650 GCF_902833125.1 Burkholderia sp. BCC1640 | reverse complement strand
TTCAACATTCATCAGATCGTCAAGGACGGCCACAACATCCCGATCGTCGAGCAGACGATCGTCGAGAAGCCGTTCTGCCGGCTGCTGCGCTTCAAACGCTATTCGGACGACGCCGATGCCGTCACGCAGTTGAAGGACGAGCCGGTCGTGCTGGTCTGCGCGCCGCTGTCGGGCCACCACTCGACGCTGCTGCGCGACACCGTGCGCACGCTGCTGCAGGATCACAAGGTGTACATCACCGACTGGATCGACGCGCGGATGGTGCCGGTCGAGGTCGGCCCGTTCCACCTGCACGACTACATCGCGTATATCCAGGAATTCATCCGCCACATCGGCGCGCGCAACCTGCACGTGATTTCCGTGTGCCAGCCGACCGTGCCGGTGCTCGCGGCGATCTCGCTGATGGCGAGCCGCGGCGAGGACACGCCGCTCACGATGACGATGATGGGCGGCCCGATCGACGCCCGCCGCAGCCCGACGTCGGTGAACTCGCTCGCGACGCAGCACTCGACCGCGTGGTTCGAGAACAACGTGATCCACACGGTGCCCGCGAACTATCCGGGCGAAGGCCGCCACGTGTATCCGGGCTTCCTGCAGCACACGGGCTTCGTCGCGATGAATCCGGAACGTCACGCGCAATCGCACTGGGA
>NZ_CADFEF010000116.1:0-663 GCF_902833125.1 Burkholderia sp. BCC1640 | reverse complement strand
GAAAAGCGCTTCGGCACCGACGTTCATCCGGTCACCGCGAACCTCGTGCAGTACACCGTCGGCCTCGCCGTGACCGCGCCACTCGCGTTCGCACTCGAACCGATGCACGTGAACTGGACCGCGGGCCTCGCCGGGTCGCTCGCGTATCTCGTGATCTGCAACTCGCTGATCGCGATTTCGCTGCTGCTCGCGATGGTGCGATACGGCGAGGCGTCGCGCGTGTCGGCGTTGTTTTTCCTGATTCCGCCGGCCACCGCGTTGATCGCGCTCATTGTGCTCGGCGAAACGGTCGGTGCGCTCGCGTGGCCGGGGATGGCGCTTGCGGCCGCGGGGTTGTATCTCGTGATGCGGTACTAACTCGCCGGTATTTCTCACACATCGAGACTGCGTCCCGATAATTGACGCGCATTTCGCGCGACTCCTAGACTGCTTCGCATGACGCCGCGCTTCACGCGGCGCGACGATGTCGCGATCATGCGCGGCATCCGCCCGTCCCGCGAGACGATCCAGGAGACAAGTCGATGAATGCTGCCGTCCCGCAGTTGCACGCCGCGACGATGCGGCGCCTGAACCTGCGCCTTATTCCGTTTCCGATGCTGCTGTACCTCGTCGCATACATCGACCGTTCGAACATCTCGGTCGCGGCGCTGCAGATGAATGCGG
>NZ_CADFEF010000115.1:0-681 GCF_902833125.1 Burkholderia sp. BCC1640 | reverse complement strand
GTCGTTCGTCTCGCCGTTCGGCGCGACATTGCCCACCTGCGGCTCGACCGCGTCGAACACGCCCGTGATCGACGGTGCGCTCGGCACCCCGCCCACCTGCAGCGTGAAATCAAAGCCGTCGCTCGGCTCGCTTTCGTTACCCGAAATATCGCGTGCAACAGCCGTCAGTTCGTGCTGCCCTTCGGTCAGCGGCGAACCGGGCCGGAACGACCAGTGGCCGTCCGCATCCGCCTGCGTGCTGCCCAGCAGCACCTTCGCGCCAAACGCCGTGTCGTAGATCAGCACTACGCTGTTCTTTTCGGCCGTGCCCTTGAGCATCGGTTGCGTATCGTCGGTCGTATCGTGCGGCTTCAGCGGCCCGGTCACGTTACCGACGTTATCAATCACTTCTGCAATCGACGGTCTAGCCGGCGCCGACGTATCGACGGTGACGTTGAACGACTCGCTTGCGCCGCTTTCATTGCCCGCCGCGTCCCGCGCCGTCACCGTGAAATCATGCTCGCCATCCGCGAGCGGGGTGCCCGGCGTGAACGACCAGCCGCCCGCCGCGTTCGCGACGGTCGAGCCGATCGCCTTGCCGCCGTCGTAGATCGTCACCACCGCGCCCGGCTCCGCCGAGCCCTTCAGCGTCGGCGTCGTATCGTCCGTCGTCCCGTGGTTCACGATCGGGCCCTGCACCGC
>NZ_CADFEF010000114.1:0-681 GCF_902833125.1 Burkholderia sp. BCC1640 | reverse complement strand
TGGGCAACAAGACGCCGATCGCGCTGAGCGGCACCATCAACCCGCTCGCGACCACGCCCAGCCCGCGCCTGACCAAGCCGCTGGTGGCGGTCGCGCATGGCGATACCTGGGACATGGGCCACGAGCTCTTCCTGGTGGGCGACATCCGCGTCGCGGCGGCCGATACGCGCTTCGGCCAGGACGAGAACACCCATGGCCGCTTCCCCGGCGGCGGCTCGACCGTGCGTTTCGTGCGGGAAGCGGGCTGGGGCAATGCGATGCGCTACATCCTGACCGGCGATCACTGGAGCGCGGAGGAGGCATATCGGATGGGCACGGTGCAGGCGATCGCGCCCGATGCGAAGGCGGCGCTCGAACTGTCGGTGCAGATCGCCGGCAGGATCGCGGCCTGCGGGCCGCTGGGCATCCAGGCCTCGCTCGCCTCGGCGCACCTGGCGATCGACCCGGCCGAGAACGCCGCGCTGTTCAAGCTGACCGAGCAGTATCGCGGGCTGTTACAGTCGCAGGACTTCGTGGAAGGGCGCCGCGCGGAACTCGAGGGGCGCCAGCCCGTGTTCCAGGGCAAGTGAGCGCCTGAACGACGCTCAGGGGCCGGCGCTGCGGCCCGCGCGCGGGGCCGGCTTGCCATGCAGCCCCATGAAGGCCCCGGCTCCTTGGCGTGCGTGTTCGTCCAGCGCCTGG
>NZ_CADFEF010000113.1:0-688 GCF_902833125.1 Burkholderia sp. BCC1640 | reverse complement strand
CATCAGCGCAAGGCTGATCCCGAGCATCGACCGCGAGGCCGATCCCGACGAGGCGGTGCAGATGGTGGACTGGATGAAGGCCTGCCGCGCCGAGGAAGTGGCCGGGATCGGCATCGACTACCGCGAGAACGACCGCCCGCCCGAGCTGTTCTGGAAGGCCTATCGCGAGGCGCGCGAGGCCGGCTTCCGGACCACGGCGCATGCCGGCGAGTTCGGCATGCCCTGGCGCAACGTCGAGACCGCGCTCGAGCTGCTGCGGGTGGACCGGCTCGACCACGGCTACACGATCGTCGACAACCCGGCGCTGGCCGAGCGCCATGCGGTGCGCGGCACGGTGTTCACGGTGGTGCCCACCAACTCCTACTACCTGCGCACGCTGCCGCCCGAGCAGTGGGCCGAACGGCACCCGATCCGCCAAATGCCCGGGCTCGGATTGAAGATCCACCCGAATACCGACGACCCGACCTTGCACAAGGTCAACCCGAGCGAAGCCTGGGAGCTGATGCACAGCCATTTCGGCTTCGGCATCGAGGCCTTGCGCGAATTCATGCTCAACGGGATCGACGGCGCCTGGGTGGATGAGGCGACGGGGCAGGCCTGGCGCGCCGATTGGGGCCCGGAATTCGACCGGCTCGCGGCCGCGCTGGCGACCGCCTGAAGCCGAGGCCGCTGACGGCCGCCGCCGCGC
>NZ_CADFEF010000112.1:0-693 GCF_902833125.1 Burkholderia sp. BCC1640 | reverse complement strand
CAGAGAGAGGGCCGTGCGAGCGGCGAGCTGATCGAATCGCGATCGATCGACTACATCCCCGATGCGGAGCGCCACGGCAGCCTCGCCAGCCAGTTCACGCTGTGGTTGTCGGCCAACCTGCAGATCACCGCGATCGTCACCGGGGCGCTGGCCGTGGTGCTGGGCGGCGACGTGTTCTGGTCGCTGGTCGCGCTGCTGCTGGGGCAGTTGATCGGCGGCGCGGTGATGGCGTTGCACGGCGCGCAGGGGCCGCAGCTCGGCTTGCCGCAGATGATCTCCAGCCGCGTGCAGTTCGGCGTCTATGGCGCGACGATCCCGCTGGTGCTGGACTGCCTGATGTACATCGGCTTCACGGCGAGCGGCTCGGTGCTGGCCGGCACGGCGCTCGCGCAACTGCTCGGCGTCGACGAGGTGGCCGGCATCGCGTTGTTCGCGATCTGCATCGTGGTCCTGACCATCCTCGGCTATCGCACCATCCACCTGGTCGGCCGCGTGGGCAGCGTGATCGGCGTGATCGCCTTCCTGTTCATGTTCGCGCGGCTGTTCTCGAACCACGATCTCGGCGCGTTGCTGACCAACCGTCATTTCTCGATCGCCAGCTTCCTGCTGTCGATGTCGCTGTCGGAGTCCTGGCAGATCGCCTTCGGCCCTTACGTGGCCGATTATTCGCGCTACCTGCCGCGTGGCACCTCG
>NZ_CADFEF010000111.1:0-709 GCF_902833125.1 Burkholderia sp. BCC1640 | reverse complement strand
TCCTTGAGCAGCACCACCAGCGCGGTCGACACACCGAGCACCGCGGTGGGCAGGCCGAGCGGCAGATCGAAGGCGGACACCGCCAGCAAGGCCACCGCCGTCACGGCGATCCCGGCCAGCGCCACCTTGCCGCTCGAGCCGAGCGGCTCGACGGGCGGGTCCGTCGCACAGGCACCGGCGAGGTGCTCGCGGTGCGTATGGCGCAGCATCCAGAACGTCGCGAGGATCGACAGCGCCGAGGGCAAGGCAAAACGGGCCACCCAGGTACCCAGCGCCGGCGTATGGTTGCCGTACAGCACGAGATTGGCCGGGTTCGATATCGGCAGGACGAAGCTGGCCGCGTTCGCGACGAAGGCGCATGCATAGAGAAAAGGCAGCGGTCGAGTCCCGGCACGCCGCGCGGCAGCGAACACCGCCGGCGTGAGCACGACCGCCGCGGCATCGTTCGAGAGGAAGGCCGTCACGCCGACGCCGACCAGGTACACCTGCACGAACAGCCGGCGCGGCGAACCGTTTGCATGCCGGACGGCCAGCGCCGCGATCCAGTCGAACAGCCCCTCGTGACGGCCCAGATCGCCTCGGGCCAGCGGAAAGGACGCAGAATGACGCCCGCGGTCGAGCTCAGCGCGATACCCCAGGCAAGCCAGCTTGGACTCATCGGACGAGCGGCGTGTCTTCGACAAGCGCGGGGAGGCCGCAGGCGCGCTTC
>NZ_CADFEF010000110.1:0-740 GCF_902833125.1 Burkholderia sp. BCC1640 | reverse complement strand
AGCCCGATGCGCTCGCCCACCGACACGCCCAGCGTGAGGTCGAACTGCGCGGCGCTGCGCTGGCTGCCGAACGGGCTCAGGCGCAGCGTGTCGGCCACGCGCCGCTCGGTGGCGCCCTGCTGCACGTCGTAGTTGAACATCGCCTGGAACAGCGGCGTCTGGCTCGCCACGCGCTGCGGCTGCAGGGCCTCGACGATGCGCGCGAACGGCACGTCCTGGTTGGCCTGCGCGTCGAGCACGCGCTGCCGGACCTGGGCCAGCAGCGCCTCGAACGGCAGCGCGCCCGACAGCTCGGCACGGATCACCGCCGTGTTGACGAAGAAGCCGATCAGCGGCTCGATCTCGATCCGCTCGCGCCCGCCCAGCGGGATCCCGACGCGGATGTCGCGCTGCCCGCCGTAACGATGCAGCAGCGCGTGGAAGGCCGCCAGCAGGGTCATGAACAGCGTCGCGTCATGATGGCGCGCATAAGTCTGAAGGGCATCGGCCAGCGCCCGGTCCAGCTCCGCGCCGACCTGGCCGCCGAGGCCGTCGCGCCGGGCCGGCCGTGGCCGGTCGGCGGGCAGCTCCAGCACCGGCTGCTCGTCGCCGAGCGTGTCGCGCCAGTAGTCGAGCTGCGCCTCGAGCACGCCCGCGTCGAGCGATTCGTGCTGCCAGACCGCGTAGTCGGTGTACTGCACCGGCAGCGCGGGCGCATAGGCGCCGGCGTCGCCGCGCACCGCCGCCTCGTAGGCGGCGCT
>NZ_CADFEF010000109.1:0-743 GCF_902833125.1 Burkholderia sp. BCC1640 | reverse complement strand
GGTGTCGCTCGCCTCGCTGGCGGCGATGGGCTCGGCCCACGCGCAATCGAGCGTGACGCTGTACGGCCTGATCGACACGTCGCTCACCTATATCAATCACGCGGACGGCGCCAAGAACTCCTGGCTGCTCGGCAACAGCAGCGCCGGCAACCTGGCCGGCTCGCGCTGGGGAATCAAGGGCAGCGAGGACCTCGGCAGCGGCCTGAAGGCGATCTTCCAGTTGGAGAACGGCTTCAACCCGAGCACCGGCGGCCTCGGCCAGGGCGGCCGCGAGTTCGGCCGCCAGGCCTTCGTGGGCCTCGCCAGCGACCGCCTCGGCACGCTCACGCTGGGCCGCCAGTACGATCCGCTGATCGACCTGGTGCAGCCGATCACGGCCGACAACTACTTCGGCAGCGCCTTCGCGACGGCCGGCGACGTCGACAACTACGACAACAGCTTCCGCGTCGACAACGCGGTCAAGTACACCTCGCCGCTGGTCGCCGGCGTGCAGTTCGAGGCGATGTACTCGTTCGGCGGCATCGCCCGCATCGCCGGCCAGTACGTGTGGGGCGCCTTCACCTTCGGCGGCGGCTACAGCAATGCGCAGTACCGTCGCGACGGCTCCTCGCTGTTCGGCCAGAACGAGCGCTACAACACCGGCCAGGGCTTCCTGAACTACCAGGCCACCGCGGCCCTGCTGCTCGGCGTCGGCTACAGCTACACCAAGGCCAGCGGCGACACCTCGGCCACCTACCACCAGG
>NZ_CADFEF010000108.1:0-768 GCF_902833125.1 Burkholderia sp. BCC1640 | reverse complement strand
CGCAGGAGGACAACGACCCCGGAAACCCATACACTTATCCACAACCGGTCCTGCTATAGACCGGTCTCCACCCCGGCTCAAAATCCAATCGGCCCGGTGGCTCAAAATTCCGTCGGCGCGGACATTGATGGCTAAGATCGTGGCTTTTTCGGTGGCGCAGCTCGTTCGCTCGTTGACGAAGCCTATGCCCTTCGAATCTGGTAGCTCGCTCTCGTCAGAAGCTACACGGGGACGTCTGACGGGATCGAGCAGGCAAACCGACCTCATCTCCCGACACTGGGCGTCGGCGGGGGGCTCCGTGGGAATTTCGGTCGTCATTCGGATGCTAACGGGTATGCTCTCGCGGCCTCGAGCTGCCGTGGATTTGCCATGAAACGCGCCAGCCATACACCGGCGACCCCGCGCCTCGAACATAGTCACCTACATTGGCCGGAAAAATGCGTTGCCGGAGGCGTCGCCGAACCGGCCCGAGTCGCCTCCCTGGCTGGAGATTGCAGCGAATCAGCGGGTGATTGGTCCGGGATGATGGAAAGCGGTGGATTCCGGCGACGCGCTTGGTCAGCAAACGGAGAGGCTCGATTGCCTACACTCGCATTTCCGCCGCGCCAATGCAAAAACCCCCGCCTTGTCGGGCGGGGGTTTCTGGCTTGAGGGAGCCTGACGATTACCTACTTTCACACGGGAATCCGCACTATCATCGGCGTAGAGTCGTTTCACGGTCCTGTTCGGGATGGGAAGGGGTGGGACCGACTCGCTATGGTCATCAGG
>NZ_CADFEF010000107.1:0-785 GCF_902833125.1 Burkholderia sp. BCC1640 | reverse complement strand
CCTGATGACCATAGCGAGTCGGTCCCACCCCTTCCCATCCCGAACAGGACCGTGAAACGACTCTACGCCGATGATAGTGCGGATTCCCGTGTGAAAGTAGGTAATCGTCAGGCTCCCTCAAGCCAAGAACCCCCGCCCGACAAGGCGGGGGTTTTTGCATTGGCGCGACGGAAATGCGCACGGTGCCCGGCATAGGTTGCAGCACAATCTGAAAGCCTATGCGACAGAGGACCTGAGTGACCAGTCCGCTGCAGTTTCAGAACAATCGTCGCTTGTCACAGTTACTAACGGTATGGAGCATCGGATACCGAGCTTCCAAACGGATAGTGACTTGCGCCGCCCGCCATTGGCAATGCGCCGATCACATCGGCGTGGTGATGAGTCGCTTGTCCTCGACGGTAATCCGGACGCGTTCTCCAGTCTCGAATCCCGCGTCCTCAAGCGATACTCCAGCCAATTTGATCCACGGGAAGTATGTTGTGTTCAGTTTTCGGTGTGCTCTGATGGCACGGAGAACTCTAGACAAGGAATGATGGCACGCTAACTCTTGAACAGTGACGAAGCGTTCCGTTACGGGGGTACGTGACTTATGATTGGCTTTAGCCGTTTCCGACTCCTGAGGTGAGTTGGTTGTGGTCAGCGGGTTGTATGGGTGGCAGCTGGAGTTGCCCCTGTAATACCGGACACGGCATCACACTAAGGTTGCTGAATCCATCGAGCGCCGGAACTCGCGAGGCGAGCGGTATTTCAGCGCGCTATGGGGATGCTTCTCGTTGTAATGCTCG
>NZ_CADFEF010000106.1:0-790 GCF_902833125.1 Burkholderia sp. BCC1640 | reverse complement strand
GCGCGACGGCTCGGCCTGAGCGCCTCGGCGATGAGCCGCACGCTGACGCGGCTGCGCGAGGCCACCGGCGACCCGCTGCTGGTGCGCGCCGGGCGAACCTGGAAGGTCCTGCGGCGCGTGTCGATGAGGAAACGTCGGGGTTCGACGCGGGCGACGGACGAAAGCGGAAAGCGGCTTGCCTCGACCGTCAGGACGAATGGTAGGGACGGTCAAAAAACCCGCGATGCGGGTCCGGCATGCACGTATGCGTGATTCGCATAGGCAGGGAAATCCCGGAGGCGGCCGCGGCAGGGAGCCTCAGACCGAGGCGCGCAGGTGCTGCCAGAGCGTATCGACGAAGGCGCCGCGATTGCTGGTATCGCGATAGACACGCAGCTCCACCTCGAGCTGCCAGGCGGCCGGCCCCGCGGGCACCAGCTCGCCGGCCGCGAGCTCGCGCGCGATCGCGCTGCGCGGCAGCCAGGCCAGGCCCTCGCCCTCGACCACCAGCTTCTTGAGCACCTCGGCCATGTCCGACTCGAAGTGCAGCCGCAGCATCGGCGTGGCCGGCGCGCGCGACAGCAGCAGCGCCTGGCAACGCCCGAAGTAGCTGGTTTCCGTGTACGAGATCAGCGGCAGCGCGGCCTTGCTGGTGCCCGGCAGACGAAAGCGCGGCGCGGCGCGCGGCGTGGGCTGGCTGACCGGCAGCAGCGTATCGAGGCCGACCGTGAGGTGCTCGTAGCGCGCCGGATCGAGATGCAGCGGCAGCTCGGGATGGTGGTAGGCGAACATCAGCTCGCAGTTGCCGTTC
>NZ_CADFEF010000105.1:0-792 GCF_902833125.1 Burkholderia sp. BCC1640 | reverse complement strand
GTGATGTCGCTTACCCAGGCTTGATTGGGCCGCCAGCCGTCGAAACGCCGATCCAACAGATTCGGCGCCACCGGCAGGCGATGCGTCGAATCCGTCGTCACCCGATACGGGCGCTTGTAGACCGGACGCAGCCCCTGGCGTTGCAGGCTGCGACGCACGCGTTCGGCGCTCACCGGCCGGCCCTGGGCACGCAACTGTCGCACGATACGAGGACGGCCATAGCTGCCGCGGCTGGCACGATGAATGGCGGCGACCTCAGCGTCCAACATGGCATTGGCCAGTGCCCGCCGACTTGGCTCCCGACCGCGCCACTGGCAATAGCCGCTGCGCGACACACCCAGAACCCGGCAAAGACGACTTACGCTGTACTGGTCGCGATGTGCGTCGATCCAGGCGTACCTCACCGCGACCCCTTCGCGAAGTACGCCGTCGCCTTTCGAAGAATTTCGATATCCAGCTTTGCACTGGCCAGTTCCTTACGCAGACGACTGTTCTCGGCCTCCAGGTCGCTCACCGGACGACGACTTGAGCTCGGTGCACTCGATGCCGGCCCCGCTGCGGTCTGCGCACTGCCATCGCGCTGATCACGGCACCAGTTCCCCAGCGTCGCCACCGGCACGCCCAGCCTGCGAGCGGCTTCATGCTGACCGACGCTCTCAGCGAGCCGCACCGCCTCAACCTTGAATTCCTTCGTGTACTGCCGTCTCGGTACCACGTTCTCTGCCATGTTCTTCTCCATACAGGCAAAAAGTTATCAAACTTCTTGCTGTACGTGGAATCGAGGCAGGGTCA
>NZ_CADFEF010000104.1:0-844 GCF_902833125.1 Burkholderia sp. BCC1640 | reverse complement strand
TCGTCCAGGATGACCAGGTCAAGGCGGAGCAGACTCGCCGCGATCCGTCCAGCACGGCCCTGCGCCTTTTCCTGTTCCAGTGCGTTGGCCAGATCCACTGTCGAGTAGAAGCGCACTCGCTTGCCGTGATGCATGATTCCGGACACGCCGATGGCGGTTGCCAGATGCGTTTTGCCCGAGCCCGGGCCACCGACCAGAACCAGGTTCTGTGCGCCTTCGGTGAACGTCATGCTGGCCAGTTGCATGACGAGCTGGCGATCAACCGGTGAGCCCTCGAAGTCGAAGCCGGCGATGTCCCGATGCACCGGGAACTTCGCCGCGTTCATCTGGTGGCTGACCGAACGCACGGCCCGATCCGCACTCTCGGCCTGCAGCAGCCGTTCGAGCAGCCACTGCGAAGACGCCACCTCGACGTTACCCTGTTCGAGCAACTCGCCCCAGCCGGCTGCCATGCCGTGCAACCGCAGCTGTTTGAGTTCGATGATCAGATCACGCATGACCGGCCTCCGGCTGTTGCAGTGCCGGGCGCAGGCCATCGTAGCGCGATGTGTCGGCCAGCGGCGGTGTCGTCAGTTGTAGCGCCGTGTCGATCTTCGGTGGCATCTTCACACCGCGCATGCGCGACAGCACGTTCACCACATGCTCGACGCTGACGCGCCCGGAGGGCGGCGCCTGTTCAAGTGCCAGCTCGACCGCAATCAGCACGGTGCCCAGACCGCTTTCCGGCACCAGCGCCAGAACTTTCGCCATCACGCGCTCGCCGCCCGTTTCGCGCAGCAGCGCGCGGCGCAGGCGTTGCAGCGGCTCGGGCATATCCAGAAACGGCGCGCCGTTGCGCAGTGCG
>NZ_CADFEF010000103.1:0-874 GCF_902833125.1 Burkholderia sp. BCC1640 | reverse complement strand
CGTCAGCAATCGCGACCACGGCACGAGCTTCTCCATCTCTTCCAGGAAACGCTGGCGCCGAGTCATGCGCTTCTTGCCCGTGCTTTCCGCTTCCGCAAAGCTCATTTGCCGTTTCATCGTCGTGGGCCCGTTCCGTGAACTATCTTCTACAACGTCCTCGGCTGCGTCAGCGATGACCACAGAGCCGGATAAATCAGTGTTTCCCTAGAGGAAACCGTCGTGCTGACGGTCGGGTCAGTCCCCTGAGGCTCTCGCCCGCTTTTGCAATTTCCTTCAGACTCCGCCGCTGAGTCCCCGGGTTCAATGAAAGTCATTGTGTGGCCCGTTCGGTCGACTCTACGCAAAACTACGATCAAGTCGCAATGGTGTCGTGGTTTTCAGGCGACCTGGCGGTGAAAGTCCAACAAGTCTCAATCCTACTGCGCTCCAGAGAAGTCCGCTCCATGTTCAAGCCAGACTCCCGAATCCTCCTGTTGGGCATCTTTGCCTCTCTTTGCTTCATGGGCGGTATCGCCAAGGCTGCGTCGGTGATTGGTATTGCGTCGATCCTATTTCCTGAACTTGCGGCGCTTTCTTACGACGTCTTCGTCCGGCCGTGCGGATATGGGCGCGCGCGCCATTGATGCTCACGATCACGCCCGTAATTGCAGCTCTGTTGGGCGTAGCTGTTACCCACTACATGCCATATGGACCTTGGTCGATCGCAGCATGCGTCCTCGGGTCGATCGCGATCATCAAGGTACTGCGATTGGAGTTGCCCCTGTAATACCGGACACGGCATCACACTAAGGTTGCTGAATCCATCGAGCGCCGGAACTCGCGAGGCGAGCGGTATTTCAGCGCGCTATGGGGATGCTTCTCGTTGTAATGCTCG
>NZ_CADFEF010000102.1:0-930 GCF_902833125.1 Burkholderia sp. BCC1640 | reverse complement strand
GTCGCCCGGCGTCCAGCCCGCTCGCTCCAGGCAGCGGCGCGATGCCGGCACCGGACCCATGCCCATCACGCTCGGATCCACGCCCGCGTTCGCGTATGCCTTGATCCGCGCGAGCGGCGTCAGGCCGAGCGCCGCCGCCTTCTGCGCCGACATCACCAGCACCGCCGCCGCGCCGTCGTTCAGCCCCGACGCGTTCGCCGCCGTCACCGAGCCGTCCTTCGAGAACGCCGGCTTCAGCCCCGCCAGCGATTCCGCCGTCACGCCGTGACGCACGAACTCGTCGGTCGCGAACTGCAGCGGCTCGCCCTTGCGCTGCGGAATCGACACCGGCACGATCTCGGCGTCGAAGCGCCCGGCCTTCTGCGCGGCTTCCGCCTTGTTCTGCGACAGCGCCGCGAACGCGTCCTGCTCCTCGCGCGTGATCCCGTATTCCTTCGCGACGTTCTCCGCCGTGATGCCCATGTGGTACTGGTTGTACACGTCCCACAGGCCATCGACGATCATCGTGTCGACCAGCTTCGCGTCGCCCATCCGGAACCCGTCGCGCGAGCCCGGCAGCACGTGCGGCGCCGCGCTCATGTTTTCCTGGCCGCCCGCGATCACGATGTCCGCGTCGCCCGCCACGATCGCGTTCGCCGCCAGCATCACCGCCTTCAGACCCGAGCCGCACACCTTGTTGATCGTCATGCCCGGCACCGCGTTCGGCAGGCCGGCCTTGATCAGCGACTGGCGCGCCGGGTTCTGCCCCGAGCCCGCCGCCAGCACCTGGCCCATGATCACTTCGCTCACCTGCTCGGGCTTCACGCCCGAACGCTCCAGCACCGCGCGAATCACCGTCGCGCCCAGCTCCGGTGCCGCGATCTTCGCGAGCGAGCCGCCGAATTTGCCGACCGCGGTCCGCGCGGCCGATACGATCACTACGTCCGTCAT
>NZ_CADFEF010000101.1:0-931 GCF_902833125.1 Burkholderia sp. BCC1640 | reverse complement strand
TGGCGATCGACCGCGTGAAGCAGCTGTTCGGCGCGGAAGCCGCGAACGTGCAGCCGAACTCGGGTTCGCAGGCGAACCAGGGCGTGTTCTTCGCGATGCTCAAGCCGGGCGACACGATCATGGGCATGAGCCTCGCGCACGGCGGTCACCTGACGCACGGCTCGCCGGTGAACATGTCGGGCAAGTGGTTCAACGTCGTGAGCTACGGCCTGAACGAAAACGAAGACATCGACTACGACGCCGCCGAGAAACTGGCGAACGAACACAAGCCGAAGCTGATCGTCGCGGGCGCGTCGGCATTCGCGCTGAAGATCGACTTCGAGCGTCTGGCGAAGATCGCGAAGTCGGTCGGCGCGTACCTGATGGTCGACATGGCGCACTACGCCGGCCTGATCGCGGCGGGCGTGTATCCGAACCCGGTGCCGCACGCGGACTTCGTGACGACGACGACGCACAAGAGCCTGCGCGGCCCGCGCGGCGGCGTGATCCTGATGAAGTCGGAATACGAGAAGCAAATCAACTCGGCGATCTTCCCTGGCATCCAGGGCGGCCCGCTGATGCACGTGATCGCGGCGAAGGCGGTGGCGTTCAAGGAAGCGCTGTCGCCGGAGTTCAAGGCTTACCAGGAGAAGGTGGTCGAGAACGCGCGCGTGCTGGCTGAAACGCTGGTCAAGCGCGGGCTGCGGATCGTGTCGGGCCGTACGGAAAGCCACGTGATGCTGGTGGACCTGCGCGCGAAGAACATCACGGGCAAGGCGGCGGAAGCGGCGCTGGGCGCGGCACACATCACGGTGAACAAGAACGCGATCCCGAACGATCCGGAAAAGCCGTTCGTGACGAGCGGGATCCGTCTGGGTTCGCCGGCGATGACGACGCGCGGCTTCGGCGCGGCGGAAGCGGAGACGGTCGGCAACCTGATCGCCGATGTGCT
>NZ_CADFEF010000100.1:0-931 GCF_902833125.1 Burkholderia sp. BCC1640 | reverse complement strand
CGAGCGACGGCTTTGATTTCACGCTGCAGGTGGGCGGGGTGCCGAGCGCACCGTCGATCACGGGCGTGTTCGACGCGGTCGAGCCGCAGGTGGGCAATGTCGCGCCGAACGGCGAGACGAACGACACGCGGCCGACGGTGAGCGGCACGGCGCAGCCGGGCCACACCGTGCACGTGTTCGTGGACGGCAAGGAGGTGGGGATCGTCATCGCTGGGGACAACGGCCGCTGGTCGTATCGCCCGGAGACGCCGCTGGCGGAAGGCGAGCACGCATTCAGCGCGAAGGCCGAGTCGCCGGACGGCAAGATGAGCCCGTCGACGGGCGACTATTCGATCGTGGTGGACACGATTGCGCCGGAAGCGTCGAAGGACGAGACGCTGCTGGATGACGTTGGTAACGTGACGGGCCCGATCGCGAACGGGACGACGACGGACGACGCGACGCCGGTATACAGCGGCAAGGCGGAGGCCGGCGCGGTGGTGACGATTTACGACGGCGAGAAGGCGATCGGCTCGACGGTGGCGGGTCAGGACGGACGATGGACGTTCCGGCCGTCGGAGCCGCTGTCGGACGGTGCGCATCGACTGTCGACGACGGTGACGGACAAGGCGGGGAACACGAGCGAGCGAGGGGATTCGCACGAGTTCACGGTGGACACGAGCAAGATGTCGATCGCGCTGGACCAGGTGATCGACCACGTTGGCACGGTGCAGGGTCCGCTGCAGCCTGGACAGACGACGGACGATCGCCAGCCGGAAGTGACGGGCAAGGCGAAGCCTGGCTCGCTGGTGAAGGTGTACGTGGACGGAGAGGTGGTTGGCTCGGTGCAGGCGGGCGGCGACGGGCAGTGGTCGCTGAAGCTGCCGGCCCCGTTGTCGGAGGGGGCGCACGAGATCGCGGCGTCGTCGACGACGAACGGGATGGAGAGCGC
>NZ_CADFEF010000099.1:0-935 GCF_902833125.1 Burkholderia sp. BCC1640 | reverse complement strand
CTGCTCGCTCGCGTGTCGCGCTTCGCGAATGCGCTGAAGAAACGCGGAATCGGCAAGGGCGATCGCGTCGTCATCTACATTCCGATGTCGATCGAAGGCATCGTCGCGATGCAGGCCTGCGCGCGCATCGGCGCCACGCACTCGGTCGTGTTCGGCGGCTTCTCCGCGAAATCGCTGAACGAGCGGCTCGTCGACGTCGGCGCGGTCGCGCTCATCACCGCCGACGAACAGGCGCGCGGCGGCAAGACGCTGCCGCTCAAGAGCATCGCCGACGAGGCGCTCGCCATGGGCGGCTGCGAAGCCGTCAAGAGCGTGATCGTCTATCGCCGCACCGGCGGCACGATCGACTGGCACGCCGGGCGCGACCTGTGGATGCACGAGATCGCCGACAGCGAATCCGACACGTGCGCCCCCGAATGGGTCGGCGCCGAGCATCCGCTGTTCATCCTGTATACGTCGGGCTCGACCGGCAAGCCGAAGGGCGTGCAGCACAGCACCGGCGGCTATCTGCTGTGGGCCGCGCAGACGATGAAGTGGACCTTCGACTGGAAGCCCACCGACGTGTTCTGGTGCACGGCCGACATCGGCTGGGTCACGGGCCACACGTACATCACCTACGGCCCGCTCGCGTGCGGCGGCACGCAGGTGGTGTTCGAAGGCGTGCCGACTTACCCGGACGCAGGCCGCTTCTGGAAGATGATCAACGATCACAAGGTCACGGTGTTCTACACCGCGCCGACCGCGATCCGCTCGCTGATCAAGGCCGCCGAGGCCGACGACAAGGTTCATCCGAAGAGTTACGACCTGTCGAGCCTGCGCATCATCGGCACGGTCGGCGAACCGATCAATCCGGAAGCGTGGATGTGGTACCACAAGCACGTCGGCCAGGAACGCTGCCCGATCGTCGACACGTGGTGGCAGACCGAAACCGGCGG
>NZ_CADFEF010000098.1:0-939 GCF_902833125.1 Burkholderia sp. BCC1640 | reverse complement strand
CCTGTCCGTCAACGCACAAGAAAACCTGCACAAACGGGAGACGTTCATATAGACGACCAGTGAAACTGGTTTGTGAAGTTCTCGGCGTGTCGCGCTCGAACGTATCGGCACGACTGTCGCGTCCGGCGACGTGGCGCGATGGCCGTCAATCGAGGCAGACCGACGATGCGGGCGTGGTCGAGGAAATCCGCCGGATCATCGGCGATTTGCCCAGCTATGGCTATCGCCGGGTTTGGGGCATATTGCGCAACGAGCGCGTCGCGGTTGGGCTGGTGCCGTTCAATGCCAAGCGCATCTATCGCGTCATGCGCACGCACGGGTTGTTGATGCAGCGCCGGCCGCTTCCGCCTCGCCCCCAACGTCGACACGACGGCAAGGTGGCCGTCGCGCGCAGCAATCAGCGATGGTGCTCGGACGGCTTCGAGTTCCGCTGCGACAACGGCGAGCCGCTGCGCGTAACGTTCGCGCTGGATTGCTGTGACCGTGAGGCGATGAGTTGGGCAGCCACGACGGCAGGCCACAGCGGCGACATCGTGCGAGACGTGATGCTGGCTGCAGTGGAAAATCGGTTTGGCAACGAACTGCATACACCGTCCGAAATCGAGTGGCTGAGCGACAACGGTTCGGGCTACACGGCCGACGACACGCGCCGATTCGCAGTGGCCATCGGCCTGAAGCCATTGACCACACCGGTGTGCAGCCCACAAAGTAATGGGATGGCCGAGAGCTTCGTGAAGACGATGAAACGCGACTACGTCGCCTTCATGCCGAAGCCGGACGCAGCGACTGCTGCACGCAACTTGGCCATCGCGTTCGAGCATTACAACGAGAAGCATCCCCATAGCGCGCTGAAATACCGCTCGCCTCGCGAGTTCCGGCGCTCGATGGATTCAGCAACCTTAGTGTGATGCCGTGTCCGGTATTACAGGGGCAACTCCA
>NZ_CADFEF010000097.1:0-1090 GCF_902833125.1 Burkholderia sp. BCC1640 | reverse complement strand
GCGATCTGCTGACCTTCCTCCGGCGTCTCGTAATGCTCGCCCCAGCGATAGTCGATGCCGTTCGTCGACTTGTCCGCTCGCGCGGCGTTTTCCTCGACGAGCAGCGACACACCGGCCTGCCGGTGGTTGTAATCGTGCAGCCGCACGGCTTCAGGCACGCGCCGGGTCCGCTTCTCGAGCGTCTTGATCGCGTCCCGGCCGGCGCTCTCCAGCCCCGAGTCGCGCCGATACGACACGGTACGTTGCTTGCGCGCGTACGCATCGAGGTCGTCGCCGAACACCAGCACCGCGTGATCCTTCTTCTGCTCCCAGCGAAACCAGATTCCCTCTTCCGCGCACAGGCGCCGGATAAAGGCGAACGTGGTCTCGTGATACTGGGTGATGTATTCGTGCCGCTTGTACTTCCCGCGTAGCTGGAACTGGAAGTCGACGCCGGCCCGGTAGCCGTAATGGCGCAGCGTATCGGTGACGATCTCCTCGACCGACTGCTTCTGGAACAGCCGGCTCGTCACGCCCCGATTCAGATCGGCGAGCGTGGGCTCAAGCCGGACCCGATAGTGCGTCTCGTCCGCCGAGGTGCCGAGCTCATCTAATTCCGTGATAACGCCGTGGATCGTGTACGCCGGCGGCATCTTGCTGAACTGCGCCGCCCGCTCGCCGAACATCCTGCGCAAGTAGTCCATGTTCGGATCGACCGGGGCGATGATGAATTTTGCCGGGCGACCGACCATCTGGTCCATCGGAATACCGGCCATCGGGCTCGTGAACTCGATGTCGTAGCGATACAGCTCGCTCACGGCATCCCGCCCCGCGAACTTGAGGACGGACGTTGGCGCCGGATGTGGCGCCAGCTTCAATTCATAAGCCTGGGTAGGCAGGATCATCGACATGCAGGAATTCTCATGAACGCGCGAGAGGGACGGACAACAACGCCGGGGCCACAACGACCCCGGCGGCTCATGCGACAAACGTCAAATCAGCTCTTGGCCTTCGGCATTTGCGACACCAGCGACAGCCCGATGTCCATACCCTCTACCTGGAAGTGCGGGATGATGAAGAGCTTGATGCGGAAGAAACCCGGGTTGTCCTC
>NZ_CADFEF010000096.1:0-1110 GCF_902833125.1 Burkholderia sp. BCC1640 | reverse complement strand
GGCGGTTTCAAGGGCGAAGTGCAACACCTCGCGGGTTACTGAACAGGAGCGCGATCCGTGGGGTTAGCCAGAATCTGAGCAAGGATTTCCAGAGGCGTGTGCCAGTTCAGCGTGGCCCGCGGACGTGTATTGAGCTTGTCAGCAATCGAGTCGAGGTCTTCTTGAGTGTGGATGGACAGATCCGTGCCCTTGGGCAAGTACTGGCGCAGCAGGCCGTTGGTGTTTTCGCAGGTACCGCGCTGCCAAGGGCTGTGCGGATCGCAGAAGTACACACGCACGTTGGTCGCGGCCGTCAGCTCGGCATGCCGCGTCATCTCGCGGCCCTGATCGTAGGTCAACGTCTGGCGCAGCGGCTTGACGAGCGATTGCAGTTTGGTCGTGAAGGCGGCCAGCGCCGACGCAGCAGTCGCGTCCGGCATCTTGGCCAGCAGCACCGCGCGGCTCATGCGCTCGACGAGCACGGCCACGGAGGACTTGTTGGCCGCCCCCTTGATGAGGTCACCTTCCCAGTGGCCCGGCATGAGGCGATCGTTGATCTCGGGCGGCCGCACGTGGATGCTGACCATGTCGGGAATCGTTTCGCGCCGATCGGTGCCACGCGATCGCGGCAGGCGTTTGTTACGGTGCTGACGCAGACAGGCAATCAGTTCGCGGCGCAACTCGCCGCGAGGCTGAGCATAGATCGCGTTGTAAATCGTTTCGTGGGACACGTTCAGGCTCGGCTCGTCGGAGAAGGTCCGCTTCAGGGTAGCCGCGATCTCCTGCGGCGACCACTGGCGCTCGCGCAGAAGCTGGCAAACGACACTCCAGAGAACCGAGTCGGACGCAAGCTTCAGCGTTGGCCGGGCAGCCTGGCGACGAGTGTTGCGGGACGCTTGGGCGACCCGCGGGCAGTACAGGCCGTTGGTCTGCGTATTGCGTGCCAGCTCGCGACTCAGTGTCGACGGCGCGCGCTTGAGCTTGCGGGCAATCGCCCGCAAGCTCAAGCCCTCGTCACGCCAGAAATCGATTCGCATACGTTCTTCAGGTTGAAGTTGTTGGTACGTTCTCTTTGCCATTCGCGGACATTACCGGATGGCGAGAGTGTTGCACTTCAGATTTGAGGCCGCC
>NZ_CADFEF010000095.1:0-1188 GCF_902833125.1 Burkholderia sp. BCC1640 | reverse complement strand
GTTGGTATGATTTTGATTTGATCGAGAAGAAAAGAGATTGAACAACGAATGAGACTCGACATCGAGGGCAAAGCGGCCATCATCGCGCCTACGTACACACAGATCGCTCGTGAGCTCAAGTCACTGCGAAGCTACGGCAAGTCGTCTTATGCGTCATTGACTGACGATGCAGGAAACTACGTGCAGGTGGCCGGCGGCGGAGTGAGCTGCATGATCGAGCGCTTCGAATTCGGCGGAGAACGATGGAGAGGGTTCCACGATAAGCCTTCGCCTGTACGTCCGGATGGCACGATCCTCGTCTTTCGAGCGGGCAACATCCCGATGCGCTGCGATGAATGGTTCGTGGCCGATCAGGTCGTGGAAGTATTTCTGGCGTTCCTTGGTGGCGCACCGTATCCGCCCTTTGTTCGCTGGCGGTTAGCGCCAAGCTTGCGAGCCTGAGGCGCAATCGAGCCGCCGCCGGAATCCTGCGCCGCGCATCATCGACAATCTTGACCCTGCCGTCGACTGATCGAAAGTGGCCACCGCACGACGCATAGGATCGTTTGAAACCAGCGTTAGAAATCCGTTAGCTATGGCGCGCTTCGCCGGTCGCGTAGTCAAGCCGATACACCGTTCGATTGAAATCCACGGCTTCGATGTGGGCTGGCAGCAAGCGAAAGCCTTCCGAGAACACGTCGGCGCCAGATGTCTGCCACATAAGGTTTCCCTCTAATGACAGGCGAGAGATCTCGAGTTCCCCATGCGAAATGAGAGCACCTCGATCATTTTCCCAGTGGATACCAAAGCACGTGGCCATATCGACCTGTGTTGACCATACCAACCGACGGGGCGATGAAAACGAGAGGCAGGCGACCTGATCGCCGACCGCAAGGTAAAGCTTGTCGCCGAGCACTAGCGCAGAGTGATCATGCACCGATGAGCAGCCTCCACCTGCGCCAACGACCATTATTCCGCTACCGTTCAACGCTATCCCATGGACAGATGTAGGCGTATCTCGCGTGAGCAGTACCTCGAACTCGTACGATCGCACATTGTCTTGTGACTCGAATGAGTACGTGGGCTCGTTCACAACGCTAAGTATGCCAAATTGCGTATCGATTTCTTGCACTTGAAATTGTCGTCCGTCCTAGTGGGGTAGGATTGTCGACGATTCCTGCAGCGGCGTCGAACGTCCGATTGTGGCCG
>NZ_CADFEF010000094.1:0-1207 GCF_902833125.1 Burkholderia sp. BCC1640 | reverse complement strand
ACCTCAATGATCTTCCTCTTGGACACTCTGATGCCGTCGGCCCGTGAGGATCCACCTTCCTGAGCCTCCCACGCTCGTGGATCGCGAGGGTGGGAGACGTTCATTTCATTCCTCCGGCAGCGAGGGCGAGTGCGCTATCCATTTTTTTGCCCGGCCGTACTCGACTGCTTCGCGGAGAATCTCGTTCTCCATGGTCTTCTTGCCGAGCATCCGTTGCAGCTCTCGAATCTGCTTGAGCGCGTCGGCCAGCTCTGAGGCGGGAACCACTTCCTCGCCAGCCTTGACCGCTGACATGCTCCCGTCCTGGTACAGCTTGCGCCAGTGGAACAGTTGGTTCGGATTCACGCCGTGCTGGCGCGCGACCATCGAAACCGATTTCCCCGGCTCGAAACTCTCGCGAACCATCGCCAGCTTCTGCTCCGCCGTCCAGCGCCGCCGGCGCTCCGGGCCCGTCAACACTTCCATCACTTCCTGCCTGGTGTTAGTCAAAAACACAGTCTTATGCCTACCCGTTATTGTAAGTGGGTGACTGTGTCCGGCGTTTCAGGGGGCTGCTCCAGCGATCACCCGTGGCGCCAGCAATTTCAGCCTGCTTTCTGGCGTTGGCGCTAGGCGAGACGAGTTGGTAGTATCCTGCTTCGATACTAGTCGGAACCTGCTTACTCGCTGGTCTGTCGATGGCGCACCAGGGGCTTTTTGCCGCCAGCGAACTTTCAACACGGTCTAGCCCGGTTGACGTTCTCGATGACGAACTGGAGCGTGTACCTCGGCAATTCACATGGGTGCCGTTCTTTACAGCATTCTTGCTGCTTGCATATCTTGTTTCGACGTGGGTGGGGATCAGGATGATCTTCTTCCCACCCCTCGTCGTCATTGCTTTCGAGATGTTTGCGCACGCAGACATATGGCCATGGGCGCAACGTCCTATTATATTGCCATGTGTTTGCATGATCACAGCAGCGGCTGGTGTAGCTGCGCTCGCTCTCTTTGGACCAGGCTTCGAATCAACGATCCTTGCTATGCTGGCCGGGGTCGTGACGTTGCGTCTCAGTCGCGTGTACGTTACTCCTGCGCTTGCGGTCTGAACCGCCCCGGATTTTGTGGAGGCTCCAACTCTTGAGAGAATGGAGCCATGAACAAGAAGGTAACCAAGTTTTCCCCGGAAGTCCGAGAGCGCGCGGTGCGCCTGGTGCGCGAGCAGCGTAGC
>NZ_CADFEF010000093.1:0-1296 GCF_902833125.1 Burkholderia sp. BCC1640 | reverse complement strand
CGCAGTGCGCCGGGCTTGCGCTGGATCAGCGGAATGTAGTGCTGCCAGTCGTAGCGCACCAGACCTTCGTCAGCCAGCCGTTCGTGTTCGGCCACCACGGCGTCATCACCCACCACAACGACGCGGCCCGGATAGAGCCGCGTGCTGAGCATCTGGCCTGCAAATTCGCATGGCACCGAGTAGCGGTTGCGGCCGACCACCACCAGGCACGTCGACGACACCCGGGCCGCGCGCTCAACGTAACCGTCAAACGGTGTCGGCATTGGCATCAGATGGGCGCGCTCCTGCTCGAATACGTCGGCAACGCTCAGGTCCCGATAGTCAGGATGCTTCACCTGTTCCCACAGCGACCGGCACCGACTCGCCAGCCACGCATTCAGATCGGCGAAACTGCCGAATCGCTGCTCGCGCGCTTCAATCCAGATGCGCCGGCGGCTGTCCTGCACGTTCTTCTCGACGACGCCTTTCTCCCAGCCGCTGGCCACGTTGCAGAAGTCCGCGTCAAACAGGTAGTGCGCGCACATCACTGCAAAGCGCGAGTTGACAGTGCGGCCCTTGCCTTTGTGGACCTTGTCGACCGCCGTCTTCATATTGTCATAGACGCCACGGCGGGCCACCCCGCCGAAGGCCGTGAACGAGCGAGTATGGGCGTCAAACAGCATCTCGTGGCCCTGGCTCGGGTAGGCGACGAGCCAGAACGCCCGCGACGCACACAGCTTCATGTGCGACACCTGCAGCTTGCGGTAAATGCCGCCGACAACCAGTCCTTCCTCGGACCAGTCAAACTGGAACGCTTCGCCCAGCTCGAATCGCAACGGCACAAACGCCGACTTCGAAACCGCCTGGCCTTCGCGTTGCCGCCAGGCCCGGATGAAGTCGGTCACCCTCGAGTAGCAGCCATCGTAGCCGGCCGCCTTGATCTCCTGGAACAGCATCCAGGCGGTGCGCCGTTCTTTCTTCGGCCGTCGTGCGTCGACGCTGAGCGCCTGCACCAGTACGTCGTGAAACGGCGCCAGCCGGGTCGTCGATTGCGCGCGCCGTTGATACTTCGGTTCTTCCTGAACATCCATGTTCAGGTATTTGCTAATCGTGTTGCGCGACAGGCTTGTGAGACGCGATATCTCGCGTACCGACTTGTTCTGGCGGTGGAACATCCGCCGCACCTTGCCAATCATGGTCATCGGGATCATCCCCAAACACCCTGCCTGAAAAACTAGCAGGATAGGTTGATTGCCCGGCTCAGTTTTCAGTCGGCGCGATCCCTACAAGTGGCTCAATTTCCGGTCGGCGTAAACA
>NZ_CADFEF010000092.1:0-1307 GCF_902833125.1 Burkholderia sp. BCC1640 | reverse complement strand
GACAGCGAGTTGATGCCGGTCGAGGTCGACGTGGACAGCGAGCTGATCGAGCTGGTTGCCGACGAGAGGCCGGTCGACGTAGAGGTCGACAGCGAAGCCACCGTGCTATCGGTCGAGCTGAGGCCGGTGGACAGCGAGTTGATGCCGGTCGAGGTCGACGTGGACAGGGAGCTGATCGAGCTATTGGCCGACGAGAGGCCGGTCGAAGTCGAGGTGGACAGCGAGCTGATCGAGCTATTCGCCGACGAGAGGCCCGTCGACGTGGAGGTCGACAGCGAAGCGACCGAGCTGTCGGTCGAGCTGAGGCCCGTGGACAAGGAGCTGATGCCGGTCGAGGTCGACGTGGACAACGAGCTGATCGAGCTGGTTGCCGACGACAGACCGGTCGACGTGGAGGTCGACAGCGAAGCCACTGTGCTATCGGTCGAGCTGAGGCCCGTGGACAGCGAGTTGATACCGGTCGAGGTCGACGTGGACAGCGAGCTGATCGAGCTGGTTGCCGACGAGAGGCCGGTCGACGTGGAGGTCGACAGCGAAGCCACCGTGCTATCGGTTGAGCTGAGGCCCGTGGACAGCGAGTTGATACCGGTCGAAGTCGAGGTGGACAGCGAGCTGATCGAGCTGGTTGCCGACGAGAGACCCGTCGACGTGGAGGTCGAGAGCGACGCCACCGAGCTGTTGGTCGAGCTCAGGCCCGTGGACAACGAGTTGATGCCGGTCGAGGTCGACGTCGAGAGCGAGCTGATCGAGCTATTGGCCGACGAGAGGCCGGTCGAAGTCGAGGTGGACAGGGAGCTGATCGAGCTGGTTGCCGACGACAGACCGGTCGACGTCGAAGTCGACAGCGAAGCCACCGTGCTATCGGTTGAGCTGAGGCCCGTGGACAGCGAATTGATGCCGGTCGAGGTCGAAGTGGACAGCGACGAGATCGAGCTGTTCGCCGACGACAGGCCGGTCGACGTGGAAGTCGACAGCGAAGTCACCGAGCTGTTGGTCGAGCTGAGGCCGGTCGACAGCGAGTTGATGCCGGTCGAGGTCGACGTCGAGAGCGAGCTGATCGAGCTGTTCGCCGATGAGAGGCCGGTCGACGTGGAGGTCGACAGCGAAGCGACCGAGCTATCGGTCGAGCTCAAGCCTGTGGACAGCGAGTTGATACCCGTCGAGGTCGAGGTCGAGAGCGACGAAATCGAGCTGTTCGCCGACGACAGACCCGTCGACGTGGAGGTCGAGAGCGAGGCCACCGAACTGTTGGTCGAGCTCAAGCCCGTGGACAACGAGTTGATGCCGGTCGAAGTCGAGGTGGACAG
>NZ_CADFEF010000091.1:0-1319 GCF_902833125.1 Burkholderia sp. BCC1640 | reverse complement strand
TGAACCGCCCCGGATTTTGTGGAGGCTCCAACTCTTGAGAGAATGGAGCCATGAACAAGAAGGTAACCAAGTTTTCCCCGGAAGTCCGAGAGCGCGCGGTGCGCCTGGTGCGCGAGCAGCGTAGCGAACATCCGTCGACGTGGGCGGCGATCGAATCGATTGCGCCGATGATCGGCTGCACACCGCAGACACTGCACGAGTGGGTCAAGCGCGACCAGATTGACCACGGTGAGCGCGATGGCGTGACCACAGACGAGCGCGAGCGCCTCAAGGCCTTGGAGCGCGAAGTCAAGGAGTTACGTCGTGCCAACGAGATTCTCAAGGTCGCGAGCGCGTTTTTCGCCCAGGCGGAGCTCGACCGCCGTTTCAAGTCCTGAAGGCCTTCATCGATCAGCATCGCGACACCTTCGGGGTCGAGCCGATCTGCAAGGTCTTGCGGATTGCCCCGTCGGGTTACCGACGCCATGCCGCGCAGCTTCGTGATCCGTCGCGGCGCTCTGTTCGCGCAATCCGCGATGAACGTCTGCGGCCGGAGATCAAGCGTGTGTGGCAGGCCAACATGCAGGTCTACGGTGCGGATAAAGTCTGGAAGCAGATGAACCGGGAGCGTATCGCGGTGGCGCGCTGCACGGTCGAACGGTTGATGAAGCAACTGGGTTTGCGCGGCGTGATGCGAGGCAAGCGTGTTCGCACGACTGTTCCTGATGCCATAGCCCCGCGCCCGCTGGATCGGGTCAATCGCCAGTTCAAGGCGGCACGGCCGAACCAGCTCTGGGTTTCGGATTTCACCTACGTTTCGACGTGGCAGGGCTGGCTGTATGTGGCTTTCGTGATCGATGTGTTCGCTCGCCGTATCGTCGGCTGGCGCGTCAGCAGTTCGATGACCACGGACTTCGTCCTGGATGCACTTGAACAGGCGCTTTACGCGCGGCGCCCGGGCGACGACGGAACCTTGATACACCATTCGGATAGAGGGTCCCAATACGTCAGCATTCGCTACAGCGAACGGCTGGCCGAAGCGGGCATCGAACCGTCGGTCGGCAGCCGGGGCGACAGCTATGACAACGCTCTGGCTGAAACGATCAACGGCCTGTACAAGGCTGAACTGATTCATCGCCGCACCTGGAAAACGCGAGAATCCGTTGAACTGGCAACGCTGCAGTGGGTGGCCTGGTTCAATCATCATCGGTTGATGGAACCCCTCGGCTATATCCCGCCCGCCGAAGCTGAGGCAAACTACTATCGGCAACTTGAAACAGCTACCACTGAACCCGCATTAACTTAAACCAACCAGCCTCCATGATTCCCGGGGCGGTTCA
>NZ_CADFEF010000090.1:0-1369 GCF_902833125.1 Burkholderia sp. BCC1640 | reverse complement strand
TCATGGTCATCGGGATCATCCCCAAACACCCTGCCTGAAAAACTAGCAGGATAGGTTGATTGCCCGGCTCAGTTTTCAGTCGGCGCGATCCCTACAAGTGGCTCAATTTCCGGTCGGCGTAAACAATCAAGCCCCGGAAGCCACAAGGCCGTGATCGGCGGCTTCACCCGGATGAGATACAGGCGATCATCGACGCTACTGAGTCCACGGACCTACGCGACTTCATCCGGCTAGCTGTCGCCACGGGGATGCGCCGAGGTGAGCTTGCGTCCCTGCGCTGGGAGAACATCGACCTGGAACGACGTACCGCGCACCTGCCGGTGACGAAGACGGACACGCCCCGCACCGTCCCGCTGTCCACTGTCGCCACAGCCGTCCTACAGGCCCGCAAGGCTGCTGGGCATACCGTACCCTTCGCCGTCACTGCCAACGCCCTCACGCGAGCATTCTGCCGTGCCGTGCCGCGAGCGCGTGGACTGTACGAGTCAACATGCCGCGTGCTGGAGCGCCGCACCGATCCGCACTGGCTCGTCGGCATCCGTCTTCACGATCTGCGCCACGAGGCGACGAGTCGCTTCTTCGAGCTGGGATTGCAGACCGTTGAGGTAGCCAGCATTACCGGGCACAAGACGCTTGCGATGCTGAAGCGATACACGCACCTGCGGGCCGAAGACCTCGCCAAGAAACTCGGTTAGGGCGTGTAAGGCACTTTCTGCGCAGAGGCTGCCAAGTTGGCAAAATCGCCAAATTCCAACTACATAGACGTCGTCAGATAAGCTTCTGCACGACGCATCCCCACCCATCGTAATCCAGCCCGAAAAGCGCGCACACGCATGTCATGAATCCGGAAACAGACAGGATGTTGTGCTGTTGAATTGGCATGTGGAGGACAACCAAGACGCTGTACTCACCATCTGATTGCTGCACCAAGGCCTGCCCAAATTGGTAGTCGTTGATGAAGCCAGCGACAATCGACGCCTTCTCAGCGGACGGTGCTCGTAAGAGAAAATCGACGTCCCGGGGTACGCTGAAATCGTCGCCCTGCTCGTCCCGCTTGCGCAAATGATCTACGTCAGCGATTGCAGTTTCCATCAGGGTATCGATAACCGACATGAATCGCACCTATGTTCTGTTGGAGTCAAAGACTGCAGGCAAGACAGCTAACCGATGGTATCACTGCTGTTATTCACTAGGTCAATGTAGCTGACGTGCCGCGCCGACTCTCAATAGTGCATAAGACGCTCTGACCCTGCCTCGATTCCACGTACAGCAAGAAGTTTGATAACTTTTTGCCTGTATGGAGAAGAACATGGCAGAGAACGTGGTACCGAGACGGCAGTACACGAAGGAATTCAAGGTTGAGGCGGTG
>NZ_CADFEF010000089.1:0-1378 GCF_902833125.1 Burkholderia sp. BCC1640 | reverse complement strand
CTTCTTGCAGCCGGTACTCCCGCTGCGGGCCCCGATGAAATCCGCTGACTCGTGCCTCATTCCTCCGGCGAGCTCGAGACTCTACGACCAGTTCAGGCTTGGCGAGTCACGGTCTTACCTGGTCCGTCATCACACGCAAAACGCCTGCGCAACCTTTCGACAGTTCTCCCCTCTGCAGAACGTTGATCTTCTACGCGGCAAAGCCCATCATGCCGGCTTTGCACTCACGTAGGTCTTCTCGTACGGCTTTTCGTGTGCAAGAACGGCCCAAATCGTTCGTGCCATCTTGTTAGCCAACGCAACGATCACCACATTCGGTGGCCGACGCTTTCTGATTTGCTCAATCCATGGTCCGGGATCTTTTGCGTTTGCCAACACACTGCGCGCACCGTGAATCAGCAACGTGCGCAGATACGTGTCGCCGCGCTTGCTGATGCCCTGCAGATTGACCTTGCCTCCCGACCCTGACTGCTTCGGTACCAATCCGATGTATGCCGCGAATTCCCGCCCAGATCTAAACACCTTCGCGTCTCCCATCGTTGCCACCGCCGCGGTGGCCGTGAGCAATCCGATTCCTGGTATCGCAGCGATAGTCGCGCACGCCCGATCTTGCTTCATCCATGTTCTCAGCCGCCTCTCGATTGTCGCGATCTGTTCGTCCAGCTTCGCCAGACCATTCCACTGCTCACGTAGCGTGTCGATCAGCATCGCCGGTAGGCGCTCAGCGAGCCGCTCCAGCACTCCAGATATCCCTTTATCGAGCGCCGCACGGCTCGTGCCCATTACTTCACCGTATTCGGTCAACAAACCGCGCAGCGCGTTGATCTGCATGGTCCGGACCTTCACCAGTTGCTGGCGCATTCGGTGCATCGCCAGTACGGCTTGTTGATCCTCGGTCTTTACCGCGACTGCTTTGCATGGCTGCTGCACTGCGAGCCATATTGCTCTCGCATCCGCTGCGTCGTTCTTGTTGCCGATGTTGAACGCCTTGACGAAGCGCGCCGGCATCAACTTAACCTGATGCCCCATCTTCTCCAACTCGCGTGCCCAGTGCTGTGAGCCGCCACATGCCTCCATGCCGATCAGACATGGCGTCCGGTTTGCAAAATACTCGAGGAATCCGGCGCGCTTGATTGCCTTATTCACAACCTCACCCGTTTCCATATTCACGTGGTGGACCTGAAACAGAGACTTTGCGATGTCAATCCCAACTGGCGTAAGCTTCATGAGGATCCTCCGGTTTGCCTGTGAAGACCTCAATGATCTTCCTCTTGGACACTCTGATGCCGTCGGCCCGTGAGGATCCACCTTCCTGAGCCTCCCACGCTCGTGGATCGCGAGGGTGGGAGACGTTCATTTCATTCCTCCGGCAGCGAGG
>NZ_CADFEF010000088.1:0-1406 GCF_902833125.1 Burkholderia sp. BCC1640 | reverse complement strand
GAAATAAGGTGCATCCTCGGGGCAAACTTCTCCGAATGGGCGGCGCTTCGCTTCGGTATCCGGCCATTCCCCGCCCACATCGCCGACCACCTCGCGCGATCGCCTATTAATCAGTGTTTCCCTAGGCAAGTCGATCACATTTTGTTTAAATGATCGACTCCCAGTCTTTCGAACAAGAACAACCATGAGCGATCTTAAAGACGAAATCTCTCCGTCGCGATGATGGCGATGCTACCGCCGCTTGGGCTCGCGCTGAACGGGACATCGTCGGTACTGTACGGAACCGTACCGGGCAAGTTGGACGCCCGCAAACGCGAACAGGTATTCGCGATGTTCTATACGTCCACGATCAGCGCCAGCACGTTGTCGCCCGTGCTGTTCGGTGGTATCAGCGAGACGCCGCGGGTGTGCCGATCGCGTTGATCACGCTCGCGGCGACCCTGCTGACACTCCCACTGTCTTGGTATGTGCAGAGGGGGCTGGAGCGCTAACGCCGGCTGCCAGACTAGCAGCGGCTAGGCCAACGCCCGTCCTGATGCAAGCGCCCGAGCAAATCCGACGAATCGCTCGACACAGGCCAACGAGAATGGCCCGCTCCACAACACTGTCTGTTTGAGCACGCAGGGTTTGGCCAAGGCAAATACGCGACACCCGAACGCTGTAACGTGGACGTGAATCCGGGCACGATCGCGCCCCTCCGCTGCCACTAGTGACACCAACGTCGTGATCTGCGCCGCGGTCAGGCCCAACCGCGGCTCGATGCCAGCTTCTTCACAAAGATCTTCTAACGCTGTGCACTCACCGCGGGCTTTCGGCACGGACCAACCGAACCCGATGTCCATCGGGTCGTCGCCTTACGGAGCCGTTGATGGTCTCCCATGTTCTCGAATGAAGTCGCGCAGTTGTGGGTAGACGACCGTGCGCCAGCGGCGACCCGAGAAGATCCCGTAGTGACCGCACTTCTCGGCGGTCAGGCTGCGGCGCTGATCTTGCCGGATACCGGTGCACAGCTCGTGCGCGACGTGCGTCTGGCCGCTGCCCGAGATGTCGTCGAACTCGCCCTCGATCGTCATCAGCGCGGTGTGCTGGATGTCCTGCGGACGCACGCGTTCGCCTTCGACATCCCACGTGCCCTCGGCAAGCCGGAACTCCTGGAACACGACGCGGATCGTCTCGAGGTAGTACTCGGCGGCGATGTCGAGTACCGCGTTGTATTCGTCGTAGAATTTGCGATGCGCTTCGGCGTCGTCCTCGTCGCCGCGCAGCAGGCTCTGGTAGAAATCCCAGTGCGATTGCGCGTGACGTTCCGGATTCATCGCGACGAAGCCCGTGTGCTGCAGGAAGCCCGGATACACGTGGCGGCCTTCGCCCGGATAGTTCGCGGGCACCGTGTGGATCACGTTGTT
>NZ_CADFEF010000087.1:0-1408 GCF_902833125.1 Burkholderia sp. BCC1640 | reverse complement strand
CGAAACCGCCAGATTTTACTGAGATGGACCCGACGCCTCCCTTCGGGGGACACTATCGGCCTCAACCTGATACGTGGAGGTTCATCATGGAAATCGACATCCTCGGCATCGATCTCGCGAAACAGGTCTTCCAGCTTCATGGTGCCGACCGGCACGGCCAGCCGGTACATCGAGCAAAGGTCTCGCGCGGCTCGCTACTCGAGACGGTGCGAGCTTTGCAGCCGGGGATGGTCGTCATGGAAGCGTGCAGTACCGCACACCATTGGGCACGGCGGTTTCAGTCGCTTGGCATTGAGGTCCGGCTAATCAGCCCGCAATATGTCACTCCATTCGTCAAGACGAACAAGAACGACCGCAACGACGCCGAAGCGATCGTCGAGGCCGCGAGCCGGCCCGCGATGCGATTCGTTACTGTCAAATCGATTGAGCAACAAGACATTCAGGCTGCGCATCGTATGCGCGCAATCCTGCTGCGTCACCGTACTGCGATGATCAACCAGATGCGCGGCCTGCTCGGCGAACGAGGACTGACGATCTCACGCTCACCTGAGGCGTTCAAGCGCGCGATTCCTGAACTGCTAAGCAAGAGCGCCGACGAGCTGACGTCGTTTTGCCAAACGCTGTTGACCGAACTGCTGCAGCATCTACATGCGATTGAAGAGCGCATTCACTTGATCGAAACATCGATTCAGTCCTTCATGAAGCAGTCCACGTTGTGCAAGAAGATCGCACAAGTCCCCGGCATTGGCCCGATCACCGCCACCGCTGTAGTAGCCGCTGTCGGCGACGCCAAGCAATTCAGAAACGGCCGGCATCTGGCCGCCTGGCTCGGGCTGGTGCCACGTCAGTACTCTTCGGGAGGTAAGTCTCGACTACACGGTATCAGTCGGCGCGGTGACACATACTTGCGGACCTTGCTCATTCACGGTGCACGGGCGGTGTTGCGGTATGCCGTAGCGAAAACTGATCCACAAAGCCGCTGGCTGCAACAATTGATCGCGCGCCGCGGTCACAACTGCGCGGCTGTCGCATTGGCCAACAAGAATGCGCGCGTCATCCAGGTGCTGCTCAGCAGCGACACAATCTATACGGCTCGTAACGCGGCGGCATAAGCCCAAACCGCTTGCAGGGAGGGAATACCCACGCAGGTTTGCGAAGCTTCTCAAAGCGATGACGAAATTGGTTGAACCAGCATCCTGAAGCCTGTTTTTCGTGCCGGCGACCACTGCAGGTGCGCCGCGATTTTGCTAAGGCCAGGGTGCGCGGATCTCATCGAGGCTGCGGGCATGCTTCGGCAATGGCCCATCAGGCAAGCCGGATACATGCATGCAGACCGTTTCGACATCACGAACAAGAGGCTTGCAAAAGGCGTCGGGTCCATACATGCACGAAAAGGACGATTACCCCA
>NZ_CADFEF010000086.1:0-1426 GCF_902833125.1 Burkholderia sp. BCC1640 | reverse complement strand
GGAGAATGAAATGAACGCGTCCCACCCATGCACGTGAGAGCAAAGAGGGGTGGATCCTCACGGGCCAACGGCATCGATGTGCCCAGGTGGAAAATGCACGCATTTCCCGGCAACCGGAGGATCCACGATGGACAGTATGGCCGTGGGCGTCGATATCGCCAAGAACGTGTTCCAGGTGCATTACGTTGATCAGGCAAGCGGTGAGATCGTGAACAAGGCGATCAAGCGTGCGAAGTTCCTGGAGCACTTCGCCAATCGCGAGCGGTGCGTAATCGGGATGGAGGCGTGTGGCGGAGCGCACCACTGGGCCCGAGCGCTGAAGCGGATGGGGCACGAGGTCCGGCTGATGCCGGCGGAGTTCGTGAAGGCATTCAACATCCGTAACAAGAACGATGCGGCAGACGCGCGAGCGATCTGGCTGGCAGTGCAGCAGCCGGGCAAGCCGATAGCGGTGAAGACGGAAATGCAGCAGGCAATGTTGGCGCTGCACCGGATGCGGGAGCAATTGGTGAAGTTCCGCACGATGCAGATAAACGGGCTGCGTGGACTGCTGACGGAATACGGCGAGGTGATGAGCCGTGGCCGGGCGGCACTGGATAAGGAGATACCGGCGGCGCTTGGCCGGATCGCGGAGCGTTTGCCAGCGGCGCTGATCGAAACGCTGCGCGAGCAGTGGATTGGGTTGGCGAGACTGGACGAGCAGATTGCCGAGATCGAGCGTCGGATGCGCGAATGGAAAAAGGAAGATCGGGCGGTGCAGGCGATCAGTGAGATTCCAGGTGTGGGGCTGCTGACGGCGACCGCGGCAGTGGCCATGATGGGCGATCCGAAAGCGTTCAGATCGGGACGGGAATTTGCGGCGTGGGCGGGTTTGGTGCCCAAGCAGACAGGCTCTGGCGGCAAGGTGAATCTGCACGGAATCAGCAAGAGAGGCGATACGTATCTGCGTACGTTGCTGATTCATGGCGCGCGCAGCGTGCTCACCCACGCGAGGGAACCAGGGCCGTGGGTCGAGCAGATCAAGAAACGGCGGCCAATGAATGTCGTGATCGTCGCACTGGCCAACAAGATGGCGCGGACGATCTGGGCGGTGCTTGCTCATGAGCGACCGTATCGAAAGAGCTACGTCAGCGTGAAACCAGCCTGATCGGTTCATGCGAGGTAGAAGATCAACATTGACACAGGGTGAACGTCGAAAGGTTGCGCAGTAATCGAGTGTGATGACGAGTCAGGTAGGACCGGGGCCCGCCAAGCCTGAATGTCGCCAGGAGCGTAGAGCTCGTTAGGAGAATGAGGCGCGGGTCAGCAGATTTCATAGGGGCCCGCAGCGGCGGTATTGGCTGCAACAAGGCCGGATATAGAGCTGCAGCCCATCCTGTCAGTCGGAACACACGAGAACTGTTGCAAACGGGACGCGTTCATATAG
>NZ_CADFEF010000085.1:0-1444 GCF_902833125.1 Burkholderia sp. BCC1640 | reverse complement strand
AGAAGAATTCTCCTAGTCGAACTAGCATTCTCACTGCTCTTATCACGAGCTAATCTCGGATCTGGTGTACGGCGGCAGGCGGGGAGTATGAGGAAGGCGGTGGCGGTTGGCTGAGAATGTTGCTTTCTCAGGGTAACAAACCAGCAACCGAGCTCCACCACCATGGCGAAACGTACGCAGGAAGAGAACAACAGTCAAGCAACAGAGACGGAATTCAAGGCGCTGCCGGGCCTGGACGATCTGATCCAACAAGGCGCGCGGCAAATCATCCAACAGGCGATCGAGGCGGAATTGGCGGCATTGCTCGAACGGTATTCGAACGTGAAGACGCTGGACGGCAGGCGTGCGGTCGTGCGTAACGGCTACCTGCCCAAGCGCGAGGTCGTCACGGCCATCGGCCCGGTGCCCGTTCAAGTGCCGAAGGTGCGCGATCGCTCGGGCTCGGGCGTGAAGTTCAATTCGAGCCTCGTGCCGCCGTATGTGCGCCGCTCGCCGCGGGTGTCGGCTGCGCTGCCGTGGCTCTATCTGCGCGGCGTCTCGACGGGCGACATGAGCGAGGCGTTGAGCGTGCTGGTGGGCGAAGATGCCAAGGGGCTCTCGCCGAACGTCGTGGTGCGGCTTAAGGCGCAATGGGCCGAGGAGTTTGAGCAGTGGAACAGGCGCGATCTGAAGCAAGCGCGCTGGGTCTATTGGTGGGCCGACGGCATTCATACCGGCGCGCGCAGTGAGGACAGCGACGGCCAATGCCTGCTGGTGATCATCGGCGTGAAGCCCGACGGCAGCAAGGAGCGTGTAGCGATCGCCGACGGCTATCGGGAATCGAAGGCATCCTGGCGGGATCTGCTGCTTGATTTGAAGGCGCGTGGCTTGCAGGCCGGCCCGTTGCTGGCAGCGGGTGACGGCGCGATGGGCTTGTGGGCCGCGCTCGAAGAAGTGTTCCCGCAGACCAGGCAGCAACGCTGCTGGTTCCACAAGATCGGCAACGTGCTCAACGCCTTGCCGAAGGCACAGCATGGCCGTGCGAAAACAGACCTGGCGCAAATCTGGAATGCCGCCACTCGTGCCGAGGCACTGGTTGCCTTCGAGCGATTCGTCGCGACGTATGGCGCCAAGTATCCGAAGGCCGTTGAGAAGCTCACGAAGGACCGCAATGAACTGCTCGCGTTCTACGACTTCCCGGCGGAACACTGGCAGCACCTGAGAACGACCAATCCGATCGAGTCGACGTTTGCCACCGTGCGCCATCGCACGAGCCGCGCCCGAAATTGCCTGTCGCGCGCAACGTTCCTCGGCATGGCATTCAAGCTCGTTGAGTCGGCCGAGCAGTCGTGGCGTCGCATTCGCGGCGCAGAAAGAATCGAACAGCTTCTGAAGGGCATTCCCTTCGAAGATGGCATCCCGGTGATCGAAAGCGCACCGGCTCAGCAACCGCTTGCCGCCTGAT
>NZ_CADFEF010000084.1:0-1454 GCF_902833125.1 Burkholderia sp. BCC1640 | reverse complement strand
CCCGTTACTATCTTCGTGCCCCGATAATCGGGGCTTTGGCCAGCCAGGCCCGGCATGATTCTCGCCCCCAGTCGCAGTCATGATCCGGGGGGTGTTGTCACCGGGCCTGGTGGGTGGCTGGTGATCGCTGATAGGGGTTTGGCCGGGATATCCCGACGCCGTCCGTAACGTGGATGCCGAGACTTGCCACCGTTGTTGCAGGCCAATCCGTTCACTCTGCTCATACTTCGATGCAAGACACTCAACAACATGGTGCCGTCGATGTCTTCGTCGGCGTCGATGTCGGTAAAGGCCAGCATCACGCCGTTGCGCTCGATCGGAACGGCAAGCGTCTGTACAACAAGGCGCTACCCAACGACGAGGTCAAACTGCGAGCTCTCATCGCCGAACTCAAGACTCACGGTCGATTGCTGTTCGTCGTCGATCAGCCTTCCACCATCGGCGCGCTTCCGGTGGCCGTCGCCCGCGCGGAAGGCGTATTCGTCGCCTATCTGCCCGGACTGGCCATGCGCCGCATCGCCGATCTGCATGCAGGTGAAGCCAAGACCGATGCCCGCGACGCCGCGATCATTGCCGAAGCCGCCCGCTCGATGCCGCATACGCTGCGCTCACTTCGATTGGCCGACGAGCAGCTCGCCGAGCTCACCATGCTGTGCGGCTTCGACGATGATCTCGCCGCTCAGGTCACTCAAACCAGCAACCGCATTCGCGGCCTGCTCACCCAGATCCATCCGGCGCTCGAGCGCGTTCTCGGACCGCGCCTCGACCATCCGGCGGTGCTCGATCTGCTTGAGCGCTACCCATCACCCGCCGCGCTTGCCGCAACCAGCGAGAAGACGCTCGCCAACCGCCTGACCAAGCTCGCGCCCCGCATGGGCAAAAGCTTGGCGGCTGAGATCGTTCAGGCTTTGCACGAACAAGCCGTGATCGTGCCCGGCACACAAGCTGCCACCATCGTCATGCCTCGTTTGGCCCAGCAGCTTGCGGCTTTGCGTAAGCAGCGTGACGAGGTCGCTGCCGAAGTGGAGCGACTGGTGCTTGCTCACCCTCTTTGGCCGGTCCTGACCAGCATGCCGGGAGTCGGCGTCAGGACCGCCGCCAGACTCCTGACCGAAGTCGCCCACAAAGCCTTCGCTTCGGCTGCACACTTGGCGGCCTACGCTGGCCTTGCCCCGGTCACCCGGCGCTCAGGCTCGTCTATCCGAGGCGAACATCCATCCAGACGCGGCAACAAGGTGCTCAAGCGCGCCTTGTTCCTATCCGCCTTCGCAGCCTTGCGAGACCCCGTCTCGCGGGCCTATTACGCGCGCAAGATCCAGCAGGGCAAGCGCCACAACCAAGCGCTCATCGCGCTCGCACGGCGACGCTGTGACGTCCTGTTCGCCATGCTGCGCGACGGCACCATTTACCAACCCAAGTCAGCCCCTACCGCTTGACGAAACACATAGGGGCAC
>NZ_CADFEF010000083.1:0-1614 GCF_902833125.1 Burkholderia sp. BCC1640 | reverse complement strand
AGTACTTTCCAAAACCAAAAGGAGCCTGGCGGGAGCGGAGTACTTGGAGCTGGATGGTCGTTAAAGGAAGCTGCATTTTAGGGTACGGGGAGTCTCGGTTGCGAAGGGGAAGCCGTGAAGGGCGTAGCCCGTAGCGGCTTCCCCTTCGCGGGCTATGCGCTGCGTGCCCGAGCCAAACTCCATACATCGGGGTACCGAGGCCGGGTTTGGGCGGCGACTTTGCCCATCAGGCGTTCCCGCGCCAGGCGGACCTGACGGGCGGCTTCGACATCCGTCTGGCTGCGCGCCTGCTGCTTCAGTTGATCGATCGTGATGTCCTTGCGCAGGAAGTCATCCACGTTTGGCAGGCTGGCCAGTTTCTCAAGCGGCGTCATCACATCGTCGGCGCGGTGGACGCGTCGCGTTCGGCCCGGCTTCCTGGGATCGGGGATTTCGGTGCCGAAAAGGCAGGGGCGGTGCATGTTCAGAAACGGATTAAGCAGATCTACGCAAAAGGTGTTGAACTGCTTCGCCCACTCGGCCGGTATGTGCGTGTAGCCGAATTGCTTGCGCACGACATTGCCGTTCTTGGATTCGGCCAAGGCATTGTCGTTACAGCGTCGTGGACGTGAGCGGGTGAACTCGATGAGTTGCTCCTTGAGCATCTTGGCGACGTCATGGTTGATGTACTCCGAGCCACCATCGCTGTGAAAGCCGAGAATCCGGAATGGAAACTGGTCAATCATGCCGCGCAGTACCGGCAGCATGTGTTCTCGCTCCAGCGTCGGCACGGTCGCAACGACTTCCCACTGGGTGACGCAGTCGACGGCATTGATGTGATACACGCCGCGCTGTTCCTCGATGTTGCCCTGATGAACGCTGTCGATGCGGATAAAGCCGGGGCGGTTCTCCGGCGCGGGCGCCCGGCGCACAGCGATGGCCGCGCCTTTGGGACTCGTCTGGGTCTTTGTGTAGACCGTGTGATGCAGGCGATAGGTCTGCGAACGTCGCAGGTTGTAAAGATGAGACGCTGAAAGGTGCTGCAGGCGCTCGTAGCGCTCATCGTTGTAGACCTGATACATCCGGCGCAGCACGACGACCATCGCCGGGCCGGAAAGCCTGCCGTACTCACGCTCGGTCTGGGCGAGCGTGAAGATGTCCTCATCGGTGTAGCGGCGTGCGAAGGCATTCGCGGGCGTGCCCTTCAGCCACGCGAGCCTTTGCCCTTGCACCCAGCGTTGTACCAGCCGCGTCATGTGAGCTCGGCTGAAACCGCTAAAGCGTCGCAGATAGCGCAGCACGAGCCCCCGGTGGGGTCGCTTGAGCTGGTCGTAGCGAAAGCGCCGTAGCACGGATGCGACCCATTCGCGACGCTCGTGCGGGCATGCCGCGGGGGCGAAGTCGAGGGTCTGTGTGCCGTCGAGGACGGCGCGCACTTGGTCCAGGGCGCGGATTTGCGATTCGTTCAAGTTGATGATCATCCGGTAAATGATCATCCACCCCAGTGTCCCGGTGTCGGTCAACTCGCGCGTGTCGGGCCAACAACAGGCTCTTTTGCATTGGAAACGCGCCGAAAGCGCTACGCAAGAGCCAGTGCAGACCCTCGTCCAGGCTCCTGTTCCATTGGAAAGCGCT
>NZ_CADFEF010000082.1:0-1654 GCF_902833125.1 Burkholderia sp. BCC1640 | reverse complement strand
CGCTGGGACGGCGTGCCTTCGCTCGCCGTCGCGATGGAGATGCTCAAGCGTCAGGTCGCGATCACGCCCGCGCCGCAGTGGGTGCGCGTGGTCGGCGGCTTCACCGAACATCAGTTCGTGGAGAAGCGCCTGCCGACGATCGACGAACTCAACGCGGCCGCGCCCGATACGCCGGTGTTCATCCTGCACCTGTACGATCGCGCGCTGCTGAACGCGGCCGCGCTGCGCGTGGTCGGCTATACGAAGGACACACCGGAGCCGCCGGGCGGCACGATCCTGCGCGATGCCGCCGGCAACCCGACGGGCCTGCTGCTCGCGAACCCGAACGCGACGATCCTCTACGCGACGCTCGCGAAGGGGCCGAAGCTGCCGTTCGAATACCAGTACAACTCGACGCGTCACTTCATGCGCGAGCTGAACCGGCTCGGCGTGACGGGCGTGATCGACGCGGGCGGCGGTTCGCAGAATTACCCCGACGATTACGAAGTGATCCGCAAGCTGCACGACGCGGGCGAGATGACGATCCGGATCGCGTACAACCTGTTCACGCAGAAGCCGAACGCCGAGAAGGAAGACTTCGTGAACTGGACCAAGAGCGTCAAGTATCACGACGGCACCGACTATTTCCGCAACAACGGCGCGGGCGAGATGCTGGTGTTCTCGGCCGCCGATTTCGAGGACTTCCGCGTCGCGCGTCCCGATCTGCCGGCGCAGATGGAAGACGATCTCGAAGGCGTCGTGCGCGTGCTCGCGCAGAACCGCTGGCCGTGGCGCATGCACGCGACCTACGACGAAACGATCAGCCGCGCGCTCGACGTGTTCGAGAAGGTCAACAAGGACATCCCGCTCGAGGGGCTGAACTGGTTCTTCGATCACGCGGAAACGATCTCCGAAAAATCGATGGACCGGATCGCCGCGCTCGGCGGCGGTGTCGCGGTGCAGCACCGGATGGCGTACCAGGGCGAATACTTCGTCGAGCGCTACGGTGCGCAGGCGGCTGAAGCCACGCCGCCCGTCGCGAAGATGCTGGGCAAGGGGCTGAAGGTATCGGCCGGCACGGACGCGACACGCGTGGCGTCGTACAACCCGTGGGTGTCGCTCTCATGGCTTGTGACGGGCAAGACGGTCGGCGGCCTGCGCATGTATCCGCAGCGCAACCTGCTCGATCGCGAGACCGCGCTGCGCATGTGGACCGAGTACGTGACGTGGTTCTCGAACGAAGAGGGCAAGAAGGGGCGCATCGCGGTCGGGCAGCTCGCCGACCTGGTGGTCCCGGATCGCGATTTCTTCGCGTGCGCGGAGGACGACATCGCGGGCACGACGGCGTTGCTGACGGTGGTCGGCGGCAGGATCGTGTGGGGCGCGGGACCGTTCGCGTCGCACGACGCGCCGATTCCGCCCGCGATGCCGGACTGGTCGCCCGTGCGCGAGTACGGCGGCTATGGCGGCTGGGGCGCGACGCAGCGCAACGGCGCACCGCTGCAACGGGCGGCGGCCGCCGCGATGTGCGGCTGCGCGAATGCGTGCAACGTGCACCAGCATGCGCATGCGAGCGCGTGGGGCAGCGCATTGCCGACGTCGGACGCGAAGGGCTTCTGGGGCGCGTTCGGCTGTTCGTGCTGGGCGGTCTGACATGTCGACGACAACCGGTCGG
>NZ_CADFEF010000081.1:0-1717 GCF_902833125.1 Burkholderia sp. BCC1640 | reverse complement strand
AACCAGACCGCCGCCGGCGCTTCGGAGGCACTTGGCCGATCATCACGCACGTAGACCCACAGACGTCCTGTCTTCGTGCGGCCGTTGCCGGGCGCCAGCACTGGCAGCGGCGTGTCGTCCGCATGAACCTTGCCGCCGGCCAGCGCGTAGCGGCGCACGGCGTCGACCAGTGGTGCAAGCAGACCCGCGATGCTACCCATCCAGTAGCCCATGGTGCCGGGGTCGATCTCGACGCCGTCGCGCGCGTACATGACTGCCTGGCGATGCAGCGGGATGTGGTACGCGAACTTCGACACGGCGATGTGCGCGAGCAGCGCTGGACCTGGGATGCCACGATCGATCGGTCGACTCGGTGCCGCGGCCTGCACGATGCGATCGCAGCATGCGCAGGCCAGCTTCGGACGGCGGTGGCGAATCACGCGGAAGTGCGCCCGGACGTATTCGAGCTGTTCCGCGACGTCTTCGCCCAGCGGTTTGAGTTGCCCGCCGCAATCGGGGCAGTCATCATCGGCGGGCAGATGGATGCGCTCTTCGCGCTCAAGGTGATCGGGTAACGGCTTGCGGCCCACACCTTCGCGACTCGGCCGTTTCACTGCAGCAGCCGTGGCCATATCGGCCGAGCCTTCATCGGCCTGCAGGTCTTCCAGCCGCAATTCAAGCTGTTCGATCTGGCGATCCAGCTTCTCCGATTTCCGGCCGAACTGCATCCGGCGCAGCTTGGCAATCGTCAGCTTCAGATGTTCGATCTCGATCGCGCGCGACGAGAGCTGCTCGCGCAAACTGGCGACCATCGCCTTCAGCGCGTCAATGTCGTCGGGGAGATCGGCGGGAGCGGCAGACATGCAGTGAGCTTACACGACGCCACCCACAAGCTCTCCACGCGTAATGAACGTTTACAATGCGCTTCGCGGGCGCGCTGCATCGATCGGCTGCCGCCAATCGAAACCTTCGAGCAAGAGCGCGAGCTGAGCGGTCGTCAGCGCAACAACACCGGCATCGGCGCGCGGCCACGCGAAACGTCCTTTCTCGAGGCGCTTCGAGAGCAGGCACAGGCCACCGTCGCACCACCACAAGCACTTCAGCAAGTCACCGCGCTTACCCCGGAACACGAACACGTGCCCGCTATAGGGATCCTTCTCCAGCACGGTTTGCACCTTCGCGGCCAACGAGTTGAAGCCGGAACGCATGTCCGTGACGCCCGCCGCGATCCAGATTCGCGTGTTCGGCGGGATCACTTCAGACAGTCTCGCAAATACTGTTCGGCGAACTCCTGCGACACACCGCGGATACGAATACGTCGTTTGCCGACCTCGATCTCGATTTCACAGCCCGGCGGCATCGCCGGGCTCGCCGACACATTCAGCGTTTGCGCCAGAGCGTGGTTTGGGACGTCTTTCGCAGGCAGATCGACCACATCAACAGGCAGCAGCGCGATGTTTGGTACCGACGGTGCACGTTGCGTATCGAGTAAGCTTCTTCGCCACTGCGCGACCATATTGGCGTTCAAGCCGTGCGCACGCGCTACCTCGGCGATCGAGCGATTCGGATCGTTCGCTTCTGCAGCAACCGCTTCCCGAAACTCCTTCGTGTAGTTCCTCGATCCCGGTTGTCTTCCATGCACCACTGGCTTCATCAATCTGATTCCCATTACATCTGATGGGAATCAGATTGCCGGTGCCGCGCCCTCATGAACAGACGGTACGTGTCGAGTGCTTAC
>NZ_CADFEF010000080.1:0-1799 GCF_902833125.1 Burkholderia sp. BCC1640 | reverse complement strand
GCGGTGCAGGGCCCGATCGTGAACCACGGGACGACGGACGATACGACGCCGACGCTGAAGGGCTCGGCGGAGCCGGGCGCGGTGGTGACGATCTACGACGGCGGCAAGGCGATCGGCTCGACCGTTGCGAACGCGGCGGGCGGCTGGTCGTTCACGCCGGGTGCTCCGCTCGCGGACGGCGAGCATGATTTCACGGTGACGGCGCGGGACGCGGCGGGCAATGAAAGCGGCGCAAGCGAGTCGTTCAACATCACCGTCGATACGTCGGATCCGGGCACGACCGTCATCACCAACGTCGTCGACGATGTCGAGCCGCAAACTGGCTCGGTGTCGAACGGTGGGTTCACGAACGACACGCGTCCGACGCTGCATGGCACGGCAAAGCCGGGTTCGATCGTGACGATCCGCGATGGCGACACGACGCTGGGTTCGGCCACGACGGACGCGTCGGGCAAGTGGAGCTTCACGCCGGACTCGGCCCATGCGCTGACGGAGGGCAAGCATGCGCTGACTGCGCAGTCGAAGGACGCGGCTGGCGCGCAAAGCGCGCCGTCGCAGCCGTACGAGTTGAACATCGACTTGACGCCGCCGGGCAAGCCGTCGCTCGAGGAAGTCATCGACAACGCCGGCAACGTGACCGGGCCGCTGCATCCGCACGATACGACCGACGATGCGCAGCCGACGCTGCGAGGTACGGCCGAGCCGGGCAGCATCGTACTGATTTACGACACGACGTCCGGCGCGCAGGTACTGCTGGGCAGCACGCGTGCGGATGCGGACGGCCACTGGTCGTTCCAGTCCGAACCCCTCGAGAATGGCCATCACTCGCTGTCGGTGGTCGCACGTGACGCGGCGGGCAACGCAAGCGAGCCCAGCGACGGCTTCGACTTCTCGGTGCTGACGGGCGTGCCGAGCGCGCCATCGATCACGGGCGTGTTCGACGCGGTCGAGCCGCAGGTGGGCAATGTCGCGCCGAACGGCGAGACGAACGACACGCGGCCGACGGTGAGCGGCACGGCGCAGCCGGGCCACACCGTGCACGTGTTCGTGGACGGCAAGGAGGTGGGGATCGTCATCGCTGGGGACAACGGCCGCTGGTCGTATCGCCCGGAGACGCCGCTGGCGGAGGGCGAGCACGCATTCAGCGCGAAGGCCGAGTCGCCGGACGGCAAGATGAGCCCGTCGACGGGCGACTATTCGATCGTGGTGGACACGATTGCGCCGGAAGCGTCGAACGACGAGACGCTGCTGGATGACGTTGGTAACGTGACGGGCCCGATCGCGAACGGCACGACGACGGACGACGCGACGCCGGTATACAGCGGCAAGGCTGAGGCCGGCGCGGTGGTGACGATTTACGACGGCGAGAAGGCGATCGGCTCGACGGTGGCGGGACAGGACGGACGGTGGACGTTCCGGCCGTCGGAGCCGCTGTCGGACGGTGCGCATCGACTGTCGACGACGGTGACGGACAAGGCGGGGAACACGAGCGAGCGAGGGGATTCGCACGAGTTCACGGTGGACACGAGCAAGATGTCGATCGCGCTGGACCAGGTGATCGACCACGTTGGCACGGTGCAGGGTCCGCTGCAGCCTGGACAGACGACGGACGATCGCCAGCCGGAAGTGACGGGCAAGGCGAAGCCTGGCTCGCTGGTGAAGGTGTACGTGGACGGAGAGGTGGTTGGCTCGGTGCAGGCGGGCGGCGACGGGCAGTGGTCGCTGAAGCTGCCGGCCCCGTTGTCGGAGGGGGCGCACGAGATCGCGGCGTCGTCGACGACGAACGGGATGGAGAGCGC
>NZ_CADFEF010000078.1:0-2009 GCF_902833125.1 Burkholderia sp. BCC1640 | reverse complement strand
CATCACTTCCCGCTGATCGACGGGGCGGAGGTGGCGATCGTCTTTACGGACGGCCATCCGGATCGGCCCGTGATTATCGGCGCGATGCACGACAGCCTGCATCCGGATCTCGTCAACAACCTGAATCACACCCGGAACCTGATCCGCACGGCTGCGCAGAACGAGTTGCGGATGGAGGACAAGGAGGGTGTCGAGCATATTCATCTGACGACGCCGTTTCAGACCAGTGAGCTCAATCTCGGGCATATGGTCGATGGGGAGCGCAAGGAGCGAGGCAAGGGGGCTGAACTCCGGACGGATGAGCACGTCTCGGTTCGGGGCGCAAAGGGGGTGCTTGTCACCGCTGAAGCTCAATCGGGTGCCTCCGGTCAACAACTTGCGATGCAGGGCGCCCAGGGGTTGCTCGATCTGGCATTGCAGCAGATGCGGTCTCTCGGTGAGGCGGCCAGTGCAGCGCAAGCTGTCGCGGCGGATTACGACCGTCAACGCGCGTTGCTCGACGGAACGCTCAAGGAATTGAAAAAATCGGGCGTGCTTGTCAGTGCGCCGGACGGGATGGGACTGGCATCCGGAACCGATCTTCAACTCACTGCGAACGACAATCTGATCGCCACCGCCGGCGGAAACGCTGATATCGGCGTCATGAAGCGGTTCACGGTTGCAGCTGGCGAACTCGTATCGCTATTTGCACAGAAACTCGGGCTGAAACTTTTTGCGGCTCGTGGCAGGGTCGAGATCCAGGCGCAGAGCGACGAGATGCACTTGATGTCCGAGAAGGACATGCGGATGACCAGTGCCAACGGGCGGGTCACGATCGAAGCGAAAAGCGAGCTGATACTCAAATGTGGCGGTTCCTACGTCCGTATTTCCTCGACCGGTATCGAAGATGGAACACGCGGCAACCGGACAATCAAGTCGGCAGCCTTCAGCCGGCAGGGACCGAGTTCGTTCGCCGAAACCGTCAACAACTGGAAGCATGCCCCCTTCGACGAAGAATTTACATTGAAGTGGCCCCACAGTGGTGAGCCGGTGGGCCATCGAGCGTTTTCCATCATTCGCGACGACGGTAGTGTGATTCAGGGCATGACGGATGCCGAAGGAAAGACTGGTATCCAGAGGGCGATTTTTGCTGAAGGAGTCCGACTTCGAATCGATCCGGATACCGCAGTCTGAATGCGGATTTGCCCCGCCCTATAGCTCACCAATTGAACAGGATTGGAGTCTCGAAATACATGCCCACTACCGAACGAGTCATTCAACCCACCATAGCGGAGGACGGGTCCCGTCATTATCCATCGGTGACCTCGGCGCCAGACAACAGCACGGCGGTGTGTTACATGCACCCGGACCGGATCATTCCCGTCATTGTCGTGCCCGGGGTCATGGGCACGAATCTGGCCAATCTTAATGGCGATGCAGTCTGGCTTGTCGACGACCCGGCATCGCTCGTGGGATGGGCAGTTAGAAGCCCTACTGAAAGAAAAAAAATACTGGATCCGTCTTCTACCAAGGTGTCCGGCGAGGGTTCGATTCCCACTGGAACGGCACTATCTGAAACTGAATTGCGCGGCCGTGGGTGGGGTACCGTCTCCAAGATGTTCTATGGGAAGTTCCTGGTATGGCTGGAAAATGCGCTCAACGATTGCCGCCCGGAGACGGATCATGGGAAAAATGGTCTACGAGCCCAGTTGAAGCAGGAACTTGTCGCCCCTAATCTTGGGAAGCTCTCTGAAGCGGAAGTCGATCTTTCATACAAGTATCACCTTCCGGTTCATGCAGTGGGATACAACTGGCTACAGTCCAATGCCGAATCAGCGAAATGGCTCGGGATGCAGATAGATAAAATCATTACGGACTACAAAAAACAGGGGCGATGCGAAAAAGGGCGGCCTCAAATCTGAAGTGCAACACTCTCGCCATCCGGTAATGTCCGCGAATGGCAAAGAGAACGTACCAACAACTTCAACCTGAAGAACGTATGCGAATCGATTTCTGGCGTGACGAGGGCT
>NZ_CADFEF010000077.1:0-2024 GCF_902833125.1 Burkholderia sp. BCC1640 | reverse complement strand
ATCGACGAGTTGTTACCGTGGAACGTGGCGTCGTCGTTGCCCTCTACTGCCCGCGTCGAGCCTATCCGATAGCATCGCGCTGCCGTCGTCAACGATCTACGCTACGGTGCTGGTCGAGTGCTTACCATCGACCGGCTGAATTATGGGGAGGCCGGAGAGGTCGCCCTGCCCATGCCCCCGACAGATACAATTGTCTATCCAAACATCGCGATGGGTTATGTGTCTGAGCCGGTGCCGAACGTCGATTTTCTAGGGATTTTTGAATGACCATCGCTGAACTTGTCGAGAGCATGACGCTCGACCTCAATGAGTCAAACCGCCCCCCCGCGCGTACAGAGAGCGAGATTGCTACGGCAGACAGGCGTTTTGCAACGGAATTCGGAATTCCGTTGCCTGCATCCTACAAAGAGATGCTCCGCCATGCAGACGGCGTTCTCCACAATGGATTGACGATATGGCCTATCGAGAAGCGCGCGGTGTTCAGGCAGACAATTTTCGAAGCAAATGCCGACCTTCGTGACTCGTTCGATAATCGCTTTGTCTACTTTGGTCAACGCGACGAAGAGCTCTACGTCATCAATACAGGTACGCAGCGCTACTGTGCTATCGAGTTTGTCGGCAAGCCTATCTGGGAAGAGTTTTCTGACGACAAGGAGATGTTCGAATTCATGCTTGAGCGTGCATGGGAATAATACGGGAACCCCATCCGAGGTTCCATTATCACCTGAACAACAGTAAGTTGGTGCGCTGCCGTGGTCACGGTCACGTCATGAACATTTCTCAACGCCCCCATTCAAAATCAATCCGCGCGAACAAGCTGGTTTCCGTATCCACTTGCACAGGACCATACCGCAAAAAATCTTTTACGACTTCGGAATGTGGATGGCTCTTCTTTCTCCTAGGGTCTGAACTAAATACACTTATAGCCGGCTTAATTTCCTCCGCAATTCCATCAAACCAATTGTAACGAGAGCCATGATGCATCACCTGGAGCAGTACAATATTCTTGTTTCGCACCGGCCCCAAGTAGGTTTGTAGTTTTTTCAGCCGCTGAGCCGTGTTCAGGAAGCCATCTCCAGTATAGAGAACCGCCGCAGGCATTTTCGGATGGTAAATGACCCGATGTAATGACTCTATTGATGGGATACGTTTCGCAACGAAAACTGGCCCCCACGGAACTGAGCTCACCCCTACAAGAGGCCCTGCGTACATAAACAAGGATATGAGATTTTGACGGAAACCACTCGTCCCAAACGCTTTGTATTTCTCCTTTAGATGGTCCAGGATATCTTGACGCTGTAGGTTGTTTGGTGCGAGGAGAAGTTTGTTTCGAAGCTTCGCAACCTCGGACCTGAAACGCGACGTGGCAATATGCGCCAACTCGCTATCGTTATAGGGAACAAACTCCCACACTCGAGAAACTGTGATTGCGGTTCCCGGTTGCATGTATTGCACGCGAATATTCGCCCGAGCCGCTTTCTGCGAGTCATTTGAATTGACAACATCCCCCTCGTCGTCAGGTGCCTCGTCCGTTACGTGAACTGTGACTGGCCACCGATATCGCCCGCCCTCCGGCAAGTCTTGGTTTTCGTCTGGTTTGGGAAAGTCCGGCTCATCGCCATCGTCAAAATCCGGCAGCTCAGGTGTTTCGCCGCCACCGCGCACGAACAGGATGCGTTCAACGCTCACGTCCCGCAGGCCCGCGACAAACGCTACCGGGTTCACTAGAAATTGCGTGAGCTGAGACCTATATGCCGCATCCGCCATAAACACGATTGCGAGACGCTGCCACAAGGGAACGTAGGGCAGCACGAGTTCACGAATGTGAAACCTCGACAACAACATTACCAGCCCACTGATATGGTCATGGTCAAAGTGTGACACTGCCAGAAGGTCAATTGTCCGCGCCGACGGAATTTTGAGCCACCGGGCCGATTGGATTTTGAGCCGGGGTGGAGACCGGTCTATAGCAGGACCGGTTGTGGATAAGTGTATGGGTTTCCGGGGTCGTTGTCCTCCTGCGT
>NZ_CADFEF010000076.1:0-2085 GCF_902833125.1 Burkholderia sp. BCC1640 | reverse complement strand
TTTCCGCTTCCGCAAAGCTCATTTGCCGTTTCATCGTCGTGGACCCGTTCCGTGAACTATCTTCTACAACGTCCTCGGCTGCGTCAGCGATGACCACAGAGCCGGATAAATCAGTGTTTCCCTAGGTCGGGACTATGTGCCTTAACAATCGTCACCAGTTCCAGCGCCGCTGCGTCCTGAGCGCGCTTGTTCATTACCGCTTTTGCCTGGAAGATCACCTTCACATCCAGCGCTGCCAAACGGCCCTCTGCCAGCCAGAGAGCTCGCGCCTTTTCGCATATCAATCTTCGCGTATCTTCAAAGGCCTTACGATCATCCCGCACTAGTTCCGTGACCTCGACGCCGTACGCACTGCCCTCGGTACTAACAACGATGTCCGGCTGCTCGCCCCCGTCATCGATATGGCCCGTTGGCCAGCATGCGGTGAGCCGCTGGGCGAGGTCAAAAAAATAGCGCTCGCGGCGCTTTTTCACGTGCGATTGAGACTGTGTCATATCGCGAAGTCATCCAGTATCGGAACACATTCGCAAGTGGATCGATGAAGAGCGACTGTCGGTTATCCACTATACCCCATGGGCTTACGCAAGCCCCCATCCCGTTGCTACCGTGCGTCCCCTGACAATCCATCAGAGGGGCAGCCATGGAGCGCGATATCAAACTCCCTAGCGGGCGATTCCCGGCCTGGCCGGAACTTGATGAACTCTTGAGGTTCGCGGCCAGTCTTGCCGAGCTAGATATATCTGCTGACCAGGATGCGGATGCGGCTAAGCATCTCGTGAATGCCGCTATCGACCTCATCAAGGCTGCATGTAGCGGCTCACCGCACGCTGCCATGCTAGTCCTGCTCCAGGCCAATGAACTTCTGGAGGCAGAACACCTCAGCGATGTCGCAAAGTTCGCGCGCGGTCATCCAGCCATCTGAGCAACCGCAGGGGTACAGCGCATATGCCGACCTACCGAAAGAGAGGCAGCGGTCGCGTCCAGGCGATGGTTCGCCTCAAGAACGCTGCCCCTGAATACCGCACCTTCGACGACATCGAGAGTGCTATTTCTTGGGCAACGGCGCGTGAGCTGGAACTGGGACGGAAACCAGCGCACAAAAGGCCGCTTGGCTCCTGCCTTGGCCCAACGCTAAGGGAGGCCCTTGAGAGGTATGCCAGTGAGGTAACGCCGCTCAAGAAAAGCTCCCGTACAGAGCTGGGAATCCTTAGCCGATGGCTCAAGAATCCATTGGTCGACCTGTCCATCTACAGCATCCGTGGGGCAGACTTGACCGCGTACATGAATCAACGATTGGCCCAAGGAATAGCAATCGCCACCATACGCACTGAGATTGCGCTGATTTCGCACCTGTACGAAGTTGCGCGCGCCGACTGGGGCTATGAAGATGTCCTGAACCCAAGGAAAGCCATGAGGCGAATCAAGCAGGGGAACGTTAGGGACCGGCGACTTCGACCGGGAGAATTCGGCAAAATCATCGAATGGTGCGAGCGGGATGGGGACCACTGGCTCAGGGCCGCCGTAACCGTTGCTGTGGAAACTGCGATGCGAAGCGGAGAGATAGCAGCGCTCACTTGGCCCAACCTCGACCTTGATAGTCAGCTCGCGTACCTCCCCGATACAAAGAATGGGACGCCCCGCATGGTCCCCTTGTCCCGTGCAGCAGTGGTAGCTCTTCGGACACTCCCGGTGAGACCCGGCCGGTACGTGTTCGATATTCGAAAAGGCAGCATCGCAAGGCGCTTCAAGAAGGTCCGCATTGCGTGCGACCTGGAGGACTTGAAATTCCACGACCTCCGGCATGAAGCCATCTCTCGTCTATTCGAGAAGGGATTCAACATGATGGAGGTGGCAGCCATCAGCGGCCACAAGACACTTCAGATGCTCAAGCGTTACACGCATCTGGACCCTAGGAGCCTGCTGGGGCGGCTGGGGTAGAGCTTCCGACTAAGGCCATGAGTGTCCGCGCCGACGGAATTTTGAGCCACCGGGCCGATTGGATTTTGAGCCGGGGTGGAGACCGGTCTATAGCAGGACCGGTTGTGGATAAGTGTATGGGTTTCCGGGGTCGTTGTCCTCCTGCGT
>NZ_CADFEF010000075.1:0-2204 GCF_902833125.1 Burkholderia sp. BCC1640 | reverse complement strand
ATTGGATCGAGGGCTATTACAATCGGCAACGTCTGCATACCTCGATCGACTTCCTTACCCCCGTCGACTACGAGGCTGGTTTGATCGCTGCATAAGATGCTGTACGTGAAAACGAGGCAGGGTCACTCTAGCAACTTGTATCGGAAACGGCAGTGCACGCCGTGTGGCATACTATTCGTCCCCGAGTGGACGCAGCATGACTGCCGATACCTTCAACCCTCCACCTATGGAGAACAGGTATGGGCACCATCCAAGCGCGCCCCCGACAGCGCGACAAGATCCGGTATCAAGCAAAGATTCGGATCAAGGGGTTCTCCTCGCTGTCTCGCACCTTCCCTACCAGAGTCGAAGCCGAGGCGTGGCTCAATGAGCATGAGGCGGAAATCCGCCGCCGCATCCACGCGACGAAGATGGAAACCGAGCGCCAACGGATCGCCGCCGAGTGTGAAGCGCAGTACCGCACGCTCGGCGACCTAATGCGGCGCTATCTCGCGACCGTCACCCCACTGAAGCGGTCAGCCGAGCAAGAAACCCTCCGAATGAATGGCCTTCTCAAGCATGAGCTAGCCGACTGCCCCATCATCAACCTTGACCGGCAGCGCGTCGCGGAATGGCGCGATGTCCGCCTGCTAACTGTCAGCGGATCGACCGTTAGGCGAGACATGACGCTGCTCGCACACGTCGTGAAAATCGGGATAGAGGAATGGGCTGCTCCGCTAGCTCAAAACCCCTTCCAGAAGGTACGTCGCCCGAAAGAATCTCCACCTAGAGATAGGCGACTTCGAACTGGCGAGGAATCAGCCCTGCTGGCCGCGTGCCGCGATGCCCGAGCGCCGTATCTCCGGCCAGTGGTAGAACTTGCGCTTGAGACTGCGATGAGGCAGTCCGAGATTGTCGCACTCGATTGGGCGCACATCAGCCTGTCCGGTCGTTACGCTCGCCTCCCCATGACGAAGAACGGCACGGCTCGTGGTGTTCCTCTGTCGGCCCGCGCCGCGATGATTCTCCAAAGCGTACCAACAGCGTTCGACGCCAACGGCAACCGAACAGGTCAAGTGTTCGCAGGCGTCACGACCGAAGCCGTCAAACGCTCATTCATTCGCGCCGTACGGCGAGCCGAGCTACGCGACTTCCGGTTCCACGACCTGCGGCACGAGGCAACCTCCAGATTCTTCGAGCGCAGGCTGACCGTACCAGAAGTCGCCCGCATTACCGGACATAAGACTTGGACGATGCTCGAACGGTACACGCACCTACAGCTTGACGACGTAGCAAGGCGTCTGGACGGCCCGACCGATCCGGCAGTGACCCCATTGACCATCGAGCAACTAACCCGTGAACTGCGCCGTCTCGTGACATGCGCGGATCGCCTGCTACCGGATGCCGACACAGCCTCACACGTCTAGCGCGGCTCGCGTCGGCTACGCCTCGCTCGGCATAGCGCCCGCCATGCGATAGCGCCCTTCAGTCTGCACGCCTCCGCATGGCCGGCACGCGTGAACGCATTAGCGGCCGAGTGCCGCTTTCAACTGCTCCAACGTGAGCCACTTCCGTTTCGAATGCACAATGCGATGACAGTTAGAGCAAAGGAGGATAAGGTCGCTGACCTTCGTTTTCTCGCCAGGCCGCATGGTATGAACTGGCTTCGTGTGGTGAACATCAATAACCCCGTCACCCAATTCACCGTACTTCTTCAAGAAGTCAAAACCGCATGCGACGCATAAGAGCCGACCGTACCGCTCTTGCGCTTGCTTCTTAGCCTCACCAACGAGCCGCCGATCACGCTCGCGAAAGCGATGCATCCGCGTCGCAACTCTTCCTTCTTCAGCCTCTTCAATGCCCGGCTCGTCCGGCCCCGCCAAGTCTATGTCATTGGAATGTTCGGTGATTCCATCTCTGATGAACTGTGCCACCTCCGCGAGTCGCTGCAAGTCGCGTGAATACTCGTTCCAGACCAGGGCCTCATCCTTATTTCCCCGTGTAAGCCCCGTCTTGCCCTGGGCTGTGTACTCCGGATCCAAGCTCCGGAAGTTCATCAACTTCATGTACACACTGTTCTCGTTACGGTAGGTGTCACTGTGTTGATGTCCGCACAGAACTGACCCACTAGAGCTGAAAATTTTCATCGAATTTTGACCCACGTGATTGAATGCCCTGCTCAATCTTTGAGCAGGGGATACAAAGGTGATCACGGTGGGCATATT
>NZ_CADFEF010000074.1:0-2665 GCF_902833125.1 Burkholderia sp. BCC1640 | reverse complement strand
TGGATCCTCCGGTTGCCGGGAAATGCGTGCATTTTCCACCTGGGCACATCGATGCCGTTGGCCCGTGAGGATCCACCCCTCTTTGCTCTCACGTGCATGGGTGGGACGCGTTCATTTCATTCTCCTATGCGCGGTTCGGCTGCCAGTTGTCCGGGATCACCGCGATCACGTCGATCTCCATCAGCCACTGCGGCTGGCCGAGCGCCGAAACGACGAGCCCCGTCGAAATCGGGTAGACGCCTTTCAGCCACTTGCCGACTTCCTGATACACGGACTCGCGATAGCGCGGGTCGATCAGGTAGGTCGTCGTCTTCACGATGTGCGTGATGTCGCTGCCGGCTTCCTCGAGCAACTGCTTCACGTTCTTCATCGCCTGCTCGGCCTGCGCGCGCGGATCGCCGAGGCCGATCAGGTTGCCGTCGAAATCGGTGCCGACCTGGCCGCGCACGTAGACGGTGTTGCCGGCGCGCACGGCCTGGCACAGGTCGTTGTCGAGCGTCTGGTTCGGGTAGGTATCCTTCGTATTGAACATGCGGATACGGGTGTGGGTAGGCTGGCTCATCGAGGTCCTTCGAATGACGGTGGGTTCACCCGCCGCGCCGGGAGCGGTCGCGGCGCGGCGGGGTTCTGGTAGCCGGGTAGCCGTTTCACCGCGTCCGGGCTTCTTGCCGGGCGCGGGCCGTGGCGCGAGCGCGCATCAGTCGATCGCGTCGACCATGGGGCGTGCATCGGCCCGCGCTCCGTGCGCAGCTTCGCCGTGCGCGGTACGCGTTTGCGCGCGACGTCGCGACGCGTCGTGGTAATCGAGGTACTTGCGCTGCGTGACGATGTGGTCGGCGATGTGTTTCGCGTCGTGCCACACGCCCCAGATGAAGCTGGAGCCGCGCCGCGACAGCCACGGCAGACCAAGAAAATAGATGCCCGGCTCCGTCGACACGCCGCGCTGATGCTGCGGCTTGCCGTTCGCGGCGAACGCGTCGACGTTCAGCCAGCCGTAGTCGACCGCGTAGCCCGTCGCCCAGACGATCGACGTGACGCCGGCGCCGGCCAGGTCGAGCGCGAGGATCGGCTGCGTGACGCAATCCGGATTCGGCAGGATGCGGCGGGCTTCAGGTTCTTCGGGCAGGTCGAGGCCGTTGCGCGCCGCGTACGCGTCGGCCGCATCGAGCAACGCCAGGTAGTTCTCGTCGCCGCGGGCGAGATTGGTCGCGAGATCGCGCTCGAACACCGCGACGCCGCCGTCGAACGCCTTCGTCAGCCCCACGAGCGTTACGCCCTGGTGCGCGAGGGCGCGGAAATCGACCGTGTGGCCTCCGCGCGCGCCGCTCACCGCGATCGTCACGTGTTCGCGTCCGGGCGTCGCGACTTCCTTGTCCCATTCGCCGAGCACGCCGAGCCACCAGCAGAAGTCACGGCCGCGATACGCGCGCGGCGGGCGGTCATGCGGGCCGACCGACAGATAGACCTGCCGGCCCGCGCGCTGCAGCTCGTCGGCGATCTGCACGCCCGACGAACCCGCACCGACCACCAGCACCGCGCCATCGGGCAATTGCGCCGGGTTGCGATAATCGGCCGAGTGGATTTGCATGAGGCCGCCATCGTCCGGCGCGATCGGCGGGATGACCGGGCGCTGGAACGGGCCCGTCGCGACGACCACGCGGTTCGCCTCGATCGTGCCGTCCGAGGTGTCGACGATGAAACCCGGCTTGCCCGTGTTGCGCACGACGTTCTTCACTTCGACGCCGGTGCGGATCGGCGCATTGAACTTGCGCGCATAGGCTTCGAAATAATCGGCGACCTGGTCCTTCGATGCGAACGCATCGGGATCGAGGCCGTCGAATTCGAGCCCCGGAAAACGGTCGTGCCACGCGGGGCCGTTCGCGACCAGCGAATCCCAGCGCCCGGTGCGCCAGCGCTCGGCGATGCGGTCGCGCTCCAGCACGAGATGCGGCACGCCGAGCTTGCCCAGGTGCTCGCTCATGGCCACGCCGGCCTGCCCGGCTCCGACGACCAGCGTATCGATTGAGGTTGTTTCCACTGCCACGGCTGTCTCCTTGAAGTGCGGCTCGCTGCGACGCTCGTGTCGTTGCGCGAGTGGGAATGGAGACATTCTGCTGACAGGCCCGCGTGGGCGAAATGATGTTTTTTGTGGTTGTTGACGAGAAAAAAACTGGGAGGGGGCGACGCCTGTCCGATGTTCGCGTCGCGCGCTCTGGCGGGAGGCCGTAAGGTCACGCGCTCGACTCAATGCCCGCCGTTGATTTCCGTGTCCTCGAATGCCAGATGCTCGAAATAGCTGCCTGTGAAATCCACGTCCAGCCCCTTGAGTCCATGCGCTTCGACCGTGCTTCCCGTGCAGTCCAGCACTTGCACCGAATGCCATGTGTTGCCGTCGAACCGAACGCCGTTCCACTTGCACACGAGAAATTTCACGCCTGACATCATGCGGCACGAAATCACGGCGAAAATAGATAAATCAGACCTTTGATTTTATTGACTATTCCCCTTACCTCAACGTGCAACTGCGCCTCCACCGACCGAGTACTTTCCAAAACCAAAAGGAGCCTGGCGGGAGCGGAGTACTTGGAGCTGGATGGTCGTTAAAGGAAGCTGCATTTTAGGGTACGGGGAGTCTCGGTTGCGAAGGGGAAGCCGTGAAGGGCGT
>NZ_CADFEF010000073.1:0-2982 GCF_902833125.1 Burkholderia sp. BCC1640 | reverse complement strand
AATATGCCCACCGTGATCACCTTTGTATCCCCTGCTCAAAGATTGAGCAGGGCATTCAATCACGTGGGTCAAAATTCGATGAAAATTTTCAGCTCTAGTGGGTCAGTTCTGTGCGGACATCAACACGCCAAGCTCGATGCCGCGGGTTACTACGACGACTTCGAGGTCGACCGCGTCGCTAGGGTCGAGCTGGACCCGAAAGGCACCCAGGCGCAATTGCATGTCGCCATTGCGCCAGTGGCTGACCGCTTGCTCAAGCGCTACAAGGTGGCACAGCAGGACAAGGCAAACGCCGAGGCACAGCACGATGACAAGGCTGCGCAGGCGGCGAAGGACATGCTCGACGCACTGGTGCTGTTCAAAAACGACATGGGGGCATTCGTACGCCTGTATGCGTTCCTGTCGCAGATTTTCGACTACGGCAATACCGATATCGAAAAGCGCTTCCTGTTCTACAAGCGGCTCATCCCCCTCTTGGAATTCGGTCGCGAGCGCGACGCGGTTGACCTGACCAAGGTTACGCTGACGCACCATAGCCTGCGACACACCGGGCGCCAGCCCCTCAATCTCGGCCACGGTGAAACACCGAAGCTGCCGCCGATGGATGCCGTCGGCAGCGGTGCGGTCCAGGAAAAGGAGAAGGCGTTCCTTGATGAAATTATCCAGAAGGTCAACGGGCTGTTCGATGGGGAACTGACCGACGACGACCAACTGGTCTACGTGAACGGTGTGCTCAAGGGCAAACTGCTGGAAAACGAACTTCTGATGCAGCAGGCCGTGAGCAATAGCAAGGAGCAGTTCGCCAACTCCCCCGACCTGACCGATGCACTGATGCGTGCCATCATTGACGCATTCGACGCGCATACCACCATGAGCAAACAGGCGCTCGATTCGGCGCGCGTGCGCGATGGTCTCAAGGACATTTTGTTGGGACCAGCCCAACTCTACGAGGCGCTGCGGGCTCGCTCGAGCGCCACGCTCTGACCGCAAACGTTGTTTGGAGAATCGGTTGACTTATGTCGCATCTCAATATTTCTCACGGGTTTTGAGTATTCTCAAAACTCGTGAGAATGCTTGATACAACCACCGTGTCTCTCGTAGACAGCATTCTTGGACAGGTATTGCAAGCACGCCGCGGGATGGTCTCGCAGCAGAGGCGTGCGCAAAATGTGCCGGACTGGCACGCGAAATGCCGCATCGACCGGGAGTATACTGCCGTCAAGCAATTACTGAATTGCTAAGATATAAAAGTCGCACTCAATAGACAGGAGAATTAAAGAAATGGCAGAAAAGTACAAAGCCCTAAAGGCACAGCTCGACGCGCTCCAAGAGCGCACTGAAGCAGCGCGCGTCGCGGAACTCGAAGCAGTTATTGCGCAGGTTCGCGAGCTCGTCGCTGAGTACGGTATCACCGATGACCAGATTTTTGGTCGCAAGCGAGCCAAGAAGGCTGCGAACTCGGCTACTGCTGCCGAGCCGAAGTACCAGAACCCAAAAACTGGAGAGACTTGGTCAGGTCGAGGCCGCGCACCGGCTTGGATAGTGAACGCAAAGGACCGCTCCAAGTTCCTCGTTGACGGAGCTTCGTCGAGCGCTGCGGCGAGTGTTAAGGCGCCGGTAAAAGCGGCGAAGGCAGGAAACCAAAGGAAGGGCCCTCAACCGGTGCTTTATCGTGACCCCAAGTCGGGTGTTACATGGAGTGGTCGCGGCCGTGCGCCGGCTTGGCTCGCGAGTGTGAAAGACCGGTCGAAGTTTTTGATTGCCGGCGAGAGCGAAGTGGCTACTGCGCCGAAGGCAAAGCCGGTCAAGCCCGCGGCTAAGAAAATCGCCGCGAAAAAGGTGGCGGCAACGAAGAAGACAGTTGCCAAGAAGGCGGCGGCTCGAAAAATTGCTCCAAAAGAGAGTGCGGCCGCAAAGGCGCCCGCTGCCCGAAAGGCACGTGCGCCGAAGAGTTCCGCAGATTCTGCGAGCGCTGTCGATGCTGGTGCGGTCGAAGGAACGACTCAAGTCGCGAGCGTGCCCGCCCAGGCCTGAGTTGATTGCAGTCCGGGCGGCGGATGACATTCTTCTCTGCCCGGCATTTGCCTCGGTTTTTTCGCTTTCGACTGCTCGAAAATATACCCGGTCGACCGGCAGGAAGAAGCAACCGATACCGTGCTCCAGCAGGCGGAGTCGCTGTTCGCCAAGTGGGCGAGCGTTTGACTCAGTTCGTGTGCAGGTGAGCGCTCGCTTTGTTGACTTGCAGTGTCGTGTTGTGCGATGAGCGGCAGTGCCGTCCCGAACATTGTCTCGACATCGACCACATTCGCCCCGTGACGTGTATTTCGCGGGGCATGCGCAAGTTCGGCATTCGTCTGCTGGGTCAATCCTTGCGCTCAAACTCCCAGAGGGCAGGCTGGGAGCGGTATGCACCTGACCGGTCTGGGGCGAACACTTCTGGCATACGCTCGCCCTGCTGCACCCGCACACCGGGCACGTGATGGCCTTGTGCTCTCCAGATACCGGTCTCCGGGCATACCTGACCGGTGCGCACTGTCTTCGGCCCGTTGTTCTGAGGTGCCGGCGGATTCCCCTTCGCGGGGTCGAAGTTGCGCGCAAAGTCGGCTAGGTCCTTCGGATACAGCAGATGGTCCCGGAAGGAACTGTCGTCCAGCTCCAGCAGATAGGAAACCGCTGCGGCTTCGATTGCCCAATAGCCAACGTACGTCCCCTTGCCGCCCTTCTGTGCTTCGAGGTGGCCGTCATGCCACACCACCGCGGCCATGCCCGGATACCAGGCTTCGAGATATTGCGTGATGTCGTCGACACACTCCTGTTTCGCTTCGCGGTAAAGGCTGAAGACGAGCGGCCGATACGGTGTTTACGCCGACCGGAAATTGAGCCACTTGTAGGGATCGCGCCGACTGAAAACTGAGCCGGGCAATCAACCTATCCTGCTAGTTTTTCAGGCAGGGTGTTTGGGGATGATCCCGATGACCATGA
>NZ_CADFEF010000072.1:0-3265 GCF_902833125.1 Burkholderia sp. BCC1640 | reverse complement strand
CTATCCGGGTTGTGATTGTATCGATGTATCTCAAGATGATTCGAACTCTATGTTTGACTCAATTGGAATACGGCACAACGCGAGAACTCAACCTGTAGCGACTGTCGATGAGACAGACTCGTTATAGGGTCAAGCGAACAAGTGCATGTGGTGGATGCCTTGGCGATCACAGGCGATGAAGGACGCGGTAGCCTGCGAAAAGCTACGGGGAGCTGGCAAACGAGCTTTGATCCGTAGATGTCCGAATGGGGAAACCCACTCCTTTTGGAGTATCCATGGCTGAATACATAGGCCATGTGAAGCGAACGCGGTGAACTGAAACATCTAAGTAACCGCAGGAAAAGAAATCAACCGAGATTCCCAAAGTAGTGGCGAGCGAAATGGGATGAGCCTTGCACTCTTTATTTGTATTGTTAGCCGAACGCTCTGGAAAGTGCGGCCATAGCAGGTGATAGCCCTGTAGGCGAAAACAGTATGAAAGAACTAGGTGTGCGACAAGTAGGGCGGGACACGTGAAATCCTGTCTGAAGATGGGGGGACCATCCTCCAAGGCTAAATACTCGTGATCGACCGATAGTGAACCAGTACCGTGAGGGAAAGGCGAAAAGAACCCCGGGAGGGGAGTGAAATAGATCCTGAAACCGCATGCATACAAACAGTCGGAGCCTCGTAAGGGGTGACGGCGTACCTTTTGTATAATGGGTCAGCGACTTACGTTCAGTAGCAAGCTTAACCGTATAGGGCAGGCGTAGCGAAAGCGAGTCCGAATAGGGCGTTCAGTTGCTGGGCGTAGACCCGAAACCAGGTGATCTATCCATGGCCAGGATGAAGGTGCGGTAACACGTACTGGAGGTCCGAACCCACTAACGTTGAAAAGTTAGGGGATGAGCTGTGGATAGGGGTGAAAGGCTAAACAAACCTGGAAATAGCTGGTTCTCTCCGAAAACTATTTAGGTAGTGCCTCGTGTCTCACCTTCGGGGGTAGAGCACTGTCATGGTTGGGGGGTCTATTGCAGATTACCCCGCCATAGCAAACTCCGAATACCGAAGAGTGCAATCACGGGAGACAGACATCGGGTGCTAACGTCCGGTGTCAAGAGGGAAACAACCCAGACCGCCAGCTAAGGTCCCCAAATATAGCTAAGTGGGAAACGAAGTGGGAAGGCTAAAACAGTCAGGAGGTTGGCTTAGAAGCAGCCACCCTTTAAAGAAAGCGTAATAGCTCACTGATCGAGTCGTCCTGCGCGGAAGATGTAACGGGGCTAAGCTATATACCGAAGCTGCGGATGCGAGCTTTGCTCGCATGGTAGGAGAGCGTTCCGTAAGCCTGCGAAGGTGCCTTGTAAAGGGTGCTGGAGGTATCGGAAGTGCGAATGCTGACATGAGTAGCGATAAAGGGGGTGAAAGGCCCCCTCGCCGTAAGCCCAAGGTTTCCTACGCAACGTTCATCGGCGTAGGGTGAGTCGGCCCCTAAGGCGAGGCAGAAATGCGTAGCTGATGGGAAGCAGGTCAATATTCCTGCACCATTGTTAGATGCGATGGGGGGACGGATCGCGGAAGGTTGTCCGGGTGTTGGAAGTCCCGGTCGCTGCATTGGAGAAGGCGCTTAGGCAAATCCGGGCGCAGGATTCAAGGGTGTGGCGCGAGCTCCTTAGGGAGCGAAGCAATTGGAAGTGGTTCCAAGAAAAGCCTCTAAGCTTCAGTCTAACGATGACCGTACCGCAAACCGACACAGGTGGGCGAGATGAGTATTCTAAGGCGCTTGAGAGAACTCGGGAGAAGGAACTCGGCAAATTGGTACCGTAACTTCGGGATAAGGTACGCCCTTGTAGCTTGATGCGCCTGCGCGCAAAGGGTGAAGGGGTTGCAATAAACTGGTGGCTGCGACTGTTTAATAAAAACACAGCACTCTGCAAACACGAAAGTGGACGTATAGGGTGTGACGCCTGCCCGGTGCCGGAAGATTAAATGATGGGGTGCAAGCTCTTGATTGAAGTCCCGGTAAACGGCGGCCGTAACTATAACGGTCCTAAGGTAGCGAAATTCCTTGTCGGGTAAGTTCCGACCTGCACGAATGGCGTAACGATGGCCACACTGTCTCCTCCCGAGACTCAGCGAAGTTGAAGTGTTTGTGATGATGCAATCTACCCGCGGCTAGACGGAAAGACCCCATGAACCTTTACTGTAGCTTTGCATTGGACTTTGAACCGATCTGTGTAGGATAGGTGGGAGGCTATGAAACCGGAACGCTAGTTTCGGTGGAGCCGTCCTTGAAATACCACCCTGGTTTGTTTGAGGTTCTAACCTTGGCCCGTGATCCGGGTCGGGGACAGTGCATGGTAGGCAGTTTGACTGGGGCGGTCTCCTCCCAAAGCGTAACGGAGGAGTACGAAGGTACGCTAGGTACGGTCGGAAATCGTGCTGATAGTGCAATGGCATAAGCGTGCTTAACTGCGAGACCGACAAGTCGAGCAGGTGCGAAAGCAGGTCATAGTGATCCGGTGGTTCTGTATGGAAGGGCCATCGCTCAACGGATAAAAGGTACTCTGGGGATAACAGGCTGATACCGCCCAAGAGTTCATATCGACGGCGGTGTTTGGCACCTCGATGTCGGCTCATCTCATCCTGGGGCTGTAGCCGGTCCCAAGGGTATGGCTGTTCGCCATTTAAAGAGGTACGTGAGCTGGGTTTAAAACGTCGTGAGACAGTTTGGTCCCTATCTGCCGTGGGCGTTGGATATTTGAAGGGGGCTGCTCCTAGTACGAGAGGACCGGAGTGGACGAACCTCTGGTGTACCGGTTGTCACGCCAGTGGCATCGCCGGGTAGCTATGTTCGGAAGAGATAACCGCTGAAAGCATCTAAGCGGGAAACTCGCCTTAAGATGAGATATCCCTGGGGACTAGATCCCCTTGAAGGGTCGTTCGAGACCAGGACGTTGATAGGTCAGGTGTGTAAGCGCAGTAATGCGTTCAGCTAACTGATACTAATTGCCCGTAAGGCTTGATCCTATAACAAGTCTGTCTCGCGCTGATTACAGCGCGTCGGACTGGTTGATCTCGTGTGCGATACACACAACTCAAAATTACTGCTTCTTCCCAGATTGGTTCTGTTGGCCACGCCAGCAGGACAACCCCCTTTGCCTGATGACCATAGCGAGTCGGTCCCACCCCTTCCCATCCCGAACAGGACCGTGAAACGACTCTACGCCGATGATAGTGCGGATTCCCGTGTGAAAGTAGGTAATCGTCAGGCTCCCTCAAGCCA
>NZ_CADFEF010000071.1:0-4050 GCF_902833125.1 Burkholderia sp. BCC1640 | reverse complement strand
GAGGATCAGCTCGCGGCCATCAAGCGCCCACACTTATCGGCTGTTAATTTTTAAAGAGCATTTCTGCGAGAAACCTGAAGTTTCCCAGCAGCGCTGCGTTTTCAGCAGCAGAGAAGCGAGATTATCAACCGTTTTTTAAAACTCGTCAACAACTTTTTTAACTACTTCGTTGCGACGACTGCGGTTTAATTTCGTATGCACTGGAGTCGATAAAACCGACTTCAACAGCACCGCTTCCCTTCTTCCCCCCGCGCCGCGTTTCCGTTAGCGCGAAAGAGGCGTGATTCTAAGCACCCGCCCCAGTCTCCGCAACCCCCTTTGTGAAATATTTTTGACGTGCTATGCCGGGAGCCGCTGAGCCGCAGCCGCGCTCATATATAAGCAACACGGCAGGAGCAGCCTCGGTCGCCCGTGAACCGCCCCGCCGCAGCGAACTCAACCTTCCGTCGATTACCGCCCAACCATCGCCCTCACCACGCCGTCCCGTCGAATCAGTCCGTGATACAGCGCCGCCGCGAAATGCGCGAGGAACGTCAAGAAGAACAGATAGGCCAGCACGCGATGCGCGACCCGGAGCCAGGCGAACGCAACCGGATCAGCCGACACGATCGCCGGCAGCTGCACACCACCGCCCAGCGTCACCGGATACCCGCCTGCCGACAGCATCGCCCACCCGATCAGCGGCATCGCGAGCATCAGCGCGTACAGCACCAGATGCGACCCATGCGCGGCAACTTTCTGCCACCAAGGCAGATCCTCGGGTAACGCGGGCGGCTTCGACACGAACCGCACCACGATCCGCACGCAAACCAGCACCAGCACGGCAATCCCCAGCGGCTTGTGCAACGCCACCAGGAAATCGTGCCGCCCCGAAACCGACGCCACCATCCCCACCCCGATGAACAGCATCGCGACGATCATCGCGGCCATCACCCAATGCAGTAGCCTCGCCGGCAAGCTAAACGTCGTCGTCGCCTTCATCATCGTCCCTCCGCACTCAGTCGCGCCGCGCCGGCTACGCCGGCTTCTTCACTCGTCCGGCGCAAATACGAATCCGCATACGCCGCGGACCGCGCCGCCAGCAACGGATCCCCCGACACCTGAATCCCCTGCGGCAACACCGTCGGGTCGTAATTCACGTCCCGGCACGGCCCGCTGTCCTGCGCCTCCACGCGATCGAGCACGAGCGTCCCCGCGTCGATCGTCGTACGCTGCGCGGGCCAGGTCTTCGTCGCATCGTCCACCGGGTCGCCGGGCTCCGCCAGCGTGACCAGCAGCTTCCACTTCTGCGCACCGTCCGCGATGCGCCGCGTCAGGTCCTGCTGCAGCACGTTCGGATCCGCGGCCGTCGCGACGTCGCCGGCGCCCGTCGTCTGCTCCGGCACGACGCGCCACCGCACCGCCTGGCGCTTGCCGGCGGCATCGACGAAGTAGAACGCGTTCAGCCCGTAATAGCTTTCGGTGACGTAACTCGCGCTCGGCTTCGCACCCTTCACCCATGCGCGGAATGCAGCCGTCTCCGGATGCGCGCCGAAAAACGCCTTCACCTTCGCCGGATCGGGCTTGCCCGTCGCCGGATCCGGCCGGGTCGCCAGCAACTGCGCGTAGAACGCCTTCGGCGTCGTCACCGGAAACACCGGCATCGCGTTCATTCCGGTCCGCCATTGCTGGCCGTCCGGCGCGGTGAGCTTCAGCGCGAGGCTGCGGATCGGCACGCTGCTGTCGGGCGCATACGGATTCCCGCCCGGCAGCGCGAAGCGCCCGACCACGGGCGTGCGCACCGCCTTGAAGAACGGCGCGACGGAATATGCGCTCGCGGCGCCGTTGCCTTCGAAGTAACCGGTCACGCACACGCCCTTCGCGTGATTGCGCCGGAAACCCGGATGCTCGCCGCCGGCAGTCTGCAGCGCGTCGACTAGCCGGTGCGGGGTCAGACGCGCCGGCGCGAGCCAGCCGCCGACATACCCGAAGGCCACGGCCACGCCGGCCACCGCGCCGCCGATCACGGCCCAGCGCCACCACCCGCGCCCGGGTTCGCGCGGCGGCGAAGAAGAGGAAGATTGCTTCATGGATGCACTCCTGATCGTCAGATCATTGTCGAACGCGTGTAGGACGCCACCCGCGCCGCTTTATTCCATCAAGAAATTTTTCGTATGCTGACGGAATAAGCGACGCCGACCGGCGTCCTACGCGGCATCTCCACGCTTATCGGCTCGCGCCCCGGCCATGCCCTCAAACGCCCCCGACGACGACGCATTGCGCGAACTCATCCCCAGGCTGCGACGCTTCGCGCTCTGGCTGGCGCGTGACGTCCACGCGGCCGACGATCTCGTCCAGTCGACACTCGAGCGCGCGCTGTCGCGCTGGGCGAGCCGCCGCGACGACGCGTCGCTGCGCAGCTGGCTGTTCACGATCCTTTACCGGCAGTTTCTCGACGGCAAACGCAGCGCGAAGCGCTACGCGTGGCTGCTCGGCCGCATTCGCGACGACGACGAAGCGCACTGGCCGTCCGCCGAACGCGAGGCGACCGCGCGCGCGACGCTCGAAGCGTTCGGCCGGCTCTCCGACGAGCAGCGCAGCCTGCTGCTGCTCGTCGCGGTCGAGGGCTTCACGTATCAGGAAGTCGCCGACCTGCTCGACGTGCCGATCGGCACCGTGATGTCGCGACTCTCCCGCGCGCGCCAGGCACTGCGCCAGCTCAGCGATGGCGAGCTTCCCGCTCCTTCTCTCCGCTTGATGAAATGAACACGCTCCGTCCCGACGAACACGATCTCCAGGCCTATGTCGACGGCCAGCTCGACGACGATGCGCGCGCCGCGGTCGAGCGATATCTCGCGCTGCATCCGGAGAGCGCGGAACAGGTGAAGCAATGGCAGATGGATGCGCAGCGGTTGCGGGCCGCGCTCGAGAGCGTGCGGATGCCTGGCGAAAATCCTGCGCTGGATCCGGCAGCGCTTCGTGCGAAGCGTGCGGAGCGCTCGCGGGTGCGGTTCGCGATGGCGGCTTCGTTCGTGTTCTGTATCGGGCTCGGGACGCTCGGCGGGTGGCAGGCGCGCGGGTGGAACGCGCCGCCGCCGATTGCGCCGATGAGCGATGCGGTCGAGGCTTACCGGATGATGGCGGTCGATCAGACTGCGAAGGTGGATTTCCGGCCGACGGGTGCGAAGGATTTGCAGACGTGGCTCACCCGGCGCATGGGGGCGTCGGCGAGGCTGCCGGATTTGAGTGCGGCCGGGTTCCGGCCGGTTGGCGGGCGGTTGTTTACGACGGACAGCGGCGCGACGGCTGCGATGGTGCTCTACGAGGACGACGCCGGGCGGACACTGAGCTTCTATCTCCGACCGGCGGAATCGAAACATCGGCTGCTGCCAGCCGGGCAACGTGTGGATGGGTCGTTGCTGGCGCGGTATGGGTCGGTGAACGGGCTCAACTTCGCGGTGGTCGGGCCGGTGGATAATCTGGGCGAACAGGCTGTCGTGCGGGCGCTCGATCAGCAGATTTGAGCTGGACGATACGCTGTCCGTTGGTGGCCGTTGTGCGCTGACTGCGGTCCGTCCGATGCGGTTCGACAAACCTGAGAGCACTCACGTTCACCGTTCGGGGTCACAGCGTTTAAATTCTCTTTCGTGGTGGTTGTCCACACCGCGAATCTCGTCGCGGTGCGTTCCCGAATGGGTAGACCCTCTTCGGTTCCGATGTCACAGGGTTTGGCGTCTTCTGGACGCAGGATATCCACATCGGCCGCAGCGGCTCGGCATGCCTTCTCCGGTTGAATCACTCACCTTCGGCCCGCACAGCATTTCGCGTGTCTTTGGGTCGCGATATCCACACCGCCCTCGCCGAGCTGGTACACAGGATTTCGATTCCGCCGCTCACGGGTTGTTCGCATGCGCGTGAGCGCTTCGAATCAATGTGTCCCCGGGGGGTGCCCCTATGTGTTTCGTCAAGCGGTAGGGGCTGACTTGGGTTGGTAAATGGTGCCGTCGCGCAGCATGGCGAACAGGACGTCACAGCGTCGCCGTGCGAGCGCGATGAGCGCTTGGTTGTGGC
>NZ_CADFEF010000070.1:0-4124 GCF_902833125.1 Burkholderia sp. BCC1640 | reverse complement strand
AGGAACGCGCCGTCGACGTGGATCGCCTGCATCTTCTTCCAGTCGGCGAACGAGTAGTTCTCGATCGGGTTGACGATCTGGATGCCCGCGTTCGACACGAGGATGTCGACCGAGCCGAACGTTTCGGCCACCTTGTCGATGCCGCTGTTGACCGCTTCTTCGCTGGTCACGTCCATCGCGACGCCGATCGCCTTGCCGCCTCCCTTGTTGATCTCGTCGGCAACCGCGTTTGCGCCGTCCTGGTTCAGGTCGGCGATCGCGACCGCGGCGCCCGCCTTGGCCAGCTCCAGTGCGATTTCCTTGCCGATGCCGCTTGCGGCGCCCGTGACGACTGCGGTCTTGCCGCTCAGATCTGCTGCCATGTCCGTCTCCTTCCGTTATCGGATCGAAAAAGCGCGCCCCGCTGCATCCGCTTTCGTCGCGCGGTCGTGCAGACAGGCCAGCCGCTATTGTGCACGATCGGCCCCGCCGTTCGCGCGCAAAACGTCTAAGCTTAAGGTCGGTTCCGAGTCGCGGGAGACGCCCATGCACTATCGACGGCTAGGCCGCTCCGGCCTGCAGATCAGCGCGCTTTCGCTCGGCTCGTGGGTCACCTACGGCAACCAGGTCGACCAGCGGGTTGCCCGTGAATGCCTTGCGGCGGCCCGCGATGCGGGCGTCAATTTCTTCGACAACGCCGAGGTCTATGCGGGTGGAAAATCCGAGGAAATCATGGGCCAGGCGCTCAAGTCGCTCGGCTGGCCGCGCATCAGCTATCTCGTGTCCACCAAGTTCTTCTGGGGACTCGCGGAAGCGCCGAACCAATACCACACGCTGAACCGGAAATATCTGCTGAACGCGATCGACGGCTCGCTGCGCCGGCTGCAGCTCGACTATGTCGACCTCGTGTACTGCCATCGCCCCGATCCGAACACGCCGATCGAGGAGACCGTCTGGGCGATGAGCGACATGATCGTACGCGGTAAGGCGCTGTACTGGGGCACGTCCGAATGGAGCGCCGACGAGATCCGCGCCGCGTACGAAATTGCCGAGCGGCACCATCTGCACAAGCCGGTCGTCGAGCAGCCTCAGTACAACCTGTTCCATCGTACCCGGGTCGAGCAGGAATACGCGCGGCTCTATGAAGACTACGGCCTCGGCCTGACGACCTGGAGCCCGCTGGCATCGGGGCTGCTCACCGGCAAGTACCGGAACGGGGTACCGCCGGGTAGCCGCGCGCAACTGCCGGGCTACGACTGGCTCCGCGCCCGGCTGACGGATTCGGCCAGCAACGACGTGGTCGAACGGCTCGGCGCGATCGCGGCCGAATTCGGCTGCAGCACCGCCCAACTGGCGATCGCATGGATACTCGCGAATCCGCGCGTGAGCTCTGTTATTACGGGCGCGTCGCGGATCGAGCAGATCGGCGACAACATGCGCGCGCTCGACGTCGCCGCGAAGCTGACGCCGGAGGTCAAGCAACGTATCGAGGAGGCCGTCGGCGACGCATTCGAGTAAGGCGACTCACGCCCACTCGCGTACAATACGCGGCCGCATTGGCGCGCGGCCCGACGGGCCACGCGCAATCGTCCGTTTTCATCGATTCATCCTTCGTTTCAGGCAGCCCGCCATGCTCAGTTATCGTCACGGTTTTCATGCAGGCAACCACGCGGACGTGCTCAAGCACGCCGTCGTCGTCCAGCTGCTGCGCTACCTGAACAAGAAAGACAAGTCGTACTGGTACATCGACACGCACGCCGGCGCCGGCGTGTATTCGCTGCGCGACGGTTATGCCGCCAAGACAGGAGAATTCGACACCGGCATTGGGCCGCTATGGAACGAAAAGAACCTACCCGAGGCACTCGGTGATTACGTCGACGAGGTGCGCGCGCTGAACGACGACGGCGAGCTTCGCTACTATCCGGGCTCGCCGTATCTCGCATGGCGATCGATGCGCGAGCAGGATCGAATGCGCCTGTTCGAAATGCATACGACGGAAATCGACGTGCTGCGTCACAACTTCCGCGATGCGGGGCGCCGTGCAATGATTTTCGCCGGTGACGGCTTCGAGGGCATCAAGGCGCTGCTGCCGCCGCCGCCGCGACGCGCGCTGGTGCTGATCGATCCGTCCTATGAGGACAAGAAGGACTACGCGCGCACGGTGACTTGCGTAACGGAATGCCTCAAACGTTTCGCGACCGGCTGTTACGCGATCTGGTATCCGCAGGTTGCACGGGTGGAATCGCAGCGTTTTCCGGAGCAGCTCAAGCGCCTGCAACCGAACAACTGGCTGCACCTCACGCTGACGGTATCGAATCCGCCGGCAGACGGCCTGGGCCTTTACGGCAGCGGAATGTTCATCCTGAATCCGCCGTACACACTCGCGCAGAGCATGAACGAAGCGCTGCCCTATCTCGTCGAACGCCTGGGGCAGGATAGCGGCGCCCGGTTCCAGATCGAGCACCGCGGGAACTGAGCGGACGTCTTGCCGTTATGGCTGCGGTCTGGGCGTGGGTCTCTGCTGGTTGGCTGGCGACACGCCCCAGCCGGGCACATTGATATACGGCGCGACAAACAGCGGGATCGATGAATTCGACCTCTGCCCGGCCGGCGCTCGCATGCCTGCGGGCTCGACGATCGGCTCGGACGATAACGGAGCCGTTTGCAACACCAGGCCGCCCTTGCCATCCTGGATCCCACGTTGTGTATCGAGAATCAGCGGCTTGGACGACGTCGCCGCCCCGGCCGCCACGCCGTGAGCGAGCACGACAGCCCCCAGAACGAGACGCACGCGAGAAACGTGACGCACATCGAGACACAAGCGCATGGTCATATTCTTCCGGTTAAAAACAGGCCCATACCATAGCGCCGCGCCGACGATTTCGCCAGATCAAGCGCACAAAAAACAAAGCCCCGTCAACACGGGGCTTGCTTTTCGTTCGGTGCCACACGGCACCTGACGGTGACTCCGATTACAGCGAGTAGCCGTTGGTTTCGAGCGAGCGGATGCGGCTCTCGAGCTGGACGATGTCCGACGACGTGGCGAGGTATGCCTCACGGCGCTCACGTTCTGCGGATTCGAACCAGTTGCTCAGCTTTTCAACGATGTAGGCGATCATGATGTTCTCCAAGGAAGGGGGACCCCTGGCGAATCGAGATTCAGGGATTTCCCGTATAGGGTTATCCCGAATTATAGCGATGCCGCACCAAGATGCTAGTGAAATGCTTGCATGGGAACCATTCCATTTTGGAATGGCTTATGAAATATCCGCTTTAACTCATTGATTTTTATGAATATCGAGTCGTGGCCGCTTTTCGGCCTGGAGAGTATGCACTAATCTGGTTCACCGATCGGTTCGGCCAGGCGCGCCAAGATCGGGCATTCAGGTCGTTCGTCACCATGGCAGTGCGCGGCGAGATCGGCGAGCGTATTGCGCATATCGCTCAATTCCGCGATGCGTTTGTCGAGTTCAGCCACGTGTTCGAGGGCGATTGACTTCACTTCGACACTGGCGCGGGCGCGGTCCTGCCAAAGCATCAGCAGTTTGCGGATATCCTCGACGAGAAAACCGAGCCGCCGCGCCTGGCGGATGAAGCGCAGGATATGGACTTCGTCCGAACCGTAGATCCGGTATCCAGCGTCGCTACGCTTGCTGGGCGCAAGAAGACCAACCTGTTCGTAGTATCGGATCATTTTTGCGCTGACGCCGGATTCGCGCGACGCGTCGCCGATATTCATTCGCTGCCCTCTCTCTCCATCAAGCACTGGTTCGAACATGAACGTCGAGGCAAGCAACCCGTCGACGACGCTTCTATCGTATCAAATCGGGAGATTTCGTTCCGGCGCGGGCGGTGACGACGGAATCGACGGCAATCCAGATGATTTTATTGAGGTAAGTTGCGGCGAGATCTGCCAGCTCGGGAGAGCATGCAGTTTGCAAGATGTGGACGGTTCTCTGTCATCTCGCGCATTTCCGTCGCGCCAATGCAAAAACCCCCGCCTTGTCGGGCGGGGGTTTCTGGCTTGAGGGAGCCTGACGATTACCTACTTTCACACGGGAATCCGCACTATCATCGGCGTAGAGTCGTTTCACGGTCCTGTTCGGGATGGGAAGGGGTGGGACCGACTCGCTATGGTCATCAGG
>NZ_CADFEF010000069.1:0-4809 GCF_902833125.1 Burkholderia sp. BCC1640 | reverse complement strand
TTCGAAATTCCACGAAAAATCATGAGCTTATCAGGAGACCGATTTGGCCAAACCGTGTCCTCCGGATGCAAAATCTGGCGCTTCAACCCTCAGCACCGCCCAGACCTAACCGCGTCCGATAGGCAGCCAGCAGACACAGCTGGGCGTCGACCTGCGCCGCCAGCTTTGTCCGCTCCGCCGTCGCTACGCCGAGCGACGTACGTGCGCTTTCCAGTTCCCCGACTGTGAGCCGACCGTCGCACGTAGGGCATCGCGTTCGGTCTCGAAACGGACGTGATCGACACGTATGCGGTCAAGCGCCTCCCGTATCTGCTCACCGTGTGCCCGCGCTTCTCGCAGACTTATACTCGCCGCGCCGGACTCGTCGACCAGCCGCGCGTTGTCCTTGTTCAGTTGGGTAATTTCGTTTTGCGTCAAGATAGCCGTCTGATTGGCATGGCACAGTTCGGCCCGCAGTTGCTGGACCTGCGTCTCGCGCCGGCGCGCTTCCTGTTCGCGCTGCTCGTGACTGGCGCCCCGGTAGGGTTCCAGCGCATCGTGCGATCCTGTCGCAGACCGGTATTGGCGCTGATCGCGCTCGTCGACTTCATCGGATGGACGCCAATCCGCCAACCGTACCCATACGCCGTCCGTCTCTATCCGGCAGGCCTCATAGGCCTCATGATCCCGTGCCTCGCTGCCAGGGCGCGGCTTCCAGCAGGACGTCGCTGTATTGGTCGATGGGAAAGCTCAATGTGCCCCTGAAGTTCACGTGCGCAAAATGCGCAGGCCCCATCCGGCGCAACCACTCGTCGTCGACCGGTCGTCCTTTGCGTCGCCAGCCGTCGACCGTCGCCTGCATGCGCTGCGTGTTCCAGGCGATCACAAGGTTCGTCAACAGTGTCAACGAACCCGAGATGGTGACCATTTCATCACGACGTCGACCGCGCTCGGAGGCCACTCTGCCAGTGTAGATCGCGCGCTGGAGCTGGTGGACCGACTCGCCGCGATTCAGCAACGTATGCAGCTCTCGGCGGAACGCCACGTTGCTGAAGTAATCGCACAGGAAAAGCGTGCGCAGCAACTTGCCGAGTTGATCGGCGGCCCGATGCACCGGGTCGCCTTGTGCGGCGCTGCCGAACCGCTGCAGCGCGACCACCGCGCTGACGCGGCCAGACTGAATCGAGGCGACGAGCCGCAGCAGTTCGTCCCAGCCGTCGCGAATTGCCTTTAGCGAAACGTCGTGGGCCACGACCGGCACCAGTCCTTCGGAGACGGCAAATCCGCGCGGCACATACAACTTGCGCTCGGCCAAATTGCGCAGGTGCGGACACAGGTCGAATCCCAGTAGCTTCGAGACGGCCATCCCAACGCTCGTGTACCCGTGCGTGTCGACGGAGAGTCGCATCAGTCCGCCATCGTCTCGGTTTTCGTTATGCCGCAGTACGCCTTCGATGGCCACGCCCGCCTGCCGCTCGTTCAGCACGATCGGTTGGTTATAGACAATGCCATGCTGGTCCAGCACGTGCGTATAGATCCCGACTGCGTGGGTTCGGCGCCGCGGATCGACGCGGGCATAAAAGAGGTGCGGCGAAGTATCCAGACTCATGGAATCGCTGGATGCGTGTCGCCCCGTTCCCCACAATTCGGTAATCGGATGCGTGTGACCTGCCCCTTGCAAACAGGGCCAGCTGGAGTCTAGTAAAGTTCATTTTCGGAGAAGAAGACGAACATGAAGAAGCGCTTTACGGAACAGCAAATCATCGGGTTTCTGAAGGAAGCCGAGGCCGGGGTGCCGGTCAAGGAACTGGGCAGGAAGCACGGGTTCAGTGACGCGTCGTTCTACACCTGGCGCGCGAAGTTCGGCGGCATGGAAGTCTCGGAAGCCCGCCGGCTCAAGGATCTCGAGGTGGAGAATGCCCGGCTGAAGAAACTGCTGGCCGAAGCAATGCTCGATATGGAAGCGTTGAAGGTCGTCGTCAAGGGAAAGCCCTGAGCCCGCAAGCCAAACGCGAAGCAGTGTCGGCGATTCGGGAGAAGGTCAACATCTCCGAGCGCCGCGCCTGCCGGCTTGTCGGGCTTTCTCGCAGCGTGCTGCATTACGACGCGAAGCCGGACCACGAGAATGAGGTGCTCGCGGCGCGTCTGGTGGAGTTGGCGCACGAACGTCGTCGATTCGGCTACCGTCGACTGCATGCCCTGGTGGAGCGCGAAGGCACGCACGCCAATCACAAGCGCGTCTATCGCCTTTACCGTGAGGCAGGGCTGGCTGTGCGGCGCCGTCGCAAGCGCCACGGCGTCATGATTGAGCGCGAGCAACTGGCATTGCCGGGCGCGCCCAACGAGGTGTGGTCAATCGATTTCGTGATGGATGCGCTTTCCAACGGCCGGCGCGTGAAGTGCCTGACCGTCGTCGACGACTTCACGAAAGAGGCTGTCGACATCGTCGTCGACCATGGCATCTCAGGTTTGTATGTCGCTCGGGTATTGGACCGTGCAGCTCGCTTCCGTGGCTATCCCAAGGCGGTGCGAACCGACCAGGGACCCGAATTTACGAGCCGCGCGCTTGACCAGTGGGCATATGCGAACGGCGTCACGCTGAAGTTGATTCAGGCGGGCAAGCCAACGCAGAATGCGTACATCGAATCGTTCAACGGCAAGTTCCGCGACGAATGCCTTAACGAGCACTGGTTCACGACGCTCGCGCACGCTCGGGCTGTCATCGCGGCATGGCGTCAGGACTACAACGAGCAAAGGCCGCACAGCGCACTGAACTACCTTGCGCCGTCAGAATTTGCGGCGAAACATCGGGCAACCGCGGAGGCTCCTGCCGCTTTCCAGGAACTGGTTTAATGGGACTTTGCTAGAAGCCCATTGGCCCTATTGATGGGGGCACGTCACGATCAGCCCCGCGTATAACGAGACCAGTTCGTTCGCATCGCGCGCGCGACGCGCCAGCAGCGTTTCGCTGAAACCGCTGTGAGCATCCATCTCGATGAGCAGATCGGCTAACTGCGTTGTGCCGATTTCCTTGAACATCAAGTCGCGCATCCGTCTCGGGAGGCCATCGGTGGGCAACGCTTCAATCGCTGACAGGTGCAATGCACCGTCCGTCCCGACAATGACCCGTCCGGCCACCAGCGCTTCTTCGAGTGCCGCCAGCCCCGCCTTAAGGTGGCTCAATAGCCGTTCCAAGAAGGGTTCCGCCGTGTGGGACAAGCCGAGCGATGACAGATGCCGATCACGCTCGCACTCCCACCGCGCCGGCGGAATCAGCAGCTGATCACGGGCGCGGAACGACAGGCTATGGCTGGTCCAGACCGATCCGCGTCGCAAACCCCTGCGCAACCCCGTGATCGCCGAAGCCTCCAGCGCCCGCATCGCACGTACCCGGTCCTCGCCCTCGACGAGGTCCCGCCAGCTTGCGCTTACTGGCACCTCGCAGTCGGAGGGGAGTTCGGTCACGCCGCGGTCGTGCAGCGAGCTGAGGAGTTCGAGCTGTCGCAGGCTCGGCTCAGCCTCCCTGCCGGACAGCTCCAGTTCGCGTAACGGCACCAGCAGGTTGCGGATGCGATGATGATCGTCGGTCAGCGTTTCGCGAACGCTGGCTGCGTGACTCGTCGGCGGCTTGTCTGACAGATCCTCGAGCAACTTGCCAATGTCGTCGAGCCGTTCTTCTGCGGAGCGGCTGGTATCGTTGACGAGCGCCTTGATCGACATCAGCTGCTGGCGGTACTCGACAGCGGACCGGGCCTGCTTGACCGTCGTCCGATCGTAGGCGTGCCGGACGAGATCAGACACGCGGCGACCCGTTTGGTAGAGCAGCGCGTCGGTCAACTCCAGCAGCGTGAAGTGCAAGAAGAAGATCAGCTCGATCGTGCGCGTCGACGCCTTGAGCTCGCGAACCTTGGCGGGACGCCGGGCCTGTATGCGCTGTGCATAGGCACGCTGCTTCTCGATCGGCACCGCGTCTAGGTTCCACGTATGAGTGCCGAGTGACTTGAGGAAACGGACCTGCGAAAGTGTTTCGGTAATGGTAGACGGGCTGTGCCGTGCCGGTGGCGTCTTCAGCCATTCGCGCACGGTCATCCCTGACGTGCCGTGTTGCGTGGACAAGACCGCATCGGCGCGCATCAGTTCGGCGTCGCTGACGGTCGTCTGAATCGTGGCGAGCAGACCGCGTTCGGCCTCCGCCCAGATCGCTCGCCCCAAATCCCGCAGCGTTCGCTCGGCAGGAATCAACAGTCGCCGCTCGTACAGCCAGTAATGCGCATGCTGGACGAGTTCGTCGAGCGTCAGCGATTCGGCCGCATCCTGACGCATCCATGTTCCGAGGCCGGCCCACTGGTCGGCGCCGATCGACGTCAGGCCGAGGTATTCACACGCCCACACCTGGTGCTCGTATTGAGTCTTGTAGCGTTGGTAGAGCGTGCGCAGCGATGCGATCGACGGCGTCGGCAGACCGAGTCGCTCGCCGACATAGCGCAACAGTTGCCGTGGAAGGGTGCCAACGTGGTCCAGCGTGTGGCCGCTGGCCCGCAGAAAGACCAGTTGAACGGCGGCGCCCGCGCGACGATCGCGCCGGAAACGTTCGTTGATCGCGGCTACGTCGCTGTCGTTCAGCGCGAAGTAGCGCTCGACGTCGAACTCCGACAGTCGCGCGGGTAAGCGATCTTGCCCCACATACCGAAATTCCAGGCCTGGCATCTGCTGCCTCCCGTCACGGTCGCAATTGAAAATTGCGGGCACGTAGCTTACCGCAGATCGCGGCCGGGACTGCCGACGGTAGCCGGAATCGACCGCAAGGCCTTGCTACAGAAGACTTTGCGG
>NZ_CADFEF010000068.1:0-6364 GCF_902833125.1 Burkholderia sp. BCC1640 | reverse complement strand
CAAACGTCAAATCAGCTCTTGGCCTTCGGCATTTGCGACACCAGCGACAGCCCGATGTCCATACCCTCTACCTGGAAGTGCGGGATGATGAAGAGCTTGATGCGGAAGAAACCCGGGTTGTCCTCAATGTCCTCGACGGTCACCTTCGCGTCGCGCAGCGGGTGCGAGGCCTGCAGTTCGTCGCCCGGATTCCAGACGAAGCGAGACGGCGGCTTGTCTGGTGCGGGTGTCTTCGGCGGCAGTTTGTCGAAATCCACAGGCATCAGTTATCTTCAAAAGGCATTGGGACGAGGCCGAAGGCTACGAGACACCGCATCCCACAGAGCCGCGGCCTCCCCTTCCGTGAGTGACGATTGCTTGATTGTGTCTGCCTCGGCCAGAAAATTCGGGCTCGCGGTTAGCATGTCGAAAACGATGTAGGGCGCTTGGGGGCTACCCTGGTAATTCGCTTCCAGCGAGCCATGAATTCCTTGCACGTTCACCTGCGTGAGCGCTGACACCAATACCTCGTCCACTTTCATGCCGCTAGGCAGTTCGACATTCCCGGATCGAATCATCCGCCCCTGAGCCGTCTTCAATGCATCCTGGACATCCGCACTCCGTACACGAGGCAGCAACGTGCTGGATGCCTGCAAGCCGGAGAAACTGTCCCAACTGAACGCAACATCCGGCTTTTCAGCAAGTACATAGCTAGTCGAAACTTCCTCGCTTTCTGAAATTGCCTTACCCGGCATGAAGCCGCCAACGAAGCAAGCGCCAGGTTCCGTCGGAATAACGTCGTCGGGACGACCTTGTAATTTCTCAATCAGATCAAAGGCCAGCGCCAATTGACGCGGCACATCATTTTGAACTTCCTTTTCCTTGACCCACGATTTATTTTTTTCTACAGATCCACTCCAATCCGTGCCCTCGACCTTCAGACTGATTTGGTAACCACGATCCCACTTGTGAACCTCGATGTCACGATTCGCGTCACTTAACTCTGGATTAAAAATGAAGTAGCGCGTATTTTCGATTCCGCGAACTTTTCCACTCTCGAAGAAAAACTGATAATCACGTGGATTTCTCGCCGTCTTAAGTTCCACCTGACGCGCATCCATCTCACGCTGAAACTCCTCCAACCTCTGAGCTTTCGCGTCGACATTCACACCGTCAAATTTAGCATTTCCGATTGGCAACGCGTTGGCAGGCAGTTCGATCAAATAGCGCCCGACACAGCGCGACTTCATATCTGTTGTCATTTCCATCACAGTCCTCTTTTCCTGTTCTGTGAGCTTCATGTCCTTGACACTGCAACTCGTCAGCATAACTACGCAGACCAACCAACCGGCCTTTAGCATGGCGTGTATTCCATCGACGTGCCCTTGACATTGCTCACCAAACGCGTGATTGCTCGGAGCGCGAACAGCCGGCATGGCAATGGGTTATATGCGCCCTCGTGCTCAACTCCTCCGAAGGCAACGCAAGCTTTTGCAAAAGGTGCAGGCGCACGCCCCGACCGGATAGGGACCGTACCGTTGGACGAGATCCCGACGTAGGAACCGCCACATTTGAGGATGAGCTCGCTTTTCGCTTCGATCGTGACCCGCCCGTTAGCGCTGGTCATCCGCATGTTCTTTTCTGACATCAGGTGCATCTCGTCGCCTTATGCTTGAATCTCGACTTGCCCCCGAGCTGCAAAGGGCTTCCGACCGAGTTTCTGCGCGAAGAACGACACGAGTTCGCTCGTTGCGACCGCAACCCGCTTCATAACGACGATTTCTTGTACGATCGACCGATAGAGCAATGCGATTCATTGCGCTTCTGGCAAGGCGACGGAAACAATTCTTCGTCCAGGTACCGCATGACGTCGCCTACCGTCATGGCATGCGGTGCGCAGCACGGGATACGAGGCCCGAGCGTGGCGACGAGCGCCATCAAGACTTTGCGGCGGGACAATGTTGTCATACCGCCCCCGGGCGCAGGCGAATGGAATCCACCACGCCATCCCACAACTCCAGTGCCTCGCCATCGTTGGCGAAGGACTCCTGATTTGTCGGATAGGCGCTTTCGCCTACGCGCAATGATGCATTCAGATTAGGTTCGGCCAGCGAGTACGCCTTGCCCGGCGCTTCCCATTTGAATCCGTAGGTGCGTTTGCCGTCCTGCGTGCCGGCCACCAGAATCTCGTCCGCTTCAATCGGGCCGATGGGCCGGGCACGGTTGCGCAACTGGCCCACGCCGACCACCGCCCCTAGCAATGCGGGCAGAACCCCTCCCGCGCGGGCACGCAAGCCGGGCTCCACACTCTCTTGCGCATAGGACGTCAGCCGGAACCAGACATCGGGTTTGTTGGGCAGTCGGATGTTCAGTTCCCAGCTTTCGAGGTTGAAGTCCTTGTCGACCAAGATGGCGTTACCGGCGACAAAACCAATGCTTTCCGGTAGTTCGCCGGGCGGGATTTCTTGCCACTCGCGAGACATGTCTTGACAGGTGCCAAGTGCACTGGTCCTGAGGTCCGGCGACACCTCTCCTGAGTACTTCAGGCTTTTTGAGCCGGCCCGGAAGTAGGTATCGAATCGATACAAGATATCGCCTGTCGGACGATTCCATGAGATCAGCGTTACTGAACCGTTGGCGTGCGGCACCCGCTCAATGAACAAAGTGCCATATTTAACGTGTTTGGTAGCGCGCAATTCCTGCTCCCTTTGAGCAACCAAGTAATTAAAGCTTGCTTGCGTCGTGATCCCAGGCAGCAGGTCAATCTTCACCTCGTTGTACTTATACGTCTCGACGGTAGTCGCCTCAGGGGGAAGTTCCACCAGATGGCGCCCGACGGCTCGAGTTATCCAACCTTGCTTCATGCCGACTCCTTTTTGTGCCAGTGGGCTTCCTGAGCGATCTTGACGATGGCGTACATGGTCGCGTATAGCGATCGGCCGTACGCGTCGCCGTAGCTGCCCTGATGGTCATATCCGAAATGCTCGTTGCATTGACCGGCGTTGCCTTGCCCGTGGGCAAAACTCATGGCAATGCCGGCCTTGCCCGGGGCCTCACCCGAATACACCGGGACGGTCCCGTCCCCCGGGCAATCGGGTTCACTGATGGTGAGCTTGATGTTCGAGGTCGTCACGAGTGTGCCGTTGCCGTCGTCGCCTGCAATAGTCATCTCGACAGCGTCAAAGTCATCCAGCCCGCCTCCTTCCCACGCCACCTCGCCCCAAGTGAAGCGGTCCTTGCTCGCCAACAGTCCTGTTCCCAAGAGCCCTCCCGGATTCTTGTCAATATCACGCTTGCCCTGCGCGCCATAGTGGGCATAGGTGAGGTGGTTGTAGCGATTCTCGATGGCTTGGTGAAACTCTCTGATTTTTTCAATTGTTTCATTAAGGTCGACGCGCGGCAGCTTACGCTTAGGCTTCGAAGCGGCCGCCGATCCAGCCCCTGCCTTCTTCCCCTCCGGATTCATTAGCCCCAGATTCTCGTCCGGCACCAACCCATACCACGCCGGCGAGGAATAAATCTCGTCATAGGGATCGCCGTTCTGCGGCAACGCAAGAATCTCTCTCCCACTCCCCTTGTCCCGCACCTTGAGCCACGGTTTGCCGTCGTTGTAGTCCGCAGTGGGCAGCAGTTCGAGGCCACCAGGCGCTTGCGAGAGAATCGCCACCACGTCTGCGGCGTTGCGGCCGAGGAAGAGTCGCTCCGCCCCTTCAAAGCCCGAGCGCATACGCTTATAGGTTGCGGGCGCACCCGTAGCGGGTTGCACTCCGTGCGAAACGCCCAACACCTTGTCACAGTGGTGCAGTTCCGTGAGCGAGCGGCTGACCAGCCCACCCATCGAGTGGGTGACGACGATCACCTTTTCCGCCATCGGCCGATTCGGTGCCGGACGCTCGTTGTAGCATGACAACCCGCCTTTCCCGTCGGGCGTGTCGGGGACCACAATGCCTTTGCCTTCGTTGTAGAACGGCAGAATGGTTTTTTCGATCAATTCCTTGATGGCAGCACCGGAGTCCCGGTTGCTCTGCAGCCAGTTGTAGCCGCCGGCCCAGACGTCGAATTGGTAGTTCGCGGCATGCAGGATTTCTTCACGCGTGAGAGCATTGCCTTCTTTTGCCCCCCATTTCGTGGGGGCATCCTGGCCGGCTTCGGCCGCCCATTTCTGAAGGTCAGCTTCGCAGCGTTGGAAGTCATACCGAGACAGATCGTTCAGCAGATGCTGAAGTTTGGCCATGAACGGATGGTAGCTGGAGCGCATCAAGGCGCCCCAGCCACGCGCGACCAGCACATTCTTCGGCAGCCCGCTCTTGCCAGCATCGATCGGCCCGCTGGGATCGATTTCTACCGAGTTGGTCACCAGATCGCCGGCACGTTCCTTGGTGTTCTTGAACAAATAACTGAACAATTGTCCGATCAGGTCCGCGGCACCACGCAAATCCGCGTTGGGTGGCTGCCAAACACTGGTCTTGCCTTCTTTCTTACGAAGGTTCGTGCCCATGATGCCAGGCAGGAAGACAATAGGAATGACGTAGGGCTTCGCGAGCACGATCTTTTCGCGTCGATCCTCCGTGGAAGTCAGCGCCGCGATGCTGTATTGGTCACCGTTCTCGTCGACCATGCTGTGATGCAGAACGGAAAGGGATTCTGTCATGAAGTTGTTCTCGACCGAGAGTCAGTAGGTTCAGTCCAGCACACGAATGCGAACGTGCTCAGTGAAGAGGCTTTTTTGATGTGGCGTCTTGCCAGACTCGTCAGTCAGCACTTTAAGCACGCTACCGTCGTCCCGCTTGATCTCGGCGCTTGCATTACCAAGCGGCTCTCCTGTGGAAGGATTTCGCAAGACGTAGGTATCGGCGTAATTTGCGTGCTTCCACGTGTTCATCGATTCTGCAAGCGAACTCGGCCCCTGCCGGCTGAAGGCTGCCGACTTGATTGTCCGGTTGCCGCGTGTTCCATCTTCGATACCGGTCGAGGAAATACGGACGTAGGAACCGCCACATTTGAGGATGAGCTCGCTTTTCGCTTCGATCGTGACCCGCCCGTTGGCACTGGTCATCCGCATGTCCTTCTCGGACATCAAGTGCATCTCGTCACTCTGCGCCTGGATCTCGACCCTGCCACGAGCCGCAAAAAGTTTCATCCCGAGTTTCTGTGCAAATAGCGATACGAGTTCGCCAGCTGCAACCGTGAACCGCTTCATGACGCCGATATCAGCGTTTCCGCCGGCGGTGGCGATCAGATTGTCGTTCGCAGTGAGTTGAAGATCGGTTCCGGATGCCAGTCCCATCCCGTCCGGCGCACTGACGAGCACGCCCGATTTTTTCAATTCCTTGAGCGTTCCGTCGAGCAACGCGCGTTGACGGTCGTAATCCGCCGCGACAGCTTGCGCTGCGCTGGCCGTCTCACCGAGCGACCGCATCTGCTGCAATGCCAGATCGAGCAACCCCTGGGCGCCCTGCATCGCAAGTTGTTGACCGGAGGCACCCGATTGAGCTTCAGCGGTGACAAGCACCCCTTTTGCGCCCCGAACCGAAACGTGCTCATCCGTCCGGAGCTCAGCCCCCTTGCCTCGCTCCTTGCGCTCCCCATCGACCATATGCCCGAGATTGAGCTCACTGGTCTGAAACGGCGTCGTCAGATGAATATGCTCGACGCCTTCCTTATCCTCCATCCGCAACTCGTTCTGCGCGGCCGTGCGGATCAGGTTCCGGGTGTGGTTCAGGTTGTTGACGAGATCCGGATGCAGGCTGTCGTGCATCGCGCCGATAATCACGGGCCGATCCGGATGGCCGTCCGTAAAGACGATCGCCACCTCCGCCCCGTCGATCAGCGGGAAGTGATGCCCATAGTTGTCGCCGCTATACGGCTTCGCGAACCGCACCGGCCGACTCGTGCCACCCGGACTCCACTCATCGAGGTCGAACGGCAGCTTGATCACGTACCAGCCCTGCTCAGTCAGGTACGCGTACTTGTAGTCGCCCGGTGACGTAATGCGGGCCGGCAGGATGCCGTCGATGGCCGGTCGCTCGATCGAGGCCATCGGCGTACGCCAGACCCGGTCCGACGCAATTCCCTCGAAGCTCACCCAATACGCATCACTGCGCCCGCCGCGCGATTCGACCGACGTGATGAAGATCCCGTGCTTCGCATCGGCCTGAACCGGGTCGACGCGCATCACCTCGCCCGCTTCGAGCCAGAACGGATTGCCCGTGCCGTTGAAGGTGATCTGCGCGGCTAGATACTCCTCGTGGCGCCGACGAGCGATCTGCTGACCTTCCTCCGGCGTCTCGTAATGCTCGCCCCAGCGATAGTCGATGCCGTTCGTCGACTTGTCCGCTCGCGCGGCGTTTTCCTCGACGAGCAGCGACACACCGGCCTGCCGGTG
>NZ_CADFEF010000067.1:0-7048 GCF_902833125.1 Burkholderia sp. BCC1640 | reverse complement strand
GAAATAAGGTGCATCCTCGGGGCAAACTTCTCCGAATGGGCGGCGCTTCGCTTCGGTATCCGGCCATTCCCCGCCCACATCGCCGACCACCTCGCGCGATCGCCTATTAATCAGTGTTTCCCTAGGTAAGGATTCTGACGAAAAATGCGCAAAGGCAATATAAGAATTGCCTTAAAGTTAGTGGAGACGTGACCGCGCAAATTCAGGCAACCGACTAAATGGAATGTCGGGGGCCACCGGCATGCCCAGCTCGGCTTGCTTCAGCACCGCCACAATCTGTTCGATCGAGAAGCACCTCCGTTTCATGACAAACCACCTCCTGGTCCAGGGGGCGTTGTTGTACTAATGAGGCGTGAGGACGAAGTGGTGCCTTTGTTCGCGAACTCAGACGATACGGACGGGTTGCGGACGTGCGAGTTCCGCCATCCGATTGAGCACGCCCACGCGAACGGCAACCTCGGTCGCTTGCGTGTCGGTGCTGCGTGCCCACAGGCATGGACCCGTGAGCGTCTTGAATCGGTACATCGCGTTCTCGGCCAGCGAACGACGGTGATAGCCGCTTTGTTGCTTCCATTCGCGCCGGCTACCTTGTTCGATCGCATCGATTGCCTCATTGCGCTGAGCCCCGCCGGGCGTGGCGGCGGCCAGTGAGCCGCGCCTTCACGAGGCGGAACCGAGGGCGCTGCGCCGCGCGCGGTGATTGCCGCGTAGCAAGCCTGCGTGTCGTACGCGCCATCGCCGCCGATCGTATCGATGGGGTCGCCGGCCGGGATCTGATCCAGAAGTTCAGGCAACACTTCGCCGTCAGCGACGTCCTGGTGCGTCATGAGCGCAGCGCGCAGTTGGCCGGTGTTCGCGTCAAGCGCGAGATGCACTTTGCGCCATGTGCGGCGCTTGGAGTAGCCGTACCGGCGAACCTTCCACTCCCCTTCGCCGTAGACCTTTACGCCAGTACTGTCGATCACCAGATGCAGCCGCTCGCTGCTGCGCATGACCGGCGGCTTTACCAGCAGCGTCTGGGTGCGACGGCACACGGTCGTGTAGTTCGGTACCGGCAAATCGGCGAAAGCCAGGTCACGCAGGCTTTGTGCGAAGCCTTGCAGGGCACGCAACGGAAGATGGAATACGGTCTTCAGTCCGAGCAAGGCCTGAATCAGCGCATCGCTGTACAGCCGCGGACGACCCCGCGTGGGCGCGGTGTCGGGCAGGTTCGCAAGAGTGTCGTCGTCAATCCACATCGTGATGTTGCCTCGATTGATCAGGCCGGCGTCGTATGCCGTCCAGTTTCTGACACGGTATTTCGCCTTCGGCTCCTGCGTCCCGCTCTTGTCCTTGCGCATGTTATCGCACGCAAAGATCGAGAATCTATGCAGGATGCCGAATTGTTAACAGATGCATCGCTCCGGCTGTTGCGCGTAAACGTCATCGCCACAGGCAGAATTAATGCAACAACGCCGGTTCAGGGTGAAGTTTGTTGCAAAGCTCGCGCCTGGATCGGTTCAAGATTCCTAAAACGGATCACTTTAGGACTATTCTCATTTCCGTGATGCGCCACGCTTGAGATACTTCGACCACCTTTTTATCGAAAGGTAATAGAAGGCTTCGTGCAGAACTGCCTAGCCATGCATGTCAACTAAGGCGTCGGCCGTTGTCCGACGCGTCACACAACCTGAGTTTATCGATGAAAGCAAAAATGATTCTCGCCGGTGTCACGATGGCGGCTCTCTCTTCCGCCGCGATGGCCGACACCGTCAATGGCATGATCAACTTCCAGGGCACGATCGTCAACGACACCTGCAAGGTGAGCTCGCTTACGGGCGATGCCGGCACGATCAACGTGAACATGGGGACGATCGCGACCGACGACGTCGGTACCGTGGCGGCACCGAAATTCTTGGCCAACGGCTCGGGTGCAGCAAATATCGACATCGCCTGCAAGCAAGGCGCAAAGGTCAGCATGAAGTTTGCTGGTCAGCCATCCGAACTTAGCGCTGACAAGAAGTCGATTCGCGTAAACAACGGCGCGACGTCCGCCGGCTTCGCTCAGAACGTTGGTATCGCTGTGTATGAGGGCACGGGCGCGGGCGCGAAGGCGTTCGACCTGAGCAACGGCGACCTGTTGGCGCAGACCGAGCTGACCGAAGCTGGCGCAATCAACGTGCGCTTCAGCGCCGCCTATGTGGCCGCAGACCCGTCGAAGATCACGGCCGGTGTCGCAAACGCGAGCGTACCGTTCACGCTGAGCTACGAGTAAGTCCGATATCGGCCCTCGGGCCGTTCTCAACGAGCAGCGGGAATCCCCGCTGCTCGTCTCTCCAATTATTTCCGCCATGAAAAAACGATACTTCGCCGTCGGCATGGCGCTCGCGTATGCATTTGCCATGCCAGCGACACATGCCGCGATATCTTTGAGTACCACGCGCGTCATCTTTGACGGCAAGAACAAGGAAGCCTCTGTCGTCGTCAACAACGATGGTGCGGATGCCCTTATCCAGTCTTGGCTCGATCCGCTCAACGATACCAACGGCCAAACGTTGCCGTTCGCGGTGACGCCGCCAATCGCCAAATTGCCCGCGAAACGGCAGCAACTGCTTCGCGTACTGTACGAGGGCGTGGGCGTGCCCACGGATCGAGAATCCGCGTTTTGGCTGAATGTGCAGGAAATTCCACAGGCCGCCGCTGGCGACAACGTGCTGCAACTGGCGGTACGTCAGCGAATCAAGGTCTTCTTCCGACCGGCTGGTTTGAAGGGCGATCCGCAACGAGCACCCGCGAGCCTGCAGTGGCGGCTCGATAGCGAATCGGGCAAGGTGCTCCTTCATTTGCAGAATCACAGCCTGTACCACATCACCGTCGTCGACGCGAAGTGGCACTCGGGTGGCATGGACTCGCCGGTCATCGACGCACGAATGGTCGCGCCCGGCGAGACGGCGAGCGTGCCCGTCAAATTGCCGGTGGGCGGCGCCACACCAGAATTGCGTTACGAGATCGTCAATGATTTCGGCGGACGGGAGCATTTCCGCGTCACGTTGCCCACCGGTAAAGCGGCCACGCCGATTGCGGTCCCGCAGTAAGCACTGCCGCGTCGTTCACGCTGGCGGTTATTTCTTTTCGAGCAACGGCAACCCGTTTGCGCACCCGTTCGTGTTTTCCCTTCCCACTAATTCGAGAGCTGCCGGAGTGTAACCACCAATGTCCGACCGACCGACTCAATCATTACGCCGCAACCCGGTCGGCTCGCCTCCGTCGACCGCACTTCCGCGCGCAACGCCGCTGTATCTCGCCATGTGCCTAGCCGTCTTCAACAAGGCGTATGCGGAAGAGACGAATACCGTCGTCGCTCAGGCCCCCCCATTGATGCTGGCATTCAATACGGACTTCCTGCACGATCGCGGACGTTCGGCCGATCTGTCATCCGTGCTTGCGAGCGACAATGGCGTGCCGCCCGGCTCATATCGCGTCGAAGTGCTCGTCAACGGCGATCTCGTTGCGCATCGCGACATCGAGTTCCGCCTCGACGAGGAGAAAGGCAAGATCGAGCCGTGCCTCACCGTGCACATGCTGCAGGAATTCGGCGTCGACCTGCATGCTCTGACACCCGTGCCCGACATGGCCGACGCTGCATGCATCGACGTACCGAAGATGATGGACCAGGCTGCGGTCGATTTCGACGCTGGCCGGCTGCAGCTCGCTCTCAGCATTCCGCAGGCTTTCCTGTCGCGCACGGCGCGCGGCTACGTCGATCCCGCGCTGTGGGATGCAGGCGTTGCAGCGGGTTACGTCAACTATCAGTTCAGCGGCAACTACGGCCACAGTGGTAGTTCGAGCGACAGTCGCAGCTATTTCCTCGGGCTGCAGAACGCAATCAACATCGGCCCGTGGCGTTTGCGCAACGAGTCCACATATAGTAGCGCCTCGGGCAGCAAGCCGCAATTCCGCAGCAACCGCACGCTGATCGAGCGCGACATCACGTCACTGAAGTCGCAGCTCGCCATCGGCGAGCAATATTCGGATTCGACGCTGTTCGACAGCGTTCGCTTTCGCGGCGTGCAGATCGGCTCCGACGACGCGATGTTGCCGGACAGCGAACGCGGCTACGCGCCGGTGATTCGCGGGCAGGCATTTAGCAATGCAGTGGTGGAGGTACGGCAAAGCGGCTACGTACTGTACCGCGCGAACGTGCCACCCGGTCCGTTCGAGCTGACCGACATCTTCCCGTCAGGGTCAAACGGCGACTTGGAAATCACGGTGATCGAGGCGGACGGCAGCAAGCACGTCACGCGTCAGGCGTTCTCAAGCCTGCCGCTGATGCTGCGCAAGGGCCGGATGAAGTTCAACTTCTCAGCGGGTCAGTATCAGGGGAGCCAGGATTCTGCTCCCCTGCTCGCCACCGGTTCGCTGATCTATGGCCTGACCGACAACAGTACGGTGGCCGGCGGCTTCCAGCTATCCGGTGATTTTCAGGCGTTCAACCTCGGCGTCGGCACCAATACGCCAATCGGCGCGTTGTCGCTCGACGTTACGCAGTCGATCAGCCGTGCACAAGGCACGCGTCGCACGGGTCAGAGCGTGCGGGTGCTGTATGCGAAGACTTTCACGCGCACCAGCACGAACTTCACGCTGGCAGCATACCGCTATTCGACGGCCGGCTATCGAACGTTCGGCGATCACGTCAATGACGTCAACCAATCGGGCAACGTTCCGTCCGTACGCAACCGCTCCCGGATCGATCTGGCCACGAGCCAGGATCTCGGCCCGCAGCGGAAATATGGAAGCGTCTATCTGAACCTCAGCCACCAGACCTTCTGGAATCAACCCGGATCGAGCCGGAGCATGAGCGTCGGCTACGGGAACAGCTGGAAACAGTTGAGCTACAACTTGAGCTTCACGCAAACGCACGACACCCGATACGGCAACTCGGGATCGAACACGCAGGTGATGGCCACGCTGTCGATTCCGCTCGGCAACAAGGCGCGTTCGCCGCGCGCATACACGAACGTCAGCTACGACCGCTCCGGCGCGGCCAACGTGCAGGCCGGCATGAGCGGCAACTTCAACGAGCGCACGTCGTATGCGGCGCAAACCGGCTATGCAAACCAGGGCCGGGGGGCAACGGCCGGCGCAAGCCTGACGCACAACGCCGACATCGGGCAGTTGTCGGGCAGCTACAGCCATGCACGCGACTATCAGTCGGCCACGATCGGCGCGACCGGCTCCGTCGTTATCCATCGCGGCGGCATCAACCTGAGCCGAACGCTCGGCGATACCTTCGCGTTGATGAAGATCGAGGGCGCGAAGGGTGTGGACGTGCGGACCGACGCTGGTGCGAGGATCGGCAGCAATGGTTACATGGTCGTGCCATACGCGCAGCCTTATCGCGTGAACACGTTGCGTCCGGATACGCAAAATCTCGGCGCGGATGTCGAGTTGATCGATACGGCCAAGCAGGTGGTACCGCGTCGCGGCGCAGTGGTCGAGGCGGTGTTCAAGGCGAACGGCGGGCGCCGCGCGCTGTTCAACGTGACGCAGGCGGATGGGCAACCGGTGCCGTTCGGTGCGAGCCTGGAAGACACGGGAACCGGCAAGCAGCTCGGCGTCGTCGATCCGGGCGGCAACGCGCTAGTGCTGCTCGAGCGGGAACAGGGAGCGCTGGCGGTCAAGTGGAAGGACGGACAGTGCCGCGCTGCATATGCGTTACCGAAGGCGGAGGCCGGGCGGTATTACGTGCGACAGAGCGTGCGGTGCCGGTAACTTTTAGTCCACCCGGGCGATTTTCATGTAATTGCATCCAGATCGAAATATTTGCATGCGGCGAAATTTTTAAATTCCAGGATATTGTAAATGCAACGTGCAGCCTTACTATTTATTTTGGTGGCGTGGTCGGTATATTGTGCGCCGGCATTTTCCGCTTCGTACACAGTTTGCTATAAAAGCGGCAAACGGACCACATCCGATTCTGAATATCAAATCTCGGGCCTTTCGTCAGCGTCCGTTCCCGCTGCCAACATGCCCTTGGGATCTGTTGTATGGCGCTCGCACGACATTGTTGTCGAAGTGACATGCGAAAGACTAGTGGCCAGTAAGTCATACCCTATTAGAATAAGGCAGAGTTTTCTTTTTGGCAGCGTAAATGGATTGTGGCCCGGCTACACTTTTCAAGGTGTCGATTATCTCATGAATGGGGGAGTTTCTGAGTGGATCAATACGACATATACGCTTGGTGAAAATGTTGGCGACAAAGTCACATTTAATTTGGTATTTTCATGGAATATTCAAAGATGGGGCGACAATAATGTCCCCGCAAGCGGAAGTGCATTCAATAACTCGCGGCTCCCACCCATCGTGGTTGAGGTGCCAAACGGACCTCATAACGTGACGGACAGTCGCCAGCTTTCCATATATGCAAATAATCCCGGAATTAAACTCACCGATTGCAGCGCCGACGTGCGAATTTCTAAAAATACGATCGACTTCAATGAGGTTTCAGCATTTCGCGCAACGAACAACGTTATCGCAAAGCAGGTTCCATTTGAAATTTTCACCAGCCGCTCTTGCGCGGGAAAATTTAAATTGAATGCCACGCTGAAACCATTGGTGTCAAACAGCCATGCTCGCGGCGACTTTCTCATACCAACCGAGAATGATTCAATTGGGATTCGAATTCGAAATCAAGGAAACGGAAAAATATTCCCATTTGATCAGAGGCAAGAGCTAGCGGACTTGACAAGTTCCACATCGCAAACCAACCGGTATGTGGCAGAACTCGTCTGGCAGACGGACAAACCGAAACTAGGAAGATTCGAGGCAGGTGCCACGTTGCAAATCGAATACCAGTAGTAGTTGTAGGCGTTCACAATTGGCGCTATGGATGCTCTTGAGGTCGGCCGGATGTCGTAGCCATTTCAAGATGTCGTAGCGCCAGCTGGGGTAATCGTCCTTTTCGTGCATGTATGGACCCGACGCCTTTTGCAAGCCTCTTGTTCGTGATGTCGAAACGGTCTGCATGCATGTATCCGGCTTGCCTGATGGGCCATTGCCGAAGCATGCC
>NZ_CADFEF010000066.1:0-7310 GCF_902833125.1 Burkholderia sp. BCC1640 | reverse complement strand
GCCACAACCAAGCGCTCATCGCGCTCGCACGGCGACGCTGTGACGTCCTGTTCGCCATGCTGCGCGACGGCACCATTTACCAACCCAAGTCAGCCCCTACCGCTTGACGAAACACATAGGGGCACCCCCCTCGACGACTCCCCCTCAGATTGGGGCGATCGAGTGACCTTTTTAATATGACCCTATTTTGTAATGCGCCTGCGGCACGAATTGAGCACATCGGTGGAGCGCATCGCGGCGCCTTTTTACGGAACAACGACACACCGGCCCAAACTCGTCTCTTAAAGTTTCTACGTAGAAACTGTCAGACCTCGGCGCCCACATACGCAACCACACTTCATTGCGCGCTAGCTTGCGAACTAATCCGCCTACTAAGGCAGATCCTACATTCGGTGGGATTCTCCACCGCAGTTACACGACACACGTGTCCGAGTCCGATTCGATCGGCAACCTAGGGCCCATGCAGTTCGCCCGGGCGCACAATACAAAGCAGCAGGTTTTAACCTCGGACTCTAGTGCCGACTCGAGCAAAAAAATAGGGGCATGTCAAGATGACCTCGATCAGACCGGGACTGAAACGCGGCGACCTTGTTCCGGCCGGTTGCCTTCGCGTAGTACGGCGCCTCGTCCGCTGCCTTGATCACGGCGCCAGCATCCTCTTCCTGCTCCGGCGTCCAGCTTGCCAGGCCAATACTGGCTGTGACGCGCCTGTATTCGCTGCCAGCATGCTTGAGCGCCAGTTCATCGATGCCGCACGAATGCGCTCGGCGATCTGCGCAGCACCCGTTTCCGGCGTATCGGGCAACAGCACAACGAATTCTTCCCCACCGTAGCGAGCCGCGGTATCTGCCGGGCGTCGGATATTCCCGCCGATGCAGCGAGCAACAGCCGCCAGCTCGTCGTCGCCCGCCTTGATGGCCGTACGTGTCGTTTGTACGCCTTGAAGCGGTCGACGTCGACAAACAGTAGGGAGAAAACGGAATTGGCCCGTCGGACGCGGCGCCATTCGCGGTCCAGCACTTCCCCCGAAGCTGCGCCGATTGTTCAAACCAGTGAACCCGTCCGTGTGTGCCAGGAGAACCCGTTCGGACTCTGCCCGCATACGAGGCCCCAGTTGCGTACCGAGCATGATCGACACGACGATAATGGCGACGCCGAACGTGGCCACCAGCGCGCCGATCATTACGGCACGGTGCTAGGATGTCCTGTTCCGCCTCCGCGACCATGATGATCAGCGGCAGCTTCGGCAAGTGCTTGAAGTAGTAGAGACGACGCCCCCATCGATCGACGCCGTTCCCGAAAAAGAACCCTCCTGCCGTCTGGAAGCGCCGGAATGTCGCGGCCTTGCTGATGTTGCGGCCGATGATGTGTACGTCGTACGGGTGACGCATCACCATTATGCCGTCGTTGCCGATCAGGGACATCGAGCCGTGCTGCCCGAGCGACAGCCCGGCAAACACCTGGCGGAAGTACTCAAAGTCGATCGCGATCAGTGCGATGCCGCCAAACGAGCCATCGGGGTTCGAGACTCGCCGTGACAGCACCATGTTGAGCGATCCGAAAAATTCCCCTGGCGCGGCACGTCGTTGGCGGAATCCAGGATGATGTTTCCGCCAGCGTCGAGCCGAGAAATTGCGCCGACAGACACGTGTATCACACGCAGCGATGAGTACGACGCCATCGCCCTGGCGTCATGCCGAGCACGTCACGAAACGCTTTGCCGAATGCCGCTTCCGACCGATAGCCAACGGCCTCTCCGATCGCAGCCTGCCCGCTCCCCGAGTCCCTCAACAGTGCGCATGCGTGCATCATTCGGATCTGCGCGACGAACGCACCGACGCTCATCCCAGCCTTCTCGCGAAAATGCCGCGCATACGTTGCGCGCGACATCGCTGCGACATTGCCAAGCGACGCAACGGTCCACGGATGCGCCGGTGCCTGCAACATAGCTCGAATCGACGGCCCGAGCCGCGCGTCGACCGCGACTGCGAGCCACCCTGATAGCATCTGCGTATCCTGGCCATATGCGCGCAGCGCATACGTGAGCAGAGCCTGCCCAAGCGCATCGACAATCGCACGGGCGCCCGGCTGCTCTCTCGACATCTCGGAGCGCAGCAAGCCCATGAGCATTTGCAGCGGCTCGAGCCCCGACGACTCACACAACCCTATGTGCATCACCCTCGGCAGGGCACGCAACAGCAAGTCACCGGCGCCGCGACCAAAGACAAGCCGGCCGCACAGCATGTCCACGTTCGCGCTGTCTACGTCGCCGATGTTCGATTGAACCGGCAGCACCGTGACGTTCGTCGCAGCCAGTTCATGTATTGGCACGGTTACAGCGCCGCGCGCGCCAATCGCATCCAGGATTTCGTACGCGCCGCCACCAGGCAACAGCAAGAGATCACCCTCCCCGAGCTGCTGAGTGCGGCCGCCTGCAACGCGTAGTCGGCACTGTCCCGAAAGCATGAGATGAAACGCCACCTCACTGGGCGGCGGCGCGTCATACGCAATCGTAAACGTACCGTCGAGCAGGCAACGCATCTCCAATTCAACTCGGCTGCAGCCCAACGACAGCAATTGGCTCAACGCATCCATTAGACAACTACGCAAAATCGTCACTTTAGCTCATCAAAGCCATCCGCGCGGACATTCAAGAAATTCACCCATCATCGACGTAGGATCCCAATAATCGTCACCGTTTGGGAAGTGGAGACGTCACGCGTCGGTTATGACCAACAAAGAGCTGCGGAATTCTCGTGAACTCACGAGGTTGTTCGCCGCACACTAAAGCTATCACCCGCACGCCGTCACGAATGGCATCGGTAACCACTCAGATTCGCGCAGGGACGCCTGGACAGGTTTGCCACGCACGCTCGAGGCTGAAACCCTACGGCACCGTTGCAGACGCGGAATCCACAATTCGGCCTTCGACGTCAGCGTCCCGACTATGTTCTTGGCCAGCCGAATGACGCGACCTGCCCGGAGCTTTTCGCAAGCCAGCGTCGATCCAAAATCGACGTGGCAATCGCGTGCGACCAAAAGTACCCGGTCGACAGTCCAGCTTCCAACCGATTATTGCTGGGCTTCGCAAGTCGAGTCGAAATTCACGGATCGATTACTGTTGCACACGCGTCCGTCGGCGCCGCAGCCACGTGCCCCACGACCGGCACGATCTTTATTCCTGCCGACGCGATACGACACGGCGCTGCAGCCAGACCGCATCCGCCAAGGACGATACAGCCAGCAACACACGCAGCACGAATGAACCACTTCATATACGCCTCCTGATAGCGATCAGCACACAATCCGAACCCGCCGTGACTTGATCAGCCTGCGTTCAGATAAGTCATGGTAGCATACAAACCGTCTAGACGGTTTGTATGCTACCATGACTTGTAAATCGAATTCGCCGACGTGACAACTTGCGCAGCTCGATTGATCGCTCAACGCGTAACGAACACTCCGGAGCCCGGTGTGTCGTTGTCTCGGCACAATCAACGAGCAAATGACGACATCCATCGATGCGAGCGCAGCAGACCGTACTCCCTTCTTTCACTCATCAAACGGCAATCATGCGCCACCTAACCGCCCCCAACCGAGTCCCAAGATTTTCAATCAGAACGTTGCTTTTGCTTGCAGCACCACTTGCTGCATCGCTCGTGAGCGTCCTCGTCATCGTGACGGTATTTTCGACCGACGTTCCTTACCTGACGAACGGCTTCTGAAACGGCTCCAGATGAAAATCTCATACTTCATACCGATCGTATCGTGCATGGCTGCGATCAGTTTCACTTCGACAACACATGCTCAGTTTCGCGGCCTCGACGATTTGAATCGATTTGGCGAGAAGCGCACCATGTGCCGTCAAGCGCTCCGGTCATCAGGCATGGAGGATGATATGGACCAACGTATCCGCGATCTTGTCAGGAAATCGTACGACAGCGTCGGCCGCAAGCGCGGGCCGGCCGGATCGCCGGATGCCAGCACCTATCGTGAGATGCTCGAAGACTCCGTCAACGATCTCAGGGATCCTGTGCTCAAGCAGTTGACAGATAGCTGCGCAAGCAATTTCACGATCAGCGAACTCCATGGCGTTAACGATTTTTATATGAGCGCAGCCGGGCAAGCATGGCTTCGCAAAGGTCGAACCACCATCATGCCAGAGATGGACAGAGCAATCTCCATCGTTCAGCCTCGGATCAATGAAATTGCGGAAAGTCGATACTGAGGAAGCGTCACTGAACGACGCTCGTGTTACCGGCGGGAATCCATGCCCGCCCATGAAGATGCTTCGCTGGCGGCCGGCAAGTCGCCACACCAACCGCCCTTTCCGCAACGACGTTTGTTTTTTCTAATGTTCGCTGCTGCGCGTCCATTGAACAAACCATGCAACTCTGGCAGGTTCACTGCGTCGCCTGCAGTCGACATAGGTACGTGCACGATCATCGAGACAGGTCTTGGATGTCGGCCTGGAAGACCAGCACGAGTGTCAGATAGACGAGCGATGCGAAGACGCCGGCCATCGTACCGAAAATGTCCCGGGCAAGGGCGCCACGCATCAAGTAAGCGGGAATCCCGATCGCCATATAAGCGACCAGGAACACGATCGCGATCATAAGCGGTGGTGGCATCTCAAGAATGAGATAGGCAATTTCGCGCATATTCCTGGCTTCTCGTCAATATCGGTCAGTTCATCTCGGATGTCTCGACATCGACCCGCCGCGTCGCAGCGAGTGCGACATCACCGTCTTCACCGGAGTTGGGCAACGAGCGCGTCTGCGCCCTTGTCGATGCCAGTCCGAGCGGCACTGAGCGAACCGAATGCAGCCGGCAGGTTCATGGCGTTCGGATATTGCTTTGTCACATATGCACTTAGCAGTCGACCGCTCAAGCTGTCGTAGACTTCGACGGCGTATGAAACCGAACCGCTGAACGCTCCCTTGCCACCCCGAATTGCCTGCGCGCCGTTATAGAGATTGCCGGCGATATCGAAATGCATGGCTTGTCCGACAATCGCCGTGGTTTTCTCCGCGCCAGTCAGAGTGAGCCTTACGCGCAGTGTCGCAGGGGATGGCTTCGACGCGACTTGGAAGCGCTTTGCGAGTTTGTCGGCGAACACCCTCCCCATGTAATCGGCAAGCGCCGTCTTGTCCTCGCCGTTCAAGTCGCCGAACTGATTGTCCTGACCGGCATATACGACGACCGGATCCACGATCACCTGCCGGTATTGCGACCAGTCCACGCGTGCCGCGTATCGGTACGGCACCTTTGCGGCGTCACCGCCGCGGTTCTGTGTCAGCTGTAGCGAGGAGGCAATGCCCGAATAGGCAACGGGCTGCACACCGGCGCATGCGGCCAACGTCACCATCGTGACGCCGGAAAAGATGAAAGAGCCAAATTTAGGTGTGAGCATGTCGGATTCCATGGAAGGCGCTCGGCCGGCACTAGAGGTGAAATTGCGAAAGGGTTGACGCAAGGGAAGCGTAGCATCGTCCTTGCCATATGTAAACCGTCTGCCCGGTTTGTTTTTTGAAAAGAAATCGCCAATGTACAATGGGGGGTTGCGGCCGAGAGCATCATCTCGAGTTCGCCTGGACCTACCGCCACATCACCGCGCACAAGCGCGACACCATCGCGAATATTAAATGGACAACCAGACTCGCTCGGAAATATCCCGCAAGAAGGCAATCGATGCAGCACTCAGCATCCTCACTCGCGACGGCGTGGGAGGCTTGACGTTCGACGCGCTCTCGCGCGAGAGCGGCATCAGCAAGGGGGGGTTGTTGCATCAGTTTCGTACCAAGCAGGGTGTGCTCCAGGCGTTACTCGAATTCCAGCAGCAGCAATTCGAACAGTTCGGGCGCGATTACCTCGTCAAGGAAGGAGCGTCGAAGGTCGAGCCGACGCTCGCGGCCCAGATCGCGATTTTTCGGGAAGCCATCAATCAACCGAATTCGGTCGCACGCGCGGTGCTGGCGGCAATCATCGAAAGTCCGGAATTGCTAGAGGGCCGAAACAACGTTGATGCCGACAAGCTGAAAACAATGGACAAGGAGGCTGACGATTTCGAACTCTCGCTTCTGCGTTACTTCGCGGCGAGTGGCATCGCGTTCAATGTGCTGCTTGGCGTGACACCGCTAACAGGGGCCATGCGAAATCGACTATTCACTCGCCTGCTGAACGAAGAAAGCTGGCAAACCAAGACGGTCAAGCGCAAACCTAGGTAATCGTTTGCTCTTTCGTCGCGGTTGAAGTTCGTAAATTCTGCCAATGGCGCCAATCGTGTCCGCTTATTCTGCTAACGTACCGTCCTGCTCGCTCATTTCCCAGAGCATTGGAACGCTGACCTGATATCGCGCAGCAACACGAACTGGAGTTGACCCTGTAGTTCCGGGCACGGCGTCACACTAAGGTTGCTGAATCCAGCGAGCGCCGGAACTCGCGAGGCGGGCGATATTTCAGCGCGCTATGGGGATGCTTCTCGTTGTAATGCTCGAACGCGATGGCCAGGTTGCGTGCAGCAGTCGCCGCATCCGACTTCGGCATGAAGGCGACGTAGTCGCGCTTCATCGTTTTCACGAAGCTCCCAGCCATCCCGTTACTTTGCGGGCTGCACACCGGCGTGGTCAATGGCTTCAGGCCGATGGCTGCTGCGAACCGGCGCGTATCGTCGGCCGTGTGGCCCGAACCGTTGTCGCTCAGCCACTCGATTTCGGACGGTGTATGCGGTCCGTTGCCAAACCGGTTTTCCACTGCAGCCAGCATCACGTCGCGAACGATGTCGCCGCTATGGCCTGCCCTCGTGACCGCCCAACTCATCGCTCCACGGTCGCAGCAATCCAGCGCAATCGTCACGCGCAGCGGTTCTCCGTTGTCGCAGCGGAACTCGAAGCCGTCCGAGCACCATCGCTGATTGCTGCGCGCCACGGCCACCTTGCCGTCATGTCGACGTTGCGGCCGAGGCGGATTCGGTCGGCGCTGCATCAGCAGCCCGTGCGTGCGCATGACGCGATGGATGCGCTTAGCGTTGAACGGGACCAGTCCAAGCGCAACGCGCTCGTTACGCAACGTGCCCCAAACCCGCCGATAGCCATAGCTGGGCAAATCGCCGACGACCCGGCGGATTTCCTCGACCACGACCGCATCGTCGGTCTGCCTCGATTGACGGCCATCGCGCCACGTCGTCGGACGCGACAGTCGTGCCGATACGTTCGAGCGCGACACGCCGAGAACTTCACAAACCAGTTTCACTGGTCGTCTATATGAACGTCTCCCGTTTGTGCAGGTTTTCTTGTGCGTTGACGGACAGG
>NZ_CADFEF010000065.1:0-9629 GCF_902833125.1 Burkholderia sp. BCC1640 | reverse complement strand
CGTCCGCGGGCCACGCTGAACTGGCACACGCCTCTGGAAATCCTTGCTCAGATTCTGGCTAACCCCACGGATCGCGCTCCTGTTCAGTAACCCGCGAGGTGTTGCACTTCGCCCTTGAAACCGCCCCGGGCCGCCGTGGTCGAGCGACCCGCATGCGGAACGTCGCCGGGATCGCGGCCCTGTATTGCCGCGGCGTTACAGCATGCGCCGCAATACGTCGTTTTCTCGGTTCGAGTCGAAGAACCGGTGTTTCAGTGCCGCGAGGATATGCAGGACGATGAGCGCAAGCAGCGTATAGGCCAGCGTCTTGTGCAGCCACTGGAATGCCTCGAACCAGTGGTCGTTCTTCGGCAGCAGCTCGGGTACGCGGACAAAGAAGAACGGCACGCCGTCGCTCTGCGTATACGTGCTGGACATCGAATAACCCATCAGCGGCACGCTGATCGCCAGCGCGTACAGCAGGTAGTGCGCGATCTTGGCGAGCTTCCGGTCCAGCTTCGGCAGGCTCGACGGCAGCGGAGGCAACGGCTTCATCGAGCGAATCGCCAGTTGCGTCAGGACCACCAGCAGCGTGAGCACGCCGAACTCCTTGTGGGTCGGGTAGTACCAGTCGAACTTGGCCGGCAGGTTGTCGTCGAGCCGGACCATGGTCCATCCGGTCCAGAGCTGCGCGCCGATCAGGATCGCCCTGACCCAGTGAAGCAGCCGAAGCGCGAGCGGGTATTTCTCGTCGGTGAATGCAATGGCCTGGTTTTCCATGTGACTTGTCTTCCTTGAAAGCGAAATTGCGACAGGCGAGATGCCGATCGTCGACTTCGACGTCCCGCGGCGATCTTCGTCGAACCGAGGCCGGATCGCGGCGCACGAACCTTCGACGAAAAGTCCGTGCGCCCGGCTGTCCGCGCGGTTAGGCGATCGATCGCGAATCCGCGCAGCACTCCTGCAGTGCCTCGCGCAGCGTCACCGCAATGAAGTCGGCCTCGCCCTGCTGCAGCGTCAACGGCGGCGACATCACGACCTTGTTGGCGATCGCCCGGACCAGCACGCCGCGCTTGCGCGCCGCATCGGCCACGCGCGCCGCGAACCCCTTGCCCGGATCGAGCGGCGTGCGGCTGACCTTGTCGGTCACGAGATCGAGCGCCAGCATCAGCCCCTTGCCGCGGACGTCGCCGACGGTCTCGAAGTCGGCCTTCAGCGGCAGCAGATGCTCGAGCAGGCGCTGGCCCACCCGTGCCGCATTGCCCGGCAGATCCTCGGCTTCGACGATGTCGAGCACCGCGAGCGACGCGGCGCACGCGAGCGGATGCCCGCTGTACGTATAACCGTGCATGACCATGTGCGAGAAACCCGTGCCCTGTTCGATCGCCTGCGCGATGCGACCGTTGTACAGCGTCGCGCCGAGCGGCACGTAGCCGGCGGAAATGCCCTTGGCGACGCACAGGATGTCGGGGGCGACGCCCCATCCGCGACTGCCGAGCAGGCTGCCGGTGCGGCCGAAACCGGTGACCACCTCGTCGGCGATCAGCAGGATGCCGTTCCTGTCGCACACGGCGCGCACGCGCGCCCAGTAGTCGGCGGGCGGCACGATCAGGCCGCCGGCACCCTGCACCGGTTCGGCGACGAACGCGGCGATGGTCTGCGGGCCATGGAACGCGATCGTTTCCTCGAGTTGCTGGATGCAATGCTCGACGAGTTGCTGAGGATCGTCGCAGTTCCACGGGTTGCGATAGAGCCAAGGCGTGTCGAGCAGTACGCAGCCGGGCAGCAGCGGACCGTGATTGTAATGGTAGACGCCGTTGCCGCCGATCGACGTGCCGCCGACGTGCACGCCGTGATAGCCGTTGCGTAGCGACAGGAATTTCGTGCGCGACGGCTCGCCCGCGGCGACCCAGTACTGGCGTGCCATCTTGAGCGCGGTCTCGACCGCGTCGGAACCGCCGCTGCCGAACATCACCCGCTGCATGTCTTCCTGCGCGAACATCGCGCACAGGCGGTCGGCCAGGTCGTACACGCGCAGATGGGCGACGCCGTCGAAGGTCTGGTAGTAGGACAGCTCGTCCATCTGGCGGGCGATCGCGGCCTTCACTTCCGGCCGGTTGTGGCCGACGTTGACGTTCCACAGTCCGCCGACGCCGTCGAGCATGCGGTGGCCCTCGACGTCGTACACGTAGTTGCCGTCGCCGCGCTCGATGATCACGGTGGGGGTCGTATGGCCGGCGGCCGCCGAGCTCATCGGGTGCCAGAATCGCTTTTGTCGCTTTTGGTAGTCCATGGTGGTTCTCTCACGAAGTGCTTGAACACAGTGCGGCGCGACGTGCGCCGCGGGATCACAGGGCTGCGGTGATGATCTTTTCCTCGAGGTACGAATCGAGCGCGGCCGTCGACAGGTCGCGCCCGATCCCGCTCTGCTTGGTGCCGCCCCACGGCAGGCGCGCGTCGATCGGGCTCCAGGCATTGATGGCGACCGCGCCGACGTCGAGCCGCTCGGCGATGCGGTGCGCGGTGCCGACGTCCTGCGTCCAGACCGACGCGGACAGGCCGAACGGGGTGTCGTTGGCGATGTGGACCGCTTCGTCCTCGGTGTCGAACGGCATGACCATGCCGACCGGGCCGAACACTTCTTCGCGGGCGATCCGCATGTCCGGATGCACGCCGCCGAGAATCGTCGGGCGCATGAAGCAGCCGCGCGGCGGCACCTGTTCGTCGCCGGCGAGCAGCACCGCCCCTTCGGCGAGCGCGCCTTCGACGTGCGCGCGCACGCGCGCGAGGTGACGTGGGTTGATGAGCGCGCCCATTTGCACGCCGGGTTCCGACGGCGGGCCGACGCGGATGGCGCGGGCGGCGTCGGCGAGGCGCTCTTCGAGGGCGCGTGCGATCGAGCGGTGCGCGAGCACGCGCGAGCCGGCCGCGCACGTCTGCCCCTGGTTCGCGAACATGCCGGCCATCAGCGACGGGATCGCGCGGTCGAGATCGGCATCCGCGAACACGATCTGCGCGGCCTTGCCGCCGAGTTCGAGCGTGACGCGCTTGAAGGTCCTGGCCGCTGCGCCAGCGATCGCACGGCCGACTTCGGTGCTGCCGGTGAAGCTGATCTTGCTGACGAGCGGGTGCGCGACCAGCGCGGCGCCGACTTCCGAACCGACGCCGTGGACGATGTTGACGACGCCGGCGGGAAGGCCGGCCTCGCAGACGAGTTCGCCGAGCCGGTGCAGCGCCAGCGGCGTGTCCTCCGACGGCTTGATGACCACCGGGCAGCCGGCCGCGAGCGCCGGCGCGAGTTTCCACACGGCGATCATCAGCGGCGCGTTCCACGGGATGATCTGGCCGGCGACGCCCACCGGCGCGCGCCGCGTGTAGCTGAGCGTCGGGCGGCCCATGAAGCCGTCGGTCGGAATCGTGCGGCCCTCGAGCTTGTCGGCCCAGCCGGCGAAGTAGCGCAGCGTGTCGATGCACATCGGGATGTCCATCATGCGCATCTCGGCAAGCGGACGGCCTTGTTCGACGGCCAGGAGGTTTGCCAGCGCGTCGCCGTCGCGCTCGACCAGGTCCGCCAGCCGAAGCAGCCAGCGGGCCCGGGCCGAGCCGCCCGCGCGCGCCCATACGTCGTCGTGCAATGCGCCGTGCGCGGCGCGCACCGCGCGATCGACGTCTTCGGCGGTCGACGCGGGCACGGCGGCGACATAGTCGCCGGTCGCCGGCGCCCGCTTTTCGAAGGTGCGGCCGGCAGATGCGTCGCAATGCCGGCCGCCGATCAGGTTCTGAATTTTCATCATGGTTTCCGTATTTCCAGGGGCGAATCGTCGGACCGGGCCGGGCCGGTCGAGGCGATGGCGGCTGCCACGGTCCGGCTTCAACGTCGGATCCACTGTATGTCGATGAAATGGCGGGCCTTGTCCGCTATCGGCAATCGTTGTCGCGCGATCGGGATAGGGAATACCCGCGCAAAGGCGCGCCGGCGCGACGCGTCGATGCGTGTCGCGCCGGCAGCGGGAAAGCGTCAGGGGTGGGGCAACGCGATGCCGGTGCCGCGCGCGGCACCGGCGGGGTGGCGACTACTGGACGGCGCGTCCGAGTTCGCGATACAGGTCGGGATCGCTGCGCTTCAGGCGCAGCGCGGCGCGGATGCCGAGCGCGCCGATGGCGAGCAGGAAATACGGGAACATCGCGACGAAGGTCGAATCCGATCCGCTCAGCACGGACAGGTTGCGCACGACCAGCACGAGGCAGGCGCCGAGCGCGATCACGCTGACGAGCGGCGCGATCAGGCGGTGCACGAGGCTGGTGTCACGGTGGTCGCGCGCGAAGAACGCGATGACCGAGGCCGCGACGAGGATCTGCACCGCGATGATGCCGATCGTGGCCAGTGCGCTCATCCACGAGAACACGACCGCGAACGGATCGAGGCGGAAGGCGGCGGAGCCGGCGATGGCCGCGAGCGCGATCAGCGTCTGCACTTTCCCGGCGACGTCGGGGCAGCGATGCACGGGGCACGTATGGCCGAGCTTGCGCCACAGCACGCGTTCGCGGCCCATCGCGTAGAAATAGCGCGTGATCGTGTTGTGGAACGACAGGATGGCCGCGAACAGGCTCGTGACGAGCAGCACGTTCATCGCGTCCGTCGCGATGGTGCCGAGCAGCCGGCCGCTGACGGCAAACCACAGGTTGGCCGGATCGCGGTTCGCCTGCGCGGCGATCTGCCCTTCGCCCCACGCCTCGACGATCGCCCACGACGACAGCGCGTAGAACACCATGATCAGGATCACGGCCAGGTACGTAGCGCGCGGGATCGTGCGTTTCGGGTCGCGGGCTTCCTCGGAGAAGATCGCCGTCGCCTCGAAGCCCATGTACGAGCCGAGCACGAACACGAGCGCGGTGCCGAGGCCGGGCGTGAACACCATCGCGGGGCTGAACGGCTTCGCGCTGAAGCCGCCGGCGCTCGCGCCGTGCACGACGATCGCGAGATCGAGCAGCATCACGATCGCGATCTCGCCGATCATCAGCATGCCGAGCAGCCGCCCGCTGAACTCGATGTGCCGCGCGCCGCAGAAGTGGACGGCGACGACGCAGGCCAGCGCGAACGTCCACCACGGAACGTCGATGCCGTAGTGCTGCTGGACGCCGTTGTTCAGGAAGAAGCCGAACATGCAGTAGATCGCGATCTGCACGGCGTTGTACGCGACGATCGCGACGAACGCGCCGCCCACGCCGACCGGGCGCCCGAGCCCGTTCGCGATATACGCATAAAACGCGCCCGCATTGGAGATGTGCCGGCTCATCGCTGCATAACCGATGCTGAAGATCAGGTACATCACGCCCGCCAGCACGAATACGCCCGGCACGCCGGGGCCGTTGCCGAGCGAGAATGCGGCGGGCGTCGCGCCGACCATCGCGGTGAGCGGCGCGGCCGCGGCGACGACGAAGAAGACGATGTGTGAAAGTCCGACTGCGTTTTTGCTGAGCCCCGCTTCGGACCGGGATGACAGTTCGTTCATGAGTAGTCCTGCTGGCCGGATCGTCCGTCAGGAGTCGACACCGGCATGCCTGATCAATGTCCCTGTGTCGCGGGCCGATCCTGACGATCCGGCAGTGGAGGCTGCCTTCCGCCGGCGACACAGGTGTGCGCTTTGACGGCCGCCCGGTGACGCGCACGGAGCGCGCGAGCAGGCCGACGACAAAATTTACGGTGCCGAAAAGCGGGACGTTGTCCGCTATCGGCAATCCGCGTGCGTCGGGCGGCAGGGGATTACCCGGATACGACGGCGCAGCGTGCCGTGCACGCGCGGTCTCAGCTCAGGCGCGGCGTGTGCGACGGCAACTCGTGGAAATGTTGCTGGTAGTACGCGGAGAAGCGCCCGAAGTGGCAAAAGCCGAATTGCGCCGCCGCGTCGCCGATCCGCATCGTCTCGGGTGTCGTCATCAGGAAGCGTCGCACCGCGTTCAGCCGGATCGAGCGGAGGTAGGCCGTCGGCGTGGTGCCGACGACGTTCTGGAAGCTGTATTGCAGCGTACGGCGGCTGATTCGAAGGTGATAACAGAGATCGATGACCGTCGGCACGTCGTCGCTTTCCAGCGCGATTTCCTGGCTGCGGCGAACGATGTAGCTTTGCGTTGATGCCGACGGCAGCGCACCGGCATCCGATTCATCGGACTGCACGAGGTCGAGCAGGATGCCGACGACGCTGTGCGCGAGCACGCGTTCGTCGAACGCATCGCGCGCCGTGAGCGAACCGCTGTCGAGCGCCTGGCAGAGCACGCGCTCGAGGCCATCCAACGCATGGCCGTAACGCGCGGGCGAGATGGGCAGCACCGGCTGCTTCAGCACGCGCGCGGGTAGGTTCGCGAGTTCGTCGAGTGCGCGATCGGCCGTGAGCGTGCGATCGATCGTGAACGCGAGCACTTCGGTATCGCAAGGAAGATGGGCGACGAACTCCTCGCCGCCGCGCAAGGTTAGCAGGCTCGGGCGCTCGACGGTGCGCCCCTGGACCACCGGCGCGACCGAGCTGGCGATCGGCAGCGCGAAGCAGAGGCGGTCGCGCGGCGCCATCCCGTGTTGCATGACGCGCTGGTTGATGCGTTCGCGAAAGACGTGAAAGCGCTGGCCGGCAACCTGGCGCAGCGACGTCGTGGCGGTGCCGGGACTGATCTGATCGTAGTGCTGCGACCAGTTCACGATCGCCTGGGAATGGAGGAACACATCCGAGAAGCACCGTGTTTCAGCGTGCAGGTTCATGATCTAACCAATATGTCCGTTCAAGAATCCGAACCCGGCTGCAGCCAAAGCAAACTTGCTGCTGGCAGGACTAGAGGCGGCGTTGGCTACCGTGCGCAACCAAGAACGTCTCGGACACTGTTGCATACTCCAATTGAATCTGGCGAAGATGATAACCAGAAAAAATTCAGCACGAGGCATTGACTAAGCCCCGGCGCTGTTCGTCGTGCCACCTGCACATGGGGGCGCAGTGGCATCAGCTGGAAGCAGGGAATTGGAAGAAAAGTCCAAAAAATGTGGGATTAATGAGTATAAAAATGATGTTTTATGTTAAAAATTGCAAGAAAACTCCAACATTAAGGATTTTGTAAATATCCTTATCAGTGTGTTCAAAGCGGGGCGCACAATGGCTCGCCCCAAGGCAAGGGGGACGCCAGTGTGCGTGATTGTCAACGGGGTGGCGGCTTTCAGGCTAGCGTTCTTCTCTAGCTCGTCGAGGTGCCCCTATGTCTCTCGTCAAGCGTTAGGTGCTGACTTGGGTTGGTAAATGGTGCCATCACGAAGCACGGCGAATAGGACGTCGCTGCATCGCCCTGCCAGTGCGATGAGGGTCTGCTGTGGCGCCGGCCTTACCGGATCTTGCGCGAGCAATAAGTGGGTGTGTGCTGGACCTTACTTTCCTTAGTACTTCGTACAGTAGATGACGGTGACCGACGCGGTGCAGGTCGCCGACCGCGGCGAGGATAGTCATGGCGATTACCGAGCCAATGCCAGGTAGTGTCTTCAGATGGGCGAAGTTGGCATTACCGTGAAGTTTCCCTCGCCTATTCAGGTCAGAACGTTAAGCATGAGGCGACTGCCAATCCCATCACGTTTGTGTTTAGCGCCCATACACGGTTTGTCGGCGAGTGGTCAACCCAGTTGATGCAGATCCTCGTCCTCACTAGCGTCTTTGCTGTATTGCCCTCGTTGCATAACGCGCTCTGCCGTTATCTGTTTGGAGCAGCCCCCTGAAACACCGGATGTAGCCTCTCGCTTAAACTAGCGGGTAGGCATAAGACTGTGTTTTTGACTAACACCAGGCAGGAAGTGATGGAAGTGTTGACGGGCCCAGAGCGTCGGCGGCGCTGGACGGCGGAGCAGAAGCTGGCGATGGTGCGCGAGAACTTCGAGCCGGGGAAGTCGGTTTCGATAGTCGCGCGCCAGCACGGCGTGAACCCGAACCAGCTGTTCCATCGGCGCAAGCTGTACCAGGACGGGAGCCTGTCAGCAGTCAAGGCTGGCGAGGAAGTGGTTCCGGCATCGGAGCGGGCCGATGTGCTCAAGCAGATTCGCGAGCTGCAACGGATGCTCGGCAAGAAGACTATGGAGAACGAGATTCTCCGAGAAGCAGTCGAGTACGGCCGGGCAAAAATGTATGGTCCGCCCCGGTTTTGCAAGCGGGTTCTGTGTGACGAAGCAGTTTGCGTAAATGTATCCGGCCTCTCGCCAGTCAGCCGCTTTTGGCGGCAAGGCCATGTTGGGATATGCGCGCTCGGTTCCCAATAAATGGACTGACCTCAAGGACCGCTTTTTTGTCCCGGGTTTACCGAACGCCGTAGCACGGTTTCGTCATCAGGTATCAGCCTGCAAACTTGGAAGGGTGTTCATTACCTCCTACTGCTGTTTCGGTTGCCTAAGATAGAACGCACCTTGGCGGGTCAGCACGGCCCACGAAATTCTTGCGAGCTTGTTGGCCAAAGCGACGATGATCTTGTTGCGATGTATGCCCCGTGCTTCCATTCGGGCTATCCAGGCGCCGAGATGATCTTTTGTTCGATCGAGATGCAGCACGCAGGAACGAGCGCCGTGCACAAGCAGCTTGCGCAAATAGGGATTGCCGCGCTTACTGATTCCGAGCAAGCACTGTTTGCCACCCGTCGAGAATTTCTTCGGCACAAGCCCAAGCCAGGCAGCCAGATGCCGACCGGATTTGAATTGAGTGCCTGTCCCGGCGAAAGCAGTAATGGCCGTCGCTGTGAGTTGGCCGATACCCGGCACTGATGTCAGTCGGGTAGCAGCATCGTCGGCGCTGGCAATAGATTCGATTTGCTGCCGAAGTTGCAGCAGACGTGCCTCGATGGAACGATATTCCTGCCATAGCTCCTCGAGCAGGCGGCGCATCGACGGAGTCAGTCCGTTTTGGTCATCTGAGAGAATCGATGGCATGTCACGGACGAAGTATGCGGCGCCGACACTGATGGTGAGACCATATTCGAGTAGAAAAGCACGGGCCTGATTGATGACGGACGTCTTGTTGGAAACGAGCCGTTGCCGGACACGGTGTAGCGCTTGTAAATCGAGCTGGGCCTCTGTCTTCGGCTGTGCGAAGCGCATGGTAGGACGGGAGATTGCTTCGGCGATCGTCTCTGCGTCGATCATGTCCGTCTTGTTGGACTTGACGAACGGTTTGTCGAACTGCGCGGGGACTATCCGGACCTCGTGACCGGAGAGGGCGGCCTTACGAGCAAGCCAGTTACTGCCAGGGCAGGCCTCCATCCCGACAACTGTTGGTGACGCACGGGCGAGAAATTCGATGAGGCTTTCGCGAGTGAAGCGGTTTCTGAACACCGGCTTGCCAGCGAAATCGAGTCCGACGACGTGAAACGCTGATTTGCCGATGTCGATGCCCATGCGAACCACGACAGGTTTGACAGGCTGACTCATGACACACCTCGTCGGAAGTTGTACGTGTCACCGCCGATTATGCGACTGCGGGAGGGGCGGACCATCCTATTAATGGATAGCGCACTCGGCCTCGCTGCCGGAGGAATGAAATGAACGTCTCCCACCCTCGCGATCCACGAGCGTGGGAGGCTCAGGAAGGTGGATCCTCACGGGCCGACGGCATCAGAGTGTCCAAGAGGAAGATCATTGAGGT
>NZ_CADFEF010000064.1:0-11431 GCF_902833125.1 Burkholderia sp. BCC1640 | reverse complement strand
ATCACCAGCCACCCACCAGGCCCGGTGACAACACCCCCCGGATCATGACTGCGACTGGGGGCGAGAATCATGCCGGGCCTGGCTGGCCAAAGCCCCGATTATCGGGGCACGAAGATAGTAACGGGGGCGAGAATGTTGCTGTGGCGACAACGTGGCGCTGAATCAAGCGTTCCAGCGCGTCGGTTTAGGCAACGAGATCCTGTTCTCCAGGTCCATGATTTAGGCGTCGGCCCGCAAGGCATGCAAACGTAAGGTAGGCGAGCGGCCTCCGTTTCGAATCGCGGGTGGGCGCTATGGGCCGTTGCGACGAATACGGATTTGCCATCCCGCTCGGCGATCGTAGTTGCATAACAATGTTTCGATCGCCTCATGTGAAAACAGCGCGAACGGGGTTGACGGTCAAGGTGGGCGCTGTCCTGCTTCTGAACACTTTCGCCGCCTTCGTCGTTCATCCATGGGGCTCCGAGCCGCGCGGAAAAGTCCCAATGGCATACCCTTGGGCTGCATTTATATCTTCGGCGTATGTCGCTATTGGCGAACTTGTCCCGAACGAATCAGGAGTCTGTATGAGCACCACATCTTCTTCACTGTTGCAAGAGCGCGAAATTTGGCAGGCTCGCCTGTTCACCGGGCAGTGGCAAGCCGGTGTTCGGGAGATGGATGTAGTGGAGCCGGCGACCGGCGACGCACTTGGACGCGTAGGACTTGCCGACGAGAGCCTTGTTGCTGCTTCCGCGGCAGCGGCGAGCATTGCGCAGGTTTCATGGGCGGCGTTGCCGTACGACGAGCGAGCGGTTGTGATGCGACAAGCTGCACGCACTGCGGAAACGCACTTCGACGAGATTGTTGACTGGGTTGTTCGAGAAAGTGGGTCGACACGAGCCAAGGCCTCTTTTGAAGTCTCGATTTCGATCAAGGCTTTGCATGAGGCGGCGGCCTTGCCCTCTCGGGCGGCAGGCGAAGTTCTCCCGTCGGTGCCGGGTCGCCTGTCCATCGCTCGGCGGCGCCCGTTGGGTGTGGTCGGCGTGATTTCGCCGTTCAATTTTCCCTTGTACCTTGCCATGCGTGCGGTAGCCCCTGCTCTCGCGCTCGGCAACGCCGTCGTGCTCAAACCTGATCCGCGCACTTCGGTCTGTGGTGGCTTCACGATCGCGCGCCTGTTCGAGCTGGCTGGCCTGCCCGCAGGCGTCCTCCACGTGCTGCCCGGCGACGGTGCGGCCGGTGCGGCGCTAACGAGCGACCCGAACATCGCGATGATTCAGTTCACGGGTTCGACGGCGGCTGGGCGCAAGGTCGGTGAGGCCGCTGGCCGGTTCCTGAAGAAGGTGTCTTTGGAACTCGGCGGAAAGAATTCACTTATTGTCCTCGACGATGCAGATTTGGATCTTGCCGTTGCCAACGCAGCATGGGGTACCTATCTCCATCAAGGCCAGATTTGCATGGCCTCGGGCCGCTTGCTTGTGCAGCGCGGCATCTATGAACGCTTTGTTGAAAAATTGGCGGCGAAGGCGGCCAGTCTTTCCGTGGGGGATCCGGCTCAGTCCAATGTCGCTCTAGGGCCGTTGATTAACGCCACCCAGCGTGATCATGTTGCCAGCATCGTAGAGGATGCAAAGCACGCAGGAGCAAAGATCGAAACCGGTGGCGGCTATAAAGACCTGTTCTTCGAAGCAACTGTACTGAGCGGCGTTACTCCGACTAACCCCGCCTTTAACGAAGAAATCTTTGGACCAGTTGCGGTCGTTGTGCCTTTTGATACCGACGGCGAGGCCGTGGCGCTCGCCAATCGCACCGAGTACGGCTTGTCAACTGGAATCGTCACCGCAAATGTCGGACGTGCACTACACATGGGCGAACGGCTTCGTACGGGCCTGCTTCACATCAACGATCAGACCGTCAACGACGAGGTCATCAATCCATTCGGTGGTGTGGGCGCATCGGGGAACGGTACGAGCATCGGCGGGCCGGCCAATTGGGAAGAGTTCACTCAATGGCAATGGCTCACTATCAAAGGAGAGGCGCCGCTCTATCCGATTTGACGCTCTTCAGCCTGGGTGGCGGCTTGCGGAATCTTCGCTTGTGGCGGAGATATCGAGTACACGCCGTTTGTCGTAATAATGGACTCCCTTCGAGTAGTTGATGGAAGGAAGCATAGTGGTGCGCTTTGCCGCAAGAACTGGCGCGGTGCACCACTTTGCATAAAACCTGTGCACCGCAGAAATCTGAGGCGCGGCGCCTCATTCCCTCCGGCTAGAGTCTGACGGGGCAAACGAACATGCACCTGAGTCGCATAGGCATCGCTTGAAAGTTGCTTGATCGAAATCAGGCGTTGGCGAGCAATTGCTTACGGTGTTGCTTCCGGCATTCGTTGCTCTCACTCGAGCAGTCTCACATAACGCAGATGCAGTGCCGTTGCAAGCTCACACAATGTGAACTTCTGACTCACGCACTAAGCGCGCGAATTCTTTGGTTGATCTGCAGCCACATAGATGTTTCGTCGATGACGACGAGCGCTTACCAGAGGCGCTTGGCGATGACCATTGGGTATCCTCCGCGTCAATGTGCAGGGTGCCGTCGTGCAGGCACTCTGGAGCTTATTGCGCGAAGATGAGATTCTACTGCCGATTGCCGCTGGTCGGAGGGTATCTGAATCACACATTTAAACGACCGCATCGATTTGTATGTTGCACGGCGATAGGGAATTGGTTTTATCTGGATTGGATGCAATATTTAAACGAATTTAAACTACGTCCTGCAAGGTCGGACCACTCTGTTGCTTGTATAGGGGCGGCTAATTTGATAAGTGTTGCCGGTAGTGGTCGAAGTAATCCATTCTATTATCGATTGGTGATGCTGTTCGCGAAATTTTGCGTGGCGCAATTATGTTTTTTAGCGTCTCGTAGATGCTGTCGAGTGGGCGCGTAAGTATTGTGGTCACGAATCGATAATGCAAATAAGCGGACATTTATGTGGGGTCCGTGGGCGCTATTTAGACGTGCGATTGCTCTATCGGGAAGTCTTTATATTTCACATATTTTTTAATCAATCGCGAATCATGATTGATTAATCACGAGGTCTGGGTTGACGTGTGGTTGATTGTGAAAATAATATGAACCACCCTTCCTCGTGGAGCGTTTTTGTCAATCGTCGGTGCGTAACGAGAAGGGCCTTGGTGAGAATCAAAACTAACCTTTCTTCGAATTGAGGTCGCGCATACTATCGCGGGAAGGTGCATGGCGAGACATCGCTGGACATATAATCCGATGAAAGCCCGCTGCTTCCTTGGCTGATTTCTCATATCCTATTAACACTTCCGGATCACTGGAATCATGAATCTTAGCTACCAGCAGTCACTCGACAATTTTTCCAACGCCTTTTATCTATCAAAAATAAAGACGCAGCAGGGTAAAGATCATATTCCCGGAGGATTCAGTCGGCGCACGTTTGGATATGGACCGCACGCGATCTTTGTCGAAAAGGGCGAGGCGCAATATATTCATACGATCGAGGGAAGGAAGCTTCTCGATCTAAATAATAATTTTTCCACCAATGTATTGGGGCACAATCATCCTGGAGTTTTGGCGGCCATTCAGGAGACGCTGCAAAATGGGTTCTCGTTTGGCAACCCTGCCGACTCCGAATTGGAACTCGCCAAGCTTATTTGCGAGCGCATCGACTCGGTCGACCAGGTTAAATTCTTTTGTTCAGCAAGCGAGGCTTGCTTGGGGGCAATCCGTATTGCCAGGGGATATACGGGTAGAAGAAAAATAGCAAAATTCGAGGGCGGATACCACGGCTTTACTGACGATCTCGCGGTCTCGGCTCACCCCAGCCCTGAAAACTTTCCCGGCCCGAGTTCCAACCCCAAGTCCTTGCCCGACTCTGATGGAATTCCATCTTACAAGAGCGACCATGTTGTCGTACTCACTCAAAATGATTTCGAGTCCTGCGAGAAGATACTTAGGGCTAATGCGAAGGATATCGCATGTCTCATCATGGAGTTGCAATCGTGCGCAGGAGGCATAGTTGAGCTTGAGAAAGACTTTGTGTCAAAACTCCGGGTTCTGACAGAAGAGCTGGATATTCTGCTCATTTTTGACGAAACAATTACGTTGCGCGCGGCCTACGGCGGACTGCAGAGCGTGTACCAAGTGAAGCCTGACATGACCGTGCTTGGGAAAATGATTGGAGGCGGTCTGCCGATCGGTGCTATCGGAGGAAGTCGAAAAATTTTCCGCGTGGTAGAGGAGAATCAGGTCATGATCTCAGGTACGCACCACGGGCACCCGCTCGCATGTGCGGCGGGAAGTGCGTGCCTGGAGGTGATGGATGCTGAAGCCTATCAAAGGCTAAATGCGATGGCGGAAAAGGTTAAGCGCGAACTCAACTCTTGGGCAGAGGCGTGTGGATTTCCGTTTACCGTGTTTGGTTCGTTCTCTGTCTTAGGTTATGCTTTTACAAAAACCGTCGGGCAGCAGGTTACTACGCACCGAGATTATTGGCACAAGATCGATGAAAACAGCATGAATATTTATGCTCTCGAAATGGCAACTAGAGGTTATTTTCCGGTGCATCGCGGTCAATTGGGGTTGACGCTTCCGATGACGGACGAAGATATCAATGGCTACATCGAGACCACCAAGGATATTATTCTTCTGATTTATTCAAATGGCAATTAATTAATCTAAGTTGGCATCCAAAATAGTAATTCGATAATCCATAAAATGGAATTTTTAAAGTGCTGGGCGCCAACTAACTCCTGCTTGAGTATAAACGCGAGTTGCTATCGGGCACCACCTGTCCGCGTTCGCACTTGCAGGCGCGGATGAGTGTTCGGAATTTGTCGCACACGTGCGGCGTTCTCGCGCATCGCCACGGCACCAGCTATGCGGCCGTTTGACTACAGCCACATTGCGACGTGTGGTGTAAGGGACTTCGTCAACGGGGCAACGTTCACGAAACTAGTTGCGGCGTCTCGGCGCTTCGGCTGCGCTTTGCGCGAAGCATCGGCCGACATCGCAACACTCTCAGTGGATTGAGGCTGTACGTAATGACCTAGTAATCAAGCACGGGTTAAGCAACATCGGGCGGGACTAACGCGTCTTGTGGTAATCGCGTCGCGCTTACGGAACTCGCGCGACCGAGCATCTTTTCGCAGAGAGGGCTCAGCTCGGGACCGGTAGCAAACTTGCCGCCAGCGTGCCTGCCTTGGTTGTCGTCTCGAAAAGAGCCGCTTGTGGCATCAGTTATTCGATGTCCCTGCGCGCTTCGGGTAACTGAGCAAGCGATGTGTCCAGCGTTCGCGAAATGCACTCACGTAGTGAGCGAACTGCGGGATTTCGATTTCCCTTCACGCTGACAAGTGCGAGTGCGCTGCGCGGCGCATCTTTCAGTGGTACGTATCGAACACCAGGATGCGAGAATAGCCTCGTTGCACTCAAGGGAAACGTGTCACATGCACCGCTATATGCAACGGCGGCGAGACTCTCTGGTATGGACTGAACAAACGCGCCAACGCGAGTTTGTTCATGCCATTCCGGTTCCAGGCACCAGTACGAGGCCCATTCGGACGGTGCCCCGGCCGCTGCTACGGCAAATGGTTGCCCGAAGAGATCGGAAACCTCCAAAAGAGACGCGCGCGCCATCGGGTGATCTGCTGGTACGACCGCGACCCGGGGCTCGTTGTACATCACGTTGAATTCCAGCCGGTCGTCATTGATCGGCAATCGCAAGAGTGCTGCATCAACGCGTCCGCTGATTAGTGCCTGAACTTGATTCGTCATTGTAAGTTCGGTGCAGACCAGCCGAACTGTAGGATTGGTATGTCTAAACATGTCCAAGATCAGGTGCGTAAGCTCGCCGGCCGCCTCGCCGAAGAAACCAAGCTTTAAGACACTCCGGCTTCGTTCCGCGATCGCCCGGCACTCGATAATCGTGTTCGACATGTCGCCAAGAATCTCGCGGGCGCGCTCGATGAAGCTTTTCCCTGCGTCAGTTAGCTCAACTCTGCGGTTTGTTCGCTCGAAGATCGCGAATCCGAGTTCCGACTCGAGCTTCGCGATTTGTGCGCTCAGTCCCGACTGAGCCACGTTTTCAATCTCCGCCGCCTTGCCAAAGTGCAAGGTCTCGGCGAGGCGTATTGCCAACAAAAGCTGTCGCGTATCCATGGAGCACGCCCTGCCATTCACCGCAGGCTCTCTAAAGTTAGGGTGCGAACACTGTCAGTGCACCATACAACAATGGTACCAAAGGTCTGCGCAGTCCCACACGCTCATCGCAACGATCTTGGAAGTGGCTTCCGAAGGCGGCTGCGGAGCGCGGTGCCCCTGATGCTCGCGGATTCGATCACCAAACGCGATTGAATGATCAGTAAGGACTCGTTGCTGGACACAATGTGCAGGCCAATAATCACCGAACGCTATTTGCACAAGAACTAATCTGACTGGAGTGGGATCATGGATCGAGAGAAGTCGACAGGGCAGTTAAAGGCGTCTTCGTTGGGTATCGCGGACATCGTGTTCTTCGTTGTGGCCGCTGCCGCTCCCCTCGGGGCGACATTGGGAGCCGGTCCAGCTGTATTTTCTATGGGCGGAAATGCTGCCCCGGGGCTGTACTTCATCGCATCTTGCATTCTTCTGCTTTTTGCTGTTGGGTTTGCCGCAATGAGTAGATACGTGGTTAGTGCCGGGGGGTTTGCTGAACTCGTCAGTCGCGGGCTAGGCAAGCACGCGGGCAACGCGGCCGCCGGCGTAGCGCTACTGGCGTACGTGTGTATGTTGATCGGTATTTACGCCCAGTTTGCCGCGTTTGGTGCCGACACGATCAAGTCGTTTACTGGCCTCGAACTCGACTGGCGAATGCTTGCGTTCGTAGCTGTCGCTATGACCGGCGTGCTTGGCTACATGGACATCAACCTCTCTGCACGGGTCCTCGGAGTGTTGATGATCCTCGAGGTCCTGATCCTCGTCATTTTCGATGGCGCTGTCCTCGTAAAGACGGGAGGACACGCGAATGATCTACAAATTTTCTCGGCAACGACACTCAAGTCTTCCGGCATAGGTACCGCTCTCATGTTCGCGTTTTCCTGCTTCGTAGGCTTTGAGTCAACCACGATTTATGGTGAGGAAGCGCGGAATCCTCAGCGAACGATTCCGGGTGCGACTTATATTGCGATCGGCTTGATTGGCGTCTTTTACACACTGACGATGTGGTGTCTCGCACTTGCATACTCTGGACAAAATATCCAGCACGAGGCTACCGCTAATCCCATCACTTTCGTCTTTACGGCAAATACGCGATTTGTTGGTGAATGGTCGACTCAGGCAATGCAAGTACTCGTCCTTACGAGCGTGTTCGCGGTGCTGCTGTCGTTCCACAACGCGCTTTGCCGGTACTTCTTTGCGCTCGCTCGTGTAAATTTCCTACCTGCGCCTCTAACCAAGATCCATCGGCGTCACGGCAGCCCGCATGCTGCAAGCGTCGTGTTGACGATATCCTGTACAGCGGTCCTTGCCGCTTTCATGTTCGGCAAAGCTGACCCCGTGCAAGTCATTTACATGTGGATGGTTGCACTTGGCACGCTGGGTGTTTTGGTCTTGCAAACGCTCGGTGCTGCCGGCGTCATTGGATACTTCGCCCGCACTGGGAAACGCATGCTCTGGCAAGGCTTCATCGCCCCAGCATTCGGCGGTCTTGGGCTGCTTGTTGTCGTAATTATCGCAGTCACTAATTTTGGATCTCTAAGTGGAACGACGGAAGGTCTTTCAACTCAGCTGCCGTGGTTAGTGCTTGTCGCCGCTGTCGTTGGCATTGCAAATGGTTTTTTCAAGAGATATGGGAATGAACAAAACGATGAAATATTGAGCCAGTCTCAATCTCACTGAAGCAGTAGAGGGCGATGAAAATCAAAGGCCCACTGAGTGAGTTCGATCGCCGTCACATCGTACTAAAGACGGCCTCGTCGAGCGGATCTGGAGCGGCCCTACGTATCTGACGACACGAAGACTCTCTCAAAATAAGGGATAGTCTTGTGCCTATCAGTAAGCCTGGTCATTACGTGGAAAGCATCGAAATTCTGACCGAGCCGGAGCGCCGCCGTCGGCGCACGGCGCAGGAAAAAATCGACATCGTGCAAGAGACACTGGAGCCGGGAGTATCGGTGTCGGCCGTAGCGTGTCGGCACGGCGTCAACGCCAACCAGGTGTTCGGCTGGCGCAAGCAATACCGGGAAGGCAGTCTGGCGGTGGTGAAGGCAGGTGAATCTGTTGTACCCGCATCTGAACTGGCCGCCGCCATCAAGGAAATCAAGGAACTCTAACGGCTACGCGGGAAGAAGACGCTGGAGGTGGAAATCCTAAAAGAAGCCGTGGATTGGGGGCGATCAAAAGACCCGATTGCGTGCTCGCCCTTGCTGCCAGGGGCGACCGATGAAGACGGTCTGCGAAGTTCTCGGCGTGGCGCGCTCTGCTGTGGTGGTGAAGCGGGTTCGCTCATCTGACTGGCGCGATGGTCGCCGTACCCGCGAGACTGATGACACTGGGCTGGTCGACGAAATTCTGGGGCATGTGGCGCATCTGCCGACCTACGGCTATCGGCGTGTCTGGGCGCTGCTGCGCAGTAGTCGAGAACAGACCGGCGCACCGCGCATCAACGCGAAGCGGGTGTGTCGGGTGATGCACGAGCACAAGTTGCTGCTGTGCCGCTCCGGCGTGCGGCGAGACAAGCGGCGCCATGACGGTAGCGTTGCGGTAGAGCGCAGTAACACCCGCTGGTGCTCCGATGGCTTCGAGTTCCGGTGCGACGACGGCACGCCGCTGGGCGTCACGTTCGCGCTGGACTGCTGCGACCGGGAGGCAATTAGCTGGGCGGCGACCACCGGCGGACATAACGGTGACGTTGTGCGCAACGTAATGCTGGCCGCCGTCGAACAGCGCTTCGGCACCACGCAGGCCGCGCAACCCATTGAATGGCTGTCGGACAACGGCTCGGCCTACATCGACCATCACACGCGCAGCTTCGCTCGCGAACTGGGCCTTGAGCCGCTGACCACACCGATACGTTCATCGCAGAGCGATGGCATGGCCGAATCGTTCGTGAAGACCATGAAGCACAATTACGTCGCCTATATGGATAAGCCTGACGCACCGACGGCGCTCTCGCGTCTGGCTATCGCGTTTGAACATTACAATGAGCGCCATCCACATAAAGCCCTGAAATACCGCCGGCCTCGCGAGTTTAGGCGTGCTGCGGTATCATCAACGTAACGGTGTCTGCGTGTCCTGAGTTACAGGGGCAACTCCAGGCCCGCCGATGTGGGCTGATATATCGCAGAGCAACTGACATCTGTGGTCGCGCATCCTCGCGTCGGTGAAAATTGCAAAGTGGGGCTCGGCATCGCTCTTGAACTCGTGACCGACAAGGAAGCACGCTATCTGTTGCCGGCTATGGCATCGGCCGAACCCGACACTGTTGGCGACGAGACCGCTCACGCGAAGCGAGTTGCGCGCCTTTGTAGTCGAGAAAGGTATGGGTGGCAGTTTTGCGGTGCTGGAGCATGGCGACATCTGCGGGCTTTAAGCGTATTGCCGCTTTATGAACTCTGTCACGATTGGTTAAATGACATGTTATGCTCGTCTGAGAGGCGCAAATCGACAACGCTACTGAAGATTGCGCGCATCATGTCACGCTCAAGCAGATCCTGCGTTTCTTACGGTATGTGCAATGGCGCATACAGGGTGCATCCCACCACCGCCCGAGCGCTGCCGAGCCGAGGTATCCTAGCTTGTGTCCGGCAAGCTCAGCATCCAGCGCACGTCGATCGACTCGAAATGATGGAGTCGGACCCACAAAAGACGTGGTGTCGCTTGTCTTCTTGCGTTGACTTAGCCTTGCTGCCAATCTTCCGCTTTTAGCGCAATGCATCAACGGGAGCCTGAATGAATCGAACGTCCGCACCCGAGTCGATGAGCGGTAACGTACTCACGCAACTGCAACTGGCCCGTGAGCATTTTGGTGACGGTGGGCAACTGCCCGATGAGTTGACACCGAATTTGCTACCTGAGTCCGTGGCGCGCTCGTGGGTGCGTTCCCGGGACGCGGGTTTGGTGCCAGGTCAGGCGCCTGAATACGAATTGCTCAGCGGCACACGCAGTACACTTGAAACGCCTGATGATCGACGTCTGTATAGCTGTATCGTTGATGAAATCGAGCAGCTTTGGGACGCGTTTGGCGGCGATAGCTGGACGATCTTCTGCGCGAATGCACACGGTACGGTGATCCATGCGCGCCGTAGCCCGGGATGTGATGACGCTTTGATCCGGCCGATTGTCGCTGGCCGACGTATTCTCGAATCCCATCTCGGCACGACGGCACCGAGCTGCGTGCTCCACGAGGGGGCTGAAGCGACGATAACCTGCGGTCAGCACTACCTCAACGATTTCGAGCATGTGTCGTGTCTTGCCGTGCCCCTTTTTGGGCTGCATGGCGAGGTGGTAGGCGCGCTGGATATCACAGGCACTGGCCAGCGCGATTTGGCGCAAATACGTGAACAATTCCGGCTCGCGGCATTAGCCGCTGAGCAGCGCCTATTCGCAACATTGCGCGGTTGCCATCTTCTGCGTGTGCATCATGATTCTCGTTGGCTCGCAACTCCCCTCTCGGGGGTGCTCGCGGTCGAGGAGGATGGTTGTCTGCGCGCTGCGAGCCGTATGGCGCGTCGCATGCTCTCGTTGCCGCAAAACGTATCTGTTGGTCGGCTCACGCTGCGCGACCTGTTCAGCGATGCGCCGACCACTCTCCTAAGCCGAGTGCTGAGGCCGCAACGCGGTCCTCAACGCATTTGTTGCGCAGACGGTACTCACTTGTGGATCCTTTATGCGCGTGGGCCGCTTAATCGCAGCACAGCGCGTCGCATGAATTCGGATTTCACGGTGGAAGATCTGGAGGCCGAATCCGTGCTTTCCGGCAACGCCGAGCCCAGCTTGCAGAGAGGCGGAGAAAGCCTCGAGGAAAAAATGCTCGGAGCTGTTCAGCAAGCTATGCGTGACCATAACGGCAACGTTGCTGCGGTGGCGCGGCAATTGCGAATCTCTCGTACAACTGTCTATGCGCGGTTGCACCGCTTACGCGAGCTTGGCATGCTGGCGGTGGAAGGCGGAGTGGTGGCAGAACTTCAATCTGGCGACAAAAGCTCATCGAAACTACGCTTGTAGAGAAATGTACCTACTAGGGAAACACTGATTTATCCGGCTCTGTGGTCATCGCTGACGCAGCCGAGGACGTTGTAGAAGATAGTTCACGGAACGGGCCCACGACGATGAAACGGCAAATGAGCTTTGCGGAAGCGGAAAGCACGGGCAAGAAGCGCATGACTCGGCGCCAGCGTTTCCTGGAAGAGATGGAGAAGCTCGTGCCGTGGTCGCGATTGCTGACG
>NZ_CADFEF010000063.1:0-11440 GCF_902833125.1 Burkholderia sp. BCC1640 | reverse complement strand
TTTCCGCTTCCGCAAAGCTCATTTGCCGTTTCATCGTCGTGGACCCGTTCCGTGAACTATCTTCTACAACGTCCTCGGCTGCGTCAGCGATGACCACAGAGCCGGATAAATCAGTGTTTCCCTAGGGATATCGACGTGCGTTCATGTCGAAAATGCCGAGTGAAAGGTTCCAGAGACTTGTATGCCGAATACGCGTAGCGTGTCGCTCACGGCAATGCCGAGCGATGCGCTACGCGTATGCGGAAAACAAGACATTTTTGTAATCGTCGCGTTGCATCCCCAAAAATTGGGTCGCGTTTCAAGACGTTTTCTGTCTCCGTCGCATGCGCAATCTGGGACAGAGTAAGTCGAAATTTGCATAGCGTTTGTGAGCGAAATTACGGCTGCGTACGGTTCGGGTTGATGGTGTCATTCTCCATTGTCTGTATGCGATAGAAACGATGCGCATATGTAATGCGCCGTCGCGAGACTGCGGGCACCAGTGGGTACGGATCGCGGTATGGTTCGAACGAAATCACGCAGCATAAGAGGATGCAATCATGGCATCGATTCCCGAGCCGTCATCAAACGGCGAGAACACCAAGCAGAACTGGCTCGAATCGCACGAAGCTGGCTATCATAAAACTCTCGGCAACCGGCAAGTTCAGATGATTGCGATCGGCGGCGCGATTGGCACCGGTCTGTTTCTCGGTGCCGGCGCTCGTCTGCAAGCCGTTGGTCCGTCGCTTGCGATCGTCTACCTGGTTTGCGGAGCATTTTCGTTCTTGATTCTGCGCGCGCTCGGTGAACTTGTGATGCACAGGCCTACTAGCGGGAGTTTCGTGTCGTACGCACGCGAGTTTCTCGGCGAGAAAGCGTCCTTTGTTGCGGGTTGGATGTACTTCCTGAACTGGGCGATGGCGGGCATCGTCGATATCACGGCGGTCGCGCTCTACATGCATTATTGGGCACCATTTGCTGGTGTGCCGCAATGGGCCTTTGCGCTTGTCGCGCTGTTCATTGTCGCGACCATGAACCTGATCGGCGTGAAGTGGTTTGCCGAGATGGAGTTCTGGTTTGCCTTGATCAAGGTTGCCGCAATCGTGCTGTTTCTCATTATTGGCACGGTGATTCTCGGTGTCGGTGGCCATGTCACCGGCCACGACACGGGGATGCACCTGATCACGGACAACGGCGGATTCTTCCCGCACGGGCTGATGCCAGCTCTGGTGTTGGTGCAGGGTGTTGTGTTCGCATTCGCCGGGGTTGAACTCGTCGGTATTGCCGCAGGCGAGTGCAAGGATGCGCGCAAGATACTGCCACGTGCGATCAACAACGTGATCTGGCGGATCGCGCTTTTCTATGTGGCATCGGTCGTGCTACTCGTCTGCTTGCTGCCGTGGAGTGCGTACAAGGCGGGGCAGAGTCCGTTCGTGACGTTCTTCGGCATGCTCGGCGTCCCCGGCATTGGCTCGGTTATGAATATGGTAGTGCTGACTGCTGCCCTGTCGAGTCTGAATTCTGGGTTGTATTCGACGGGCCGCGTGCTGCGCTCTCTGGCAATGGGTGGTTCCGCGCCGGGGGTGCTCGGGCGGATGAGTTCACATTCGGTGCCATACGTGGGGATTCTTGTAACTGTTGCGATCTATTTCGTTGGGGTGCTGCTGAATTATCTTGTTCCGTCCAGCGTATTCGAGATTGTGCTCAACATCGCGTCCCTCGGCATCCTCAGTACGTGGGGCTTCATCGTCGTTTGCCAGATGAAGTTCCGAACGGCAGTCAGGCGCGGCGAGGTAAACGACGTGTCGTTCAGGATGCCCGGTGCCCCGTTGACGTCATGGCTCGTTTTGTTGTTTCTGCTCGGGGTACTTGTGCTGATGGCGTTCGACTATCCGAATGGCACGTACACCGTAGCGTCGATTCCATTCGTCGGACTGATGCTCGTGATGGGATGGAAATGGGTCAGTCAACGCTCGCGACGCACGATGCTGAAACCGACGATTCCGTCGGTCGCGCTCACGCAGAAAATCCTCGAGAAGGACGACAACTAGGCTTGGGTGACGGGCAAGAGGGGCAGCCGCTGGCTCGCCTTCGGTTGCTGCCCTGAACAAACGAGGGAATTACCATGACACCGTTCGACGAAATGCACACGGGCGGGCAGGTTCGCGCGCCGTACTCGCAAGTGAATACATGGCTCAAGGCGCAGAATCCCGCGAGCCTCGCCCAGAAGGCCCACGACGCGGAAGGCGTGTTCCGCAAGACGGGCATCACGTTCGCCGTCTACGGCGACGCGGAGGCCGCCGAGCGGCTGATTCCGTTCGACATCGTCCCGCGCATTATCTCGGGCGCGGAATGGAGCCGGCTATCGCTCGGGATCGAGCAGCGCGTGATGGCGCTCAATGCGTTCCTCGACGACATTTATCACCGGCAGGAGATCGTGCGCGCGGGCATCGTCCCGAAGCACCTGATCGCGCACAACGAAGCATTCGTGCCGGAGATGATCGACTTCCGGCCGCCCGGAAACGTTTACACGCACATCATCGGCGTCGACATCGTCCGTACCGGCGAGAACGAGTTCTACGTGCTGGAGGACAACGCGCGTACGCCGTCCGGCGTGTCGTACATGCTGGAAAACCGCGAGACGATGATGCAGCTCTTCCCCGAGCTGTTCCAGCAGGTGAAGGTGCGTCCGGTCGAAACCTATCCGCAGTTGCTGCGCCAGTCGCTCGCGGCCGTGTGCCCGCCGGGCGGCAACGCCGACAACCCGACCATCGCCGTGCTCACGCCCGGCATCCACAATTCCGCGTACTACGAACATTCGTTCCTCGCCGACCAGATGGGCGTGCACCTCGTCGAGGGCAGCGACCTGCAGGTGATCGACGGCCGCGTCGCGATGCGCACGACCGAAGGGTTCCGCCCGATCGACGTGCTGTACCGCCGCGTCGACGACGCGTTCCTCGACCCGCTCACGTTCCGCCCCGATTCGGTGCTCGGCGTCGCGGGGATCATGGACGTGTACCGCGCGGGCAACATCACGATCGCGAATGCGCCCGGCACGGGCATCGCCGACGACAAGGCGATCTACTCGTACATGCCGGAGATCGTCGAGTTCTACACGGGCCGCAAGGCGCTGCTGGAGAACGTGCCGACCTGGCGCTGCGGCGAGGCCGACAGCCTGAAGTACGTGCTCGAGCATCTCGACGAACTGGTCGTGAAGGAGGTGCACGGCTCGGGCGGCTACGGGATGCTGGTCGGGCCGTGCGCGTCGAAGGCCGAGCTGGAGGCGTTTTCCGCGAAGCTGCGCGCGCGCCCCGCGAACTACATCGCGCAACCGACGCTCGCGCTGTCCACGACGCCGATCCTGACCGACGCCGGCCTCGCGCCGCGCCACGTCGACCTGCGGCCGTTCGTGCTGGTGTCGGACCGGATCCGCATCACGCCGGGCGGGCTCACGCGCGTCGCGCTGAAGGAGGGATCGCTCGTCGTCAACTCGAGCCAGGGCGGCGGCACCAAGGACACCTGGGTGCTGGCCGACTGAGCCGGACGCGACCGCGCGCGCCGCAACCGGCGCGCCAACCGAATGAAGACGGAGTGGACACGAGATGCTTCTGGGACGTACTGCAAGCGGTCTCTACTGGATGTACCGCTATATCGAGCGCGCGGAGAACATCGCGCGCATCGTCGATGCCGGGCTGCGGATGGCACTCACGCGCACGTCCGACGCGCCGGCCGAATGGTCGTCGGTGCTCGTCAGCTCGGGCACGGACGACGGCTACCGGCAGAAATACGACGCGTATGCGGCCGATACCGTGACCGACTACCTGCTGCGCGACCGCGACAACCCGTCGAGCGTGCTGGCGTGCATCGAGGCCGCGCGCTCGAACGCGCGGATGGTGCGCACCGCGCTCACGCGCGAGGCGTGGGAGAGCGTGAACGGCGCGTGGCTCGCGCTGCGCCGCGCGCTCGCGCAGCCGGTGCCGGAGAGCGAGTTGCCGGCCGTGCTCGACCAGGTGAAGCGCGAAACCGCGCTGATCCTCGGCAGCTTCTACAGCACGATGCTGCGCAACGAGATCTTCGATTTCGCGCAGATCGGCGCATTCATCGAGCGCGCGGACAACACCGCGCGGATCATCGACGTGAAGTACCACCTGCTGCTGCCGTCCGTGTCGCACGTCGGCACGATCCTCGACAGCTACCAGTGGGAGACCATCCTGCGCTGCGTCGCCGCGCACCGTTCGTACCGTTGGGTGTACGACGTGCAGTACAAGCCGATGAACATCGCCGACTACCTGATCCTGAACGGCCGCATGCCGCGTTCACTGCGTTATTGCTACGGGCGCGTCGTGTCGAGCCTGAACCTGCTCGCGAAGGATTACGGCGTGACACACCCGTGTCACGACACGGCCACGAAGATTCTGCAAATGCTGTCCGATACCTCGGTCGAGCGGATCTTCAAGAGCGGCCTGCACGAGTTCCTGACCGACTTCATCGGCCGCAACAACAGCCTCGGGCTCGAAATCGCCCAGGCCTACAACTTCGACTGAGACTTGCGATGCGACTCGAGATCGTCCACTCAGCAAGGTACTCTTACGACGGACCTGTGCCGCATATGCTACAGCGCCTGCGGCTTCGTCCGCCGACGAGCCGCAGCCAAACGGTTCTGAGCTGGGAAGTCCTCGCCAACGATCGGCCACCGGAACTGTCGTACGTCGACGGATTCGAAAACCATGTCGACTTGACAAGCAGCATCGCCGACGCGACCGAAATCGTGATCGTGTCGCGTGGCGAAGTGACGACGCACGAAAAGATGTGCATGCTCGACCATCCGGAAGGCTACACACCTCCGTGGTTGCTTTTGCGGGAGTCGCCGCTGACACGATCGGGGAATTCGCTCAAGGAGCTGGCGGCAGCGCTAAAAGGTAGGACCGACCGGCTCTTACAGCTACATGAACTGATGGCAATCGTGCATGACCGCTTGGCATACGCGTCGAACACTGCAGATACCGTGACAGATGCGGAGTCTGCATGGATGAGCGGGCGAGGCTCATGTCAGGATTACGCACACGTATTCATTACAATTGCGCGCCGGCTCGGCATTCCAGCACGCGTCATATCCGGCTATGTGCTAGCGGATGATTACGAAACACGGCCTGCGAGCCGTACGTGGGCTTCGGCGTATGTCAATGACCTCGGCTGGGTCGGCTTCGATCCTGTCGACAATATTTGTCCCAACGAGCGCTATGTGAAACTCGCCGCAGGCGTCGACGCTCGTGGCGTAGCACCGGTGACGATCCACCGCTCGACAGCGTGTAGGGAAACACTCGCCGTCGAGATCGCGATGCGACGAATGGACGAGTGAGACAGATGCCACTCGGTGAGCCGAGTCGGTCAAACAAGGGAGTGATACCGCACTCGCACGGATGCGGCCACTATGGCTCGGTTATGGCAGATGTTGAGGCGCTGTACCGCACGAGACGGATCTTCGACCTACTCGGTTTCAGATGCCGAGCGCTCACCAATCGATCGAGCAGATCGCATTAACCGGTTACATAATGATAAAAAAGCAAAGTCACATTGTGATCCCCGGGGGCGCGACGTGGTACCGCGGGCACTCAGGCCTACAGCGTCTATTTTCTTCACACCGATCAGCGTCGCGTTGTCCGTACCGATGATCGCTCACTTAAGTGGTGGCGACGCGATCGCTACCTGCTTCGCGTACAGAGACTTTCATGGGTATGACCTATTGGGCTTCGCACTCGCGTCCGCGACAACCGGTTACTGGGCCGTCTATATTTTACTGACACGCAGCGTTGCGGTGCGTAAGAGCGGGATTGAGGGACTGTCGCTGTCACTTGGCGTTCCATTCCCGGTGTCGCTAAGCGTTTGCGTCGTGCAACCGTGACACTTGCGGATCTCGCGCACGCTGCCGGCATCGCGTTGCTGCTTCCGCTCATTCCCCATGCGATTGAGATGTCGATGCTTCGTCGACTCAACGTACGGATCTTCGGCACCCTGATGAGTCTCGAGTCTGCCGTCTCGAGCTTCATGGAATGGGGCGTGCTGAAGGAAAAGGTGTCGGTTTTCCAACTCGCCAGCGTGTTTCTGGTTTCGATCGTGAGCGCCGGTACCAGCGTCAAGCGCTAGAGCGTTGTGGGCTTTTTGGGAGGTATGCAATGGAAGCAAAGTGGCTCGAAGACTTTTTGAACCTAGCGGACACCAAGAGCTTTTCACGCGCAGCCCGTAACCGGCATCTAACACAGTCGGCATTCAGCCGCCGGATCGCCGCGCTCGAAACTTGGATGGGGGCGAAACTTGTGGATCGGAGCATTGCACCGGTAGCGTTGACACCGGCCGGTCAGATGTTCCGTGCGCTGGCCGCTGATATCCTGCGCAGCATGTACGCGGCTCGTAACCTCGTGAATGGGTACGACGAATTCTCGACGAACGAACAGGTGGTGCGGTTCGCTGTCGCTCACACGCTGGTTTTCACGCTATTCCCGGCGTGGCTGCAGCGGCTCAAGAATGACGTTGGTCACGTGACCGTCAAAGTCAACGCGGTGAACGTGCCAGAGGGTATGCAGCAACTTGCTAGCGAGGAGTGCGACCTTCTGCTCGCTTATCACCATCCTCAGCTTCCGATTCTGCTCGATCCGAATCACTATCCATTTATCCGCCTCGGCATCGAACGGATCATGCCGGTTTCTGCGCCGGACATGACCGGCAAGCCGCGGTTCCGACTACCTGGTACACCGTCAGAGCCGCTTCCACTGCTCGCATACTCGTCCGGCGCGTTCCTCGGCAACGTGGTAGAGATGCTGCTGCTCAACGCGACGGAGCAGTACGAACTACATCGCTGCTTTGAGACGCACATGTCTGAAGCGTTGAAGTGCATGGCGCAGGCCGGCCATGGGATTGGATGGCTGCCCGAAAGCTGTATGACGAAGGAGTTGGCTGACGGTAGCCTCGTCATCGCTGGTGGCGCACACTGAGTCACGGAGCTCGAGATACGTTTGTATCGTTCCGCCCGCAAGCGGGGGGAGGCTGCGGAGACGCTATGGTCGCGCATTATCGCCTGCGCACACGCAGGAGCCAGTTAGCGGCAGACTGATCACTTGTTTGGCTTTGGCAGGCGCCGAGAACGGGGCTGTCTTCCGCAACGATCGATCTGTCCGTTCCTCGACAGCAACGCGTGGTCACGACGCTAACACGGAGATGGCGTCTGGGATCGTCTGGCGCTCGACCACCTGAAGCGGGCTGATCAACTGACGACGCTGCGCGGCGGACAGCTTGCTCGGGCTTGCTGGATGGTCACGATACTGAGCGGACAATGACGTGCTCTTCATGAGCCTCGGGGATGAGACGGGCCAGGTGAGGTGATCCTGTTGCCCGGCCGGCTGGAGAAGTTTCGGGATGAGGCGATCGGTGTAGCCCACACGCGGTCTGCTCAGCGGTTGGTCGCACAATCCGCGGATCGGTGGAATCGCGTCGATCAGTTACAACGGACCAGAATACTAGCCGCCCGCGCTCGCCGGGCGGCGCGATTTCACTGAGTGCGAACCGCAGCGAGCGCCTCATTGAGCGTCCGGCTCGGCCGCATCACTGCATCGAGCTTGTCGAAGTCGGGCTTGTAATAGCCGCCAATGTCGGCCGGGTTGCCTTGCACGGCCGACAGCTCCGCAAGAATCGTTTGCTCGTCGTCGGCCAACTGCTTCGCGAGCGGCGCGAACTGCGCGGCCAGCGCGGCGGCGTCCGTCTGTGCCGCCAGTTCCTGCGCCCAGTACATCGCTAGGTAGAATTGGCTGCCACGGTTGTCCAATTCACCGGTCTTCGGGCTCGGACTCTTGTTGTTGTCGAGCAACCTGCCGGTGGCCGCATCCAGCGTCTTCGCAAGAATCTTGGCCTTCTCGTTACCTGTCTTGATACCCAGTTCTTCGAGCGACACGGCGAGCGCGAGGAATTCACCGAGCGAGTCCCAGCGCAGATGGTTTTCTTCCACGAGTTGCTTAACGTGCTTGGGCGCCGAGCCGCCCGCGCCGGTCTCGTACATGCCACCGCCCGCCATCAGCGGCACGATCGACAGCATCTTCGCGCTCGTGCCCAGTTCCATGATCGGAAACAGGTCCGTCAGGTAGTCGCGCAGGATGTTGCCCGTGACGGAGATAGTATCGAGCCCGCGCACGACGCGCTCGAGCGTGTAACGCATCGCGCGCACCTGCGACATGATCTGGATGTCGAGGCCCGTGGTGTCGTAATCCTTGAGGTACGTCTCGACTTTCTTGATGAGCTCGAATTCGTGCGGACGATACGAGTCGAGCCAGAACACGGCGGGCGTGCTCGAGTTGCGCACGCGCGTGACGGCGAGCTTGACCCAGTCGCGGATTGCCGTGTCTTTCACTTGACACATGCGCCAGATGTCACCTTCCTCGACGTTCTGTGTGAGCAGCACCTCGCCCGTCGCGACATCGACGATGCGCGCCTCGCCGTCTTCCGGCACTTCGAAGGTCTTGTCGTGCGAGCCGTATTCCTCGGCCTTCTGCGCCATCAGGCCGACATTCGGTACGGTGCCCATCGTGACCGGATCGAAGTTGCCGTTGGTCTTGCAGAAGTTGATCATCTCCTGATAGATCCGCGCGAACGTGCTCTCTGGAATCACCGCCTTGGTATCCTTCGGACGGCCATCGGCCCCCCACATCTTGCCGCCGAGGCGGATCATCGCCGGCATCGATGCGTCGACGATCACGTCGTTTGGCGCGTGCAGGTTCGAGATACCCTTGGCCGAGTCGACCATCGCCAGTTCCGGACGGTGCTCATGGCAGGCGTGCAGATCGCGGATGACTTCCTCGCGCTTCGATTCCGGAAGCGAATCCAGCTTCTCGTAGAGGTTCGCAAGGCCATTGTTGACGTTCACGCTCAATTGGTCGAACAGATTACCGTGCTTCGCGAACGCATCTTTGTAGAAGATTCTCACAGCGTGGCCGAAGACGATCGGGTGCGAAACTTTCATCATCGTCGCCTTCACGTGCAGCGACAGCATCATGCCGCTCTTGCGCGCATCTTCCATCTGGTCCTCGTAAAACGCGAGCAGCGCCTTCTTGCTCATGAACATGCTGTCGATGATCTCGCCGTCCTGAAGCGCGACCTTCTGCTTCAGCACGATGGTCTTGCCGCTCCGGGTGACAAGTTCCATCTTGACGTCGCGCGCGCGGTCGAGCGTCATCGACTTTTCGCCGTGGTAAAAGTCGCCGTGCCGCATGTGCGCGACGTGCGTGCGTGACGCCATGCTCCACTCGCCCATGCTGTGTGGATGCTTGCGGGCGTAGTTCTTCACCGCAGCGGGCGCGCGGCGGTCCGAATTCCCTTCGCGCAGTACGGGGTTCACTGCGCTGCCGAGACACTTCGAATAGCGCTGGCGGATCACCTGCTCCTCGTCGGTCTTCGGATCTTCCAGATAGTCCGGCACGTTGTAGCCTTTGGCCTGCAGTTCCTTGATCGCGCTCACCAACTGCGGCACCGATGCACTGATGTTGGGCAACTTGATGATGTTGGTGTCGGGAAGTTGAGTCAGCCTGCCCAGTTCTGCGAGGTTGTCGGGCACCCGCTGCGCGTCGGTCAGGAACTCCGGAAACTCACCCAGGATGCGCCCGGCGACCGAAATGTCGCTGGTCTCGACCTGAATGCCCGCCGGTCCGGTGAAGGTCCGGATGATGGGCAGGAATGCGCTGGTCGCGAGCAGCGGGGCCTCGTCGGTGAGGGTGTAGATGATTGTCGGTTGCTGGGTCGTCATTGCTGGGCTCTGGGCAGACGGTTGAAAGGCATCCCGCACGCGCCATCGGCGCGGGAGCGGAAACGTTGATCAAGGATCGGGCAACACTGAGACAGAATCAATGCGCGGAGCGGACAGCGATGCCGGGCCGATGTCCACGAAAGTGGAACGCGATGACGAACACTGCCGTCTGCGGCGCAGACCATATAGCACGAGCGGATTCTGCCTGATTTTCGCGGTCGCGGAAATGCAAGTGTGCTGCATCGACGGGGTGACTCCACAACCCTGAGGGGCCAACCGGCTTTCCAGAAAGCAGCCATTCGGTGATCCGCGGACGCATCAGCCGGTCAGCAAGCTTCGACGTCGATAGCGGTCACGCGACGCGCGTCAAGCGCAAGCATCCGTGCAAGTTTCACCGGAGATGCACGTTGCACCTCCGATATCGCCGTCGAGCACAATTGCAGGACCTCGTCGTCGGGATTCACTTCGTTGAACAGATGAGGTTGTCGTCTCCTGTATCTCGATGCCGCGAATAGCAACAGGTTAGTCGAAATACGCATGCCTCTTGTCAGCAAAAAATCGATGACGTACGGTATCTCGCAGGCGTCACTAGTCGATGCGTACAAGGTATTCCAGATGACCTTTGATCCAGTAGAACGATGATTCGAGGAGCATGTCAAGCGAGCTGCGGTGTTCATCGCGGCATTGAATGCGATCGTAAGATCGTCGAACTGGTGTCCGCACGTGACATGAAATCAGTAAGCAATCGATAGAAGGGAGATCGCGATGTCTACGTTGGCTAGCTTGCAGGGCGCAGCAGAAAGGGATGTGAAGGGGGCTGATAGCGAAGCTGTCGGTGGTCAAGCGGACGGTGAAGAGAGCGTGCGTGATGCGGTCGGTGATCGACTCAAGCAGGTCAGGAAAAAGGCAGCGGACGCCCAAGTGATTGTCGTCGAGAAGGGTAAAAAGACGGCTCGTGTGGCAAACGAGTATGTGCACGATCGGCCCTGGACGTCGGCGGCAACTGCCCTAGGGGTTGGCGTACTGATCGGTTTGTTGATCGGCCGGCGATGATTGAGTTCGCGTCATTGTGACTAGTGCGTCGTTCAAGAATCTTCGGTCGATCGAGCATCTTGTGCAGATGCGGCGCACGGAACACCTAGACGTGTATTTCTGAACACCGAGGCTTCGTCACTTGGGCATGTGTGCCCAGGTGACGGGCGAATTCTGTTCGCAGAAGCTCGTCAAGCCCCTTGTAATATCTCATTCTCATCCTGCTTTACTCGGCGCACTACAACTCAATCTGATCATCGGCGTCTTCCCGGTTGGTCGGAAGTTGCGTTCAGGCTGTTCATGATTGGTTGCCGGTAGTTTTGCCCAACTCGGGCAATTTGTCAGTGCTCGTTAGCGTCGACTTGGCCTTTGTCGAATCACTCCTCCCTCCCTCCCTCCCTCCCTCCCTTTCATGTAGCCAACTCAACAATTTTTGGCTGACGTCAAAGGCTGTACGTGTCGGCGGCGCGCGAGGTTCCCAGTATTCGGCCTGCTCCGGGTTCTTAGTAGCTCAACACATGGCGGTTTCAAGGGCGAAGTGCAACACCTCGCGGGTTACTGAACAGGAGCGCGATCCGTGGGGTTAGCCAGAATCTGAGCAAGGATTTCCAGAGGCGTGTGCCAGTTCAGCGTGGCCCGCGGACG
>NZ_CADFEF010000062.1:0-11768 GCF_902833125.1 Burkholderia sp. BCC1640 | reverse complement strand
CATGCGGACGACACGCCGCTGCCAGTGCTGGCGCCCGGCAACGGCCGCACGAAGACAGGACGTCTGTGGGTCTACGTGCGTGATGATCGGCCAAGTGCCTCCGAAGCGCCGGCGGCGGTCTGGTTCGCCTACACACCCGATCGACGGGGTGAGCATCCACAGCAGCACCTTGCAGACTTCGCCGGCGTGCTGCAAGCCGATGCGTTTGCCGGCTATGCCGAACTGTATCGCGGCGGCACCATCCAGGAAGCCGCCTGCATGGCCCACGCTCGCCGAAAGATCCATGATCTACATGCCGTCCGTCCCAATGCGATAACGGAGGAAGCGCTGCACCGGATCGGCGCGCTCTACAAGATCGAGGAGCAGATCCGTGGCAAACCACCTGATGAGCGGCGCAGTGTGCGCCAGACGCGAGCAGTGCCGCTGCTCGACGACATGAAACGCTGGTTCGAGGCAACGCTCGCCACGCTCTCTGCAAAATCCGACACGACCAAGGCGATTCAGTACGCGCTGAATCGCTGGCCGGCGCTCATCTACTACTGCAGCGACGGGCGTGCGGAAATCGACAACCTGATCGCCGAGCGAGCACTGCGCGGCGTTGCCCTCGGCAGACGGAATTACTTGTTCGCCGGCGCCGACTCCGGTGGCGAACGTGCCGCCGCGATGTATAGCCTGATTGGCACGGCGCGCTTGAACGGCCTCGATCCCGAGGTGTATCTCGCCTACGTGCTCGAGCGCATCGCTGACCATCCGATCAACCGCATCGACGAGTTGTTACCGTGGAACGTGGCGTCGTCGTTGCCCTCTACTGCCCGCGTCGAGCCTATCCGATAGCATCGCGCTGCCGTCGTCAACGATCTACGCTACGGTGCTGGTCGAGTGCTTACGCTGGCATCAGCGGCACGCCTAAGGCAGATACGTGTGGAGTTTTTCCGCGAGGCCGCAGAACGCGTGAACGCACGCCATACACCGAGCACTTCGCACATCGCTTCTACAGAAAATTTCCTGCGGTATGTCTTGGTGAACTTGTACGCTAGTCGTGTATTCGGATACCGTGGCGACTTCGTCATTTTCGCCACCTGAGGCATCATCCGTCAGTTGGTTATAGACTCTCCACGAAATCCTGCGAACTCCATACCGAAGATTGGCTTGATGCCGACCCTCGCCACTGGATCTTTGCGGTGAAGCTGAGGGGAACTCAATGCAGGTTGCTTGCACTCAAGTCGATCGACGATCGTTTCGGAACGATTGCTCATTTAGCCATCGTTACGCTAAGTATTCCGCGGGCAGACGTACACACGATTCAATACGGAAGGCGTGCCCAAACGTCGTCAATCCGCAGGTCGTCGACACATCCGTCTCATCGGCAGAACTGTGGTTTCTCGCGAATCAGATGGAATTCCAACGAGTAACCGTATTCGTGAGCTACGCGTATCAGGATCGTGCAAAAGTGGCCAATTGAGACGTCGTTAACCCTGAATTTCCTTAATTTTTCGATAAAGCGTAGACCGGCCAATGCCCAGAGTCTTTGCAGCTTCAGCCACATTTCCGTCGTGCTTTTCCAGTGCATCGCGAATCAAATGAGCTTCTTGCTTGCGAATCAATCCAACCGAATTTGCTGGAGCCAGGCAGGCATCGGCGTCAACAAACCCAACGCACATATGATCCAGCCCAAGCTCGATCTCGCCGTCGCACCGAACCGCCAACGCAGTCCGCAACACCATTTCGAGTTGGCGAATATTGCCTGGCCACTGGTGCTTCCGAAAAACTCTCGCTAGCTCGTCACTGATACGCACCTCCGGCGCCCCGAGCCTCTTCAATATCGACAGTACAAGCAAATCGATGTCGTGCCTCTCACGCAACGCAGGGAGACGAATCGAGAAGCCATTGACCCGATAGTAAAGGTCCTCCCGAAATATCTTGTCGCGCACAAGCGTTCTCAAGTCTCGGTGGGTCGCGCAGATCACTGCCACGTCGATATCCTGTTCGCCGCCGGGGCCCAATGGAGCAACTTTGCGTTCCTGTAGAACCCGCAATAGGCGAGCCTGCAGAGCAGTGGGCATGTCTCCGATTTCGTCTAAAAAGAGCGTCCCTCCATTCGCTTGCATCAGGCGCCCAACGGCTCCTCCCTTTCTAGCCCCGGTGAAAGCCCCCTCCCGGTAGCCGAACAGTTCCGACTCGATTAGCCCTTCGGGAATAGCAGCGCAGTTCACTGCGACGAACGACTTTCCAGCACGCGTGCTGGCATCGTGCAACCCCCTCGCAACCACCTCCTTACCCGTACCCGTCTCTCCTTGTAGCAAGACCGGCACACCGTTGTTCAAGCCCTGGCGCGCCATCTGCAATGAGCGCAGCAACTGGCGTTCTCCACCGGCAAGCGCGGCCAAAGGAGATTCGTCCTCCGCCGCTCCCGTATGTGCGTTGGCGCGCACAATTCCAGGGACAGAATACCGAGGCAATGCAAGAACCTTGAACCGAAAATCATGCTGCATGCCAGAGATCTGCAGTCCGTGAGCTTGTTCTAGGACAGTCATAAATGTCGTGCCACGCAGCTGCAACGGGTCGCCGCATTGGCGACCGACGATTTCCGACCTCTCAAGATTCAACAGCTCACATGCCTGGAAATTGGCAGCCACGATCGTACCGTCATCTGTGATGGCCAATAGACCGGACCATGCCGAATCGAGATATTGCTCGTATGGGTGTATAGCAACCAGAACATGCTCGGGGAACGTAGCAGCGAACACCCGGCGCTCGATATGTCGTGCCACCGTATTCATCAGCATAAAGGTCGTGTCTTGGAACGGAAGCGGCCCGTCACGAGTCACATCCAGCACACCGAGAATCTTGCCATACGCGTCCGCGATAGGCATCGATCTGCATGAAACGCGGTTCAAACTGTCCAGAAAGTGCTCGCCGCTATCCACAAGTACGGATCGGCCTTCGATGAGCGCCATCCCGAGAGCGTTCGTTCCTCGCAGGGATTCACTCCAGCAAGCGCCAGGACGCATGTCGCGGATTCCAATTTGCTCCTTGAATCGAACCACGTGACCATCAATTTTCAGGATCGCCGCATCGGCGTCGGTCAGAATGACAACTTCTTGTGGGGAGCAACGCTCCGCAAGAAAGCGGAGTTCAGGTGTCGCTGCATCCAGCAAAGCGCGGTTCATCTCACGCATCTCTTCCTGGCACTTCGCATCCGGAAGATCCAGCAATGAATGGTCATACCAGCGAACACCCTGGTCGATGCTTCGTCGCCAAGACGCCTCAATATCCTCCCGCAGCACGCCTTCGGGCAGCACTCCGTCTGAGCGCAACTGATCGCGCACCAGATTCGCGACTTGCAACTGGTACGAGACCGAGGTTTCGGTATGGGTAAGACCGCGGACACCTCCCACGGCTCTTAGGAGCTGAGCAGCCAATTGAAATTCCACCACCACTTAACAAGCAAAATCTGCCACGATCGGCTAGCCTCGACAACTAGGGGAACCCCCTTCAAGCCGATTGCACAATATCGCCACGCGATTGGCGACGTCAACTTGTTCAAAATTGACGCGCATCCAGTCCACGCCGAGGACGTTTCCATGAAGGCCGGCCTCGCAACGTACATTGATGCTTTGTCTCCAAGCAGCCAATGGTAGCGTTCGGTACGAGACACGCGCTCACCGAAGCACGACCACACTGAGCCCGAGAGTCATCGGTGCCACCCACGATAATCGCTCCCTATTTTGTATTTGGACGGTCTGCCGTCGCCACCGATGAGCGACCCGACGAACATGGTTGACATTTCGTACCGCTCGTTCCATAATGCCTCGCAAGGTGATAGGTAAATCGCAGTTGAAGTGGAGGTAGTCTATGGCGCGGCCGCGAGAATTCGACGCCGCAGAGGTTTTGCACCAAGCAATGGGCGTGTTCTGGCGTAAAGGCTATGAAGGCACCTCGGTTACTGATTTGGTAGCAGCGACAGGACTGGGCAAGAGCAGCTTGTACGGGGCATTTGGCGGAAAGCGCGAACTGTTTCTGGCTGCGTTCGACGCATACCGGGGTGAGCGCGCTCACGACATGCGTCGTATTTTGGAGCATGGGCCGGCTCGCCACGCCATCGAAGTTTTTTTTCGAATGATCGTCGCTGATGCCCGCGCACCGGAGTTCACACGCGGATGCATGAGCATAAATCAAGCTGTCGAGATGGCTCCGCACGATTCTGAAGTTCGAGTGCGGGTTCAACAGGATTTCCAGTGTATTGAAGACGCTCTGACACGCGCGATCGAACGCGGTCAAGCAGAAGGATCAGTGAAGAGCGCCAAGCCGGCACGTGACACAGCGAGGCTGTTGGTCGTAGCGTTCCCAGGACTCCAGGTGATGGTTCGCGCCGGTTACGATTCTGAGCGACTTGATGACGCCTTGCGGCTGCTATTCTCGAATCTCGACTGAACGTGTGCGTGCGTCTCGCACGCACTTTTTTTACTTCATTATGTAACGATCGGTACTTAACCCCCCCACGCAGAAGGAGCGTCCCCATGAAGATCCAGCAAATCCGCAATGCGACAGTCATCGTCGAAATCGCCGGCACGAGGTTCCTCGTCGATCCCGTGCTGTCCCCCAAGGACACCTACCCCGGATTCGAAGGTACGGCGAATAGCCACCTGAATTGGCCGACCGTCGAACTGCCCCTCCCTGTCGATCAGATTCTCGACGTGGACGCCATCATCGTTACCCACACCCATCTGGATCACTGGGATGACGGCGCCAAATCCTTGATCCCGAAGGACATGCCGATCTTCGTCCAGCATGAAGAGGATGCCAACATCGTGAAGGAATCGGGCTTCACCGACGTTCGTCTGATGACTGAGAGCACCGAATTCAACGGATTGACGCTCATCAAGACGCCTGGCCAACATGGATCGGACGAAGCGATTCACGCCATCGGCCATTTGCTCGGACAAGTGAGCGGTGTCGTTTTCAAGCATCCGGAAGAAAAAACTCTGTACCTTGCTGGCGACACGATTTGGAACAAGTATGTGGAAGACAACCTGAAAGCCTACAAGCCGGAGGCCATCATCCTGAACAGCGGCGATGCGCAAGTTCCCGGCTTGGGTTCGATCATCATGGGCAAGGAGGACGTCTATAAAGTCCATCAGGCCGCGCCCCAAGCTATGCTGTTCGCAACGCACATGGAAGCGGTCAATCATGCGACCTTGACCCGAAAGGAACTGCGTGAATTCTCCGCCGAAAAAGGCATGACCGGGTTTCTGCTCATCCCGGAAGACGGCGAGACCTGCACTCTCTAAAGGCTTGTCGACGCAACTCGATTCATTTCGCACGAAAGGTACAAAATCATGTCAGCCGACACAAACCAAGAAATGGGCCGCGCACTCCAAGCGGCTCTTCAAGTTGAAGCGAACAAGGACATTGTCCGGCAGTTCTACGCCGCCCTGCAGCGAGAGGACTATTCAGCGGCCGCAGCCTTGTGTCATCCGGACTTCGTTTTTTACTTGCAGGTCGATACCCCGATTCAAGGCGCGGAAGGGTTCGTCGACTCAGAAAAGAAGAACTTCGACGCTTTCAAAGGTTTCCGATTCCCGCTCGAAGCGCTGCTCGCCGAGGGTGACCAAGTTGCAGCCTATTTGACCTTCGAAGGAAAACAATCAGGTCCGATCGAAGGAGTGGAGCCGACCGGCAAGACGCTACGCTTCTCGTTGATGATGCTTCTTAGGATTGCAGACGGAAAGATCATCGAGAAGCGAGCACACTTCGATCGACTGGACATTCGTCGACAATTGGGTGCTCTGGCATAGTTCTCGTAAATTGACGCCGAGGGCTTACCCGAGAGAGCCCTGAGTTCCCGTCGTGAATTGTGGGAGCCATGATCGTTTGGAGCTAGCATGCAGCCGCGCTCGACAAGCGGCTGCATGGAGACATCGCAGTCGAAGTCGTTCAATTTCAGCCGACGGAAGATATATGAGTGGGAATACGAACAAGAAGCTTGGACTGACGACAAGCTTAGTGCACAAAGACCGACTGACTGGTATCGAATACGGTGGGCTGAGAGCGCCTATTCACACCTCGGTTCAATACGGGTTTGATCGGGTCGAGGACCTCATCGGTGTCTTTCAGGGGACGAAGAAGGGTAGTTTCAACTACGCGCGCCAAGGCACGCCCACCACTGCTGCCCTGGAAACAAAGATCACGGAACTGGAACAGGGCATTGGGACGGTGTGTTTCGGTACCGGAATGGGGGCACTCTCCGCAGTGTTCTATACGCTTCTGCGTGCGGGCGATCATCTAATCTCTAGCCGCTTCATCTTCGGGAACACCAACAGTCTGCTTGGAACCCTGCGCGGATTGGGGGTTGAGGTGACGATGGTGGACACCTCATCGGCGCAATCGGTCGCAGATGCAATGACCGAAAGAACCCGGATGGTGTTCCTCGAAACGATCGCCAATCCTGGCACGCAGATTCCAGATCTTAGGCAAATTGGCGAACTTTGTCGCGAACGTGGCATTCCATATGTCGTCGACAACACGATCACTTCGCCGGCACTCTTCACCCCCAAGGCAGTCGGAGCGAGTTTGGTCATCAATTCGCTAAGCAAAACGATTGCTGGTCATGGTGCGGCGCTGGGAGGTGCAGTCACTGATACCGGTATATTTGATTGGCAGCTCTACCCCAACATAGCCGAAGAATACCGTCGAGCGCCTGCGGCGCAACAGGGCCTGCTCCAAATTCGCAAGAAGGGCCTTCGGGACATGGGGGCGTCACTCTCCTCGGAGCAAGCGCACCAGATCTCGCTCGGCATGGAGACGTTGGAGCTCCGCGTGCAAAAATGCAGCGAGACTGCACTGCTTCTGGCCGAGTATCTTCAAGGCCATGCCGCTGTCAGGCAAGTGAGCTATCCAGGTCTCGCCGATCACCCGCAACACCACATCGCCAAGACGTTATTCAGGGCGAACTCCTGGTTGCTGTCTTTTGAGCTCACCCGTGCTGACGCGACCGTCGATTTTCTCAACTACCTTCGCATTCCAATCAAGGCAACAGGTCTTGGCGACACCAGGACACTCGTCATTCCGGTTGCGTCGACCATATTCTGGGAAGCTGGAGCGGCGATTCGTTTGTCGATGGGAATTCCCGACGGGATGATTCGAGTTTCAGTCGGAATCGAAGATGCGGAAGACTTGATCGAAGATTTCGAACGGGCACTCAAGTTTGTTGACTCACCAAAGTAGAGATTTATCGTACCGTCGTCGATCATATGATTGTTCAAATATGTTACTGCCGACGGACTCATTGCATCAACGCTTTCCGTGCGAGCCTCGCTCGAGGAGCGTTCAGGCTCGGAAAGCCAGAGTGACTTGATAGCCTTTCTGGATCACTTTCAAGTCTGCAGAGAACTACGAATTCTGACGAATGAGGTACAGCAATCATGAGGCGTTCCTTTACCACATCAGAGTTCGAGCCGTGCGATCGGCTCGCCGCTTGGGAGAAGTGGATCGCGGAACACTGCGTACCCATGTCGATGTCGATAGCGAGCGCACCACGATCCCCCTTCGAAGCACAGGTTGACATGATCGATAACGGTCAGATATGCATGGCACATCTCCAGGCGTCCGACCACATCGCGAATCACCGATACGGTCTTTCAGAAGGTAAAGATGGCGATCATGTTCTCTTGTCAGTGCAATTGAGCGGGATCAGTGTGGTGTCACAAGATGGTCGGACTGCGCAGCTCCGACCGAATGACATGGTGCTATTTGACGCCTCTCGGCCGTTCGTATGGCAATACTCTGGTCAGCAATTCACGGTGCGTTTTCGCAGGACACTCTTGTCGTCACGCGGCCCTTGCGACCGGCAACATACTGCCATCAGCGTGCCCGCACAGAGCGGCCTCGGGCGCGTCGCAGTTGAACACATCAGCGCGATGCATCGAGAGGCAATCGGCATTCAGCATTCCTCATCGATCATCGAGCATCTTTCCGGTGTTACTGCTGACCTCGTCGCGACAGCACTTTCCGAACATTTCAACACCTCTCCGGTACTCATGTCGGATGTCAGGGAAATGCATCTCCGCCACGCTCGTACCTTTATCTGCGAGAATCTTCGCGACCCTAGTTTGTGCCCTTCCCAAGTCGCATCAGCTCTCGGCATCTCTCGACGCTATCTGTACCGAATCTTCTCTACCAGCAGCGAATCCATCAGCGATATGATCCTTCATGAAAGGCTCAAAAGATGTGCAAAGTGGCTTGCTCAACCGGCTTGGCAACATCGCTCAATTACTGAAATCGCCTTGAGTTGGGGATTTAACAATACCGCACACTTTAGTCGAGTCTTTCGACATCACTTCGGCGTATCCGCACGCGAGTACCGTACACAATATTCCGACTCAATCGGCGGTGTCGCATCCTTGCAAACGGAATCGAGAAATGCCGATCTCGAGATCCAATAGTGTGAGACTGAGTAACAGCCGGCACGCAAAGCCGCTCACGACCCACAAGCCCAACGATGCATGGCGTATGCGGCGTCGGCCGGCTCACAGCATCGGCTGCAGTAGCAACGGTGGTCGACGCGCGGCAATTCAAGAACGGCCGCCGTCGCGCTTGATCGAAACGGCAAGCGTCTGTACAACAAGGCACTAGCCAGCGACGAGGCCAAGCTGCGTGCCCTCATCGCCGAACTCAAAACTCACGGTCGACTCCTATTCGTCGTCTATCAGCCCTCCACCATTGGCGCCCTTCCATTAGCCGTTGCCCACGGCGAAGGCGTACTCGTCGCCAATCTGCCTGGACTGGCCATGCGTCGCATCGCCGATCTGCAGGCAGGTGAAGCCAAGACCGACGCCCGCGATGCCGCGATCATTGTCGAAGCCGCCCGCTCGATGCCACATACGCTGCGCTCGCTTCGGCTGGCCGGCGAGCAGCTAGCCGAGTTCACCATGCTGTGCGGCTTCGACAATGATTTTGCAGCCCAAGCCACTCAAACCAGTAACCGCATTCGCGGCCTGCTCACCCAGATCCATCCAGCGCTCGAACGCGTTCTCGGACCGCGCCTCGACCATCCGGCAGTACTCGATCTGCTTGAGCGCTACCCATCCCCAAGCGCGCTCGCCGCTGCCAGCGAGAAGACGCTCGCCAACCGCCTGACCAAGCTCGCACCGCGCATGGGTAAGAACTTGGCGACCGAAATCGTTCAAGCGCTGAACGAGCAAGCCGTGATCATGCCCGGCACGCAGGCTGCCACCATCGTCATGCCCCGCTTGACCCAGCAACTCGAGGCCTTGCGCAAGCAGCGTGACGAAATCGCCGCCGAAGTCGAGCGGCTGGTGCTTGCTCACCCTCTTTGGCCGGTCGCGACCAGCATGCCGGGAGTCGGCGTCAGGACCGCCGCCAGACTCCTGACCGAAGTCGTACACAAAGCGTTCGCTTCGGCTGCTCATCTGGCCGCCTACGCTGACCTCGCGCCGGTCTCCCGGCGCTCAGACTCGTCGATCCATGGCGAACACCCCTCCAGACGGGGCAACAAGGTGATCGAGCGCGCCTTGTTCCTTTCCTCCTTCGCGGTCTTACGGGACGCAGTCTCACGGGTCTATAACTCGCGCAAGATCCAGCAAGGCAAGCGCCACAACCAAGCGCTCATCGCACTGGCACGGCGACGCTGCGACGTCCTGTTTGCCGTGCGGCGCGACGGCACCATTTACCAACCCAAGTCAACCCCTAACGCCTGACGAAACACGTAGCCCCCGGCACTCTTGCATTGACCCCGCAGCACGAGACTCCCACATTTCGCTTACCAGCCAAATACGCAACTGTCTTGCGGAAATTGATCCGTAGAGTACGTTGCTCACGGCAGCCAGATTGCTGATCGCTTTGCTTGAGCGCCTCTGAACACATCGCTCTGATGTCGCGCACAAATCAGGCTCGCTAACTCAATGGCACGAACCGTCAACGATCTGTTCCCCGACAGACAAGACGGTTTGAAATTGGCTGTCGACACTGCAATCACGGTGACGCACATCGCGGTCAACTTCAGATGCTCGCGAGCGGCAGCCGCCAGCCCAGCAACTGATCTAACCGCGCCACGCCTCCGATAGCGATAGCAAATTCCCAACCGAGGTACGGCGGCACAGACAGTACTGAGACGGAGTTAGGCAGCCTTCGGTGAAATCGCATTACCGAGTCAGAGGTCGATGTGGATTAATTCGTCGGCGCAGCACGCACGAAAATATAAGCAAAACAAGTACAAGGCCAAAAAGAGCAAAAATCCACGTCAATCAAGAAGTATTGGAGGCAAGTATGGCAAAGCGTTTCAGAGCAACTATTCCGGCAATGGCGCTCGCAATGTCGGTTTCATCGATGGCGTTCGCCCAAAGCTCGGGCAGTTTTATCGCATCATTGGGTCCAACTTGGATCGATTTTGGACGATCGCATTCCACGGAACTTCAAAGTCAGTCGCCGTACGGAACCTTCACGTCAGCAGGGACAGATGCTCAAGTACATAACGTCGTTACTCCCGAACTCACCCTCTCCTACTTCGTCACCGACAACGTCGCGCTAGAAGCGGTTCTGGGCGTGCCTCCAAAACTGAATCTCTACGCGCAAGGCAACGTAACCCCACTGGGTTCTGGCGGTCCGGTGCTTCCAATGGGTGATCTACATCCGTTCGCGACGACTCGCGCATGGGCACCGATGCTTCTTGCGAAATACTTTTTCGGCCCAGCAAACAACCGGTTTCGCCCGTTCGTCGCAGCAGGCTTAAACTACACATGGTTCTCCGCGGTCCAGTTAAACCCGAACATTGCTGGCGTGCTGACGCAGTTTGGTGGCCCAGGCGGCCATGCCGAGGCGTCGCTTAGCAACTCTTGGAATCCCGTATTTTCCGTTGGTGCGTCATATCGGATTTCGGATCGCTGGTATATGACTGCATCCGCGACCTATCTCCCGCTTGTAACGCATGCGCACTTCAATGCAGTATCACAAACGGGTCAGACGACACTGACAAACTCGAGCAAGATCACCGGTGACCCAATCGCAGTTTTCGTCGGGATTGGCTACCGCTTTTAAAGCCAAACTGGGCATCCATGCATGTGTGCGTCAATCGCTAGCGACGGCACGCTACGAATAATGCTGGGCGATTCGGACAGTGCCTCATTGATAGTTTCCCCGCCGCTGTCGGAATTCCCTGGGACTCACGCCTTCCTGGCGGCGGAAAAAGCGCGAGAAGTATGCTACTTCGGAGAACCCAAGTAGGTTGGGAATCTGCGCCACCGCCATCGCCGTATATCCGATGAATTAGGATATTGAGTTTCGAACGCCACTTCGAGCATACCCGCTAAAATCGGCACAGAGCCGCCCTCGCGCAAGGCCTGGGTGGTGCTCGCGCCAAGGGCGATCTGATAGGTGATCCACCTTCAATGCTCGGCCCGAAGCAACCCTGCCGTCGTAGTCAACACCGGGGGCCGGGAAACCATCGGTTGCACGCGGAGGTTCGGAGCCAGTCATTCAACTCGGCCTCGCACCGACTGAGCCAGCGAGTGGGGCGCCTCGGAGCACTTGTACAACTGTCCTATCGAACCCAAACGTTGACGTTCCTTGCCCCCACTCCGCAATGACTGGACAGACGGCATTGCTCAATAACCAACAATACCGGATCTAGGGAAACACTGATTAATAGGCGATCGCGCGAGGTGGTCGGCGATGTGGGCGGGGAATGGCCGGATACCGAAGCGAAGCGCCGCCCATTCGGAGAAGTTTGCCCCGAGGATGCACCTTATTTC
>NZ_CADFEF010000061.1:0-12314 GCF_902833125.1 Burkholderia sp. BCC1640 | reverse complement strand
AATATGCCCACCGTGATCACCTTTGTATCCCCTGCTCAAAGATTGAGCAGGGCATTCAATCACGTGGGTCAAAATTCGATGAAAATTTTCAGCTCTAGTGGGTCAGTTCTGTGCGGACATCAACAATCTGTCACCAGCATCGCCCTCGCCAGCGTCGTTATCCTCATTGTTCGCCAAGCTGTCACAGGGCGGTGCTATTGAGCCAATGCGGGGTCGGCATAAAGGAGCCACCTGAGGGGCGGCATATAAGCGCCAGTAGCATTGAGGCGAGGACGCGGTTCGAACTTTCCGAGTCGGTACGCTCCGTTCTTTTTGAACGGAGCGTCCATGACCAACAGGAAGTTCGAATTGTTTGAGTACCGCCAAGTCCTTGTCCGCATGCGGCAAGGCGACTCCGATCTCGACGTAGCGCGCGCGGTTTGATGGGTCGCAAGAAACTGACGTCCGTGCGCCGCGAGGCGGACGCACGTAGTTGGCTGGATTCAGTGCAGCCGTTGCCGGACGACGCCACGATCGCAGGTGTCAGTACCTCGATGACCGCGAACTTCGTTCTGGACGCACTTGAGCAGGCGCTTTACGTCCGTCGGTCCGGTGACGATGGATCTCTTATCCGTCACTCTGATCTCGGGGCCCATTACGTCAGCATTCGCTATAGCGAGCGATTGGCCGAGGCTGGCATCAAGCCGTCGGTAGGCAACCGGTGCGACAGTTACGACAACGCGCTGGCGGAAACGATCAACGGTCTGTACAAAGCTGAACTGAATCACCGCCGCACCGCCTGGAAAACGTGTGAGTCCGTCGAATTGGCTACGCTGGAATGGGTGGCCTAGTTCAATAACCATCGGCTGATGGAACCACTCGGCTATATTCCGCCCGCCGAGGCTAAGGCAAACTTCTATCGACAACGAAAACAGATTACCGGTGAACCGCTATTAACTTAAGCCAACCAGCCTCCATGATTTCCGGTACGGTTCATACTCCTGACCAGCTTAGAAAACAAGGGTATCGATAAACGTTCTTTCCACGGTCATGGCGATAGCCTTCTGAAACACAGATGACTGTGAATTGGCGACGACCCCGGTATTCGCACCTGCTCGTGCACCAGCCGATCGACGACGAGTTCGTCGCGCACGCACGCGTCGCATTCCGGTAATCTGCTCGCTTCCGCCAGCGGGATGAGCAAGATCGGCGATCGTAGGCAGTTCAAGCGCGGCCGCACCACCGCGACGACGCCCAGCGCAGCGACCGCGGCTGCAAAGCGCGAGATCGGCGGCGCCCCGAAGAAGGCGCCAGAAATAGCACGGCCAGCACTCCGGTGCCATCCGTCAGGCCGAGAACAACGTCAGTTACGGCACCGCAAATCACGCGCCGGAACAGGTCGTCACGCGTCAGTAACTCTTGTACGGCAGGAACTTTCCAGACAGCACAACGTTGACGCGATCACCCCTCGGATCGGCCTCGCGCTGGATGTCCATCGAGAAATCGATGGCGCTCATGATGCCGTCGCCGAATTCCTCGTGGATCAATTCCTTGATCGTCGTGCCATAGACGCTCACCACTTCATACCAACGGTAGATCAGCGGATCGGTCGGCACCGGCGTCGGCAGCGAACCCTTGTACGACACGATCTGCAGCCACGCGACGGCTTCGTCGGAAAGTTCAAAAATCTTGCCGATGGTTTCCGCCTGGGCCTTGTCGAGCGTCATCTGACCGAGACATGCAGCGGTTGCCCATTCTTTCGAAAGACCGACGCGGCGTGCCACATCTACCCATTTGATGCCCTTTCGAACTTTGGCTGACACGATCATCTCTGTCACTTGCGAGCGGCTAGTAATCACGAAACTCTCCTGTAAAAAAGGTGTAACAACATAAGTGCAAATACCCGACTACGCTAAACGCGCGGCGCGACTTTGCTCGAGATTGACGACGGCGTTCGGATTCGCGTCCAGCCTGACGACGCGCGTCGACTTGTGAGGACTCTTGCCGTCTTCTATTTCCTGCTGAATTAGTGCCGATCGCCGCACAAGGAAATCGATCAAATAATTTCGTATTACGTAGAATTGTGGCTCGTTGACAAGCGTTTCGCGTGTCCGGTCTCTCGGTAGCGGATTGACAACAATCTCCGCCAAGCGTGCACGGGGACCATTACTCATCAAAAAAATTCTGTCGGCCAACAATATGGCTTCATCGACATCGTGCGTGATCATAAAAACGGTCTGATTGGTCGCCGCACAAATCCTCAGCAGCTCGTCCTGAATGACACCTCGCGTGAGCGCATCGAGTGCGCCAAACGGTTCGTCCATCATCAACATTCTCGGCTCGACCGAAAACGCACGTGCGATACCGACTCGCTGCTTCATGCCACCCGACAACTCGGACGGCTTCTTGTCTACCGCGTGCGACAGCCCGACCATGTCGAGAAATCGCAGCGTGTGCTCGGTGATTGCGGCTCTGCTCCAGTCCGGATGACGCGAACGTACGGCGAACTCCACATTTTGCTTCGCGGTCAGCCACGGCAACAGTGCATGCCCTTGAAATACCACCCCACGATCGAGACTCGGGCCCGCGATTTCTCGCCCCGCCATCACCGCCACCCCGGACGATGCTTCCTCGAGTCCGGCAAGCACATTAAGGATCGTACTCTTGCCGCACCCAGAATGCCCGATAACGCAGATGAACTCACCCTGGTCCATGCGAAACGTCACGTCTTCGAAGACGGGGGGTACGTCCTCACGATACTGCTTCGAGAGTTCGTCGACTTCGACGAAAGCTTGCCGCGAACTGGCACGACCATCATTACTCGGCATAGGTCACCTTCCTTTGCAGACGCGCAAACATCAGATCGAGAACCATGCCTACGACACCGATGACCAGCACGGCGAAGATCACGTTCGGCAGTGAGAAGTTGTTCCACTGGTTCCAGACGAAATACCCGATCCCGGTCCCACCGACCAGCATCTCTGCTGCGACGATCACGAGCCATGCAATACCCATCGATATCCGCATTCCCGTGACGATCGTAGGCGCAGCAGCCGGCAGAACGATCTGGAATGCTTTGCGCATCGGCTGGACCTCGAGTGTCCGCGCGACATTCAGCCAGTCCTTGCGCACGTTCGCGACGCCGAACGCGGTGTTGATCAGCATCGGCCAGATCGAGCAGATGCTGATCACGAAGATGGCGGAAAGCGACGCATCCTTGATCGTATAGAGCGCAATAGGCATCCATGCCAGTGGAGAGATCGGCTTGAGCAACTGGATGAACGGGTCGAACGCGCGGTACAGAACCGGTGACATACCGATGACAAATCCAAACGGAACAGCGACGACGACCGCGAGCAGATAGCCTCCCGCAACCCTCATCAACGACCATGCCAGCTGTATACCGATGCCCTTGTCGTTGGGGCCATGATCGTAGAACGGATGGGCGAGATTACTCATTCCGACTGCGAGAAACTGCGCCGGCGTCGGAAAGCCGTCGTGCCGCGTCGCGCCGGCGTCATCTCCTGGCACCGGTTGGCCCATCAACTTCGCATATTCGATCTGCTCGGGTGTCACATGCAGTTGCGGCGTCTGTCCTTGCTGCGTCGTGGCAATCTGCCAGACCAAAACGGCCAGACACAGCACGAACAGCGAAATCAGCGCAGCGCGCACGCGAAGTGTCGCTTTCATGGGGGATTTCACTTCACGCTCTCCTGATCGAAAAACTGGAGACATAGCCCTTGGGATCAGCCGGATTGAACTCGCGTCCCATGATCGTGTACGTCTGGAAACCGCTCGCAGGATCCATCGTGCTCGAGAACGGGTCGGAAAGTTCCTTCATGCGTGCCCGCGCGTCTGTAAGCAGGAAAACCTTTCGCGCGAGCGAGGCATAATCGACATCGCTCTTGATGTACCCCCAACGACGCATCTGCGTGAGCATCCAGGTTGCCATCGAGTACCATGGTATCGGGTTGAAGTCCGCCCGGTCCGGTTCGTTACGTACGTTGCCGAGACCGTCCGCGTAGTGCCCACTCAAAGCTTGTAGAACAACCGTTTCTGGCTGGTTCAGATAGTTCGGCGTCGAAATCGCTCTGGCGATCGCGGGCCGGTTTTCGGCCTTGTGTGCGCTCGCCGACGCTTTGAAAAGCGCACGGAACAGCGCCGCAAAAGTATTCGGATTCTGCGTGATGAATTCCTGTGACACGCCGAACGCGCAACACGGGTGGCCATTCCAGATGTCCTTCGACAAGATGTGGATGAAGCCGATTTGGTCGTACACCGCACGTTGATTGAATGGATCTGGCCCCAGGAACCCGTCGATATTGCCCGCGCGCAGGTTAGCGATCATTTCGGCCGGCGGTGTCACGCGCAGTTGCACGTCGCGATCGGGATCGATACCGTACTCCGCGAGGTAGTAGCGCAATAGGAAATTGTGCATCGAATACTCGAACGGGATTGCGAACTTGAAACCCTTCCAGTTGCGCGGGTCACGATTGTCCTTGTGCCGCAGCGCAAGCGTAATCGCCTGACCATTGATGTTCTCGATTGCCGCCACACGCATCGGCTGCGGCGACGACCCCAGCCCGACGGAAATAGCCAGAGGCATCGGCGCGAGAAAATGCGACGCGTCGAGTTGACGGTTGAGCATCTGATCGCGCACAAGCGCCCATCCGGCGGTCTTACTGAGTGTGACGTTGAGCCCCTGTTCCTTATAGAATCCCAGTGGATCCGCCATGATGAGCGGCGTCGCGCAGTTGATCGGGATGAAGCCGATTTTCAGAGCCTTCTTTTCTATCGCGCCGGGCCGCTCGCCAGCCATCGCCTGAAGGGCAGCCAGCGGCAACACGCTCGCGATCGCCGCGCGCGCTACGCTGCTTCCGACGGCCTTCAAAAACCTGCGGCGAATCAGGTCGTTGGGAAAGAGAGCGCGCACGACTGCAGCCTCGACGAAGTCCTGCGATAGTGCATCCGCATCCTCGCGACGGACAGCCAGCCGCGCGTTCGCCGCCGACTCGTGTTCGGATTGGTTCAGGTGCTTACCGCACGAGCAACCATTGAGCGATCGATCGGCGCTGTAGGGTTGGTACAGGTTGTCATTCATGCTCACGGGACCCTATGTATCGGACAGTTGAAAGGCGATTCACAGAAAGACGGGCGCTTCGCATATCACACAACCTGTTGCGGCGTCGCACGCCCCGCTACGAGGCGTGCGACTCGCTCCGCGCCAAGCCACTGCTCGGCGACGATACTGTCGTCGCAAGTCGTCGCTTCGCGCCATATGCCATTCGCGCGAGGCAAACCGTGAACCACAATTGGGAACGCGCGCGTCTTCAAACGAATGACAGGTGTTCCGTGCTGGTAACCTTGGTGCGTCAGTCCCAAAACATGATGCGCGAGCGCATTCGCCTGCCGTGCGATGGGTTCGATGAAACGGCACGGCACTCCATCGATGCTGATGCAATCGCCTACGGCATAGATGTCCGCATGACTCGTCTGCATGGTCCGTGCGTCAACGACAATTCCGTTGTCGAATGCGAGTCCTGCGTCGCGCGCGAGCCGCGATTCCGTCTCAAGTCCGGTCGCCGCCACCACCTCGTCGACGAACAGGGCGTCGCCGTCACGTGTCACGACGCGCTTGCAGCCATCGGCGGCAATCTCGATTTGAGCGATACGGGTCGAACCGAGGAAACGGCAACCCAGCAAGTCCAGCTCAGCGCGCAAGCGCTTCGCGACGAAGTCCGGTACGAGTCCACGCAGCGGCTCCGCGTTGATGTCGATTAGCGTGACCGCATGACCGGCCTTCGTGAAGTCCTCGGCAAGCTCGACGCCGACCATGCCCGCACCGACTACGGCTACGCGACGCGCCCCGTTGCTCAATCGCGCATGCAAACCTTGCCAGCCGACAAAGTCATTCACGCGCCAGCACAGCTCTGCCGGAAGCGACGCGGGAAGCGCGGGCCGCGATCCTTGTGCGAGCACCAATTTCGTGTATCGAAAACTGCCGCGCGTCGTGCGTAACTGACGCGTACGCGACGAAATGCCAACGACGAATGTGTCTGCGATCACGCGAACGCCGAGCCGGCGGGCCGCATCGGCGGCCGGATCGCGGATCATGTCGCCCGGCGCCAAACCGCGGCTCAACGCGACCGAAATTTCCGGCTTGTGGTAGCGGTCCCCCTTGCAAGCGGTCACGAGGGTGATAGGGACTTCGCGATCGAGTGCGCGCACGGCCTCGGCCGTGCTCCATCCCGCGATGCCCGCGCCGACGATCACAACGCCGGCGATCTTGGCGTTCGTCACTGCACCAGCCTCGTGCGCCCGCGGCAGTTCCTGTTCGAGAATTGCGTCGCACGGCTCGAAATCGGCTTTGGTCACACCGCAAAGAGGGCATTCCCAATCGTCCGGAATGTCTTCGAATCGCGTGCCGGGCACGAGACCGCTGTCCTCGTCGCCCAATTCTTCGTCATAAATGAGACCGCAGGCGCGACACAGAAATCGTCGCCACGGCGGCATATCGAGGGCATTCATACAGGCATCTCCTCACGGGACAAACGGTCCATCTCCCAGCGCAGGTGCTTGATCGCCGGGGTCACAATCGCAACAAAGTGCGCTTCGCGCACACGGCGCTGGGGAGCAGCGCTGGAGAGATACCCTCGAGCCCCCTGATGCAGCAGTGCAGACTGCGACGCGCGTAGTGCGAGTTCGGCACCCTGCGCGCGCGCATCTAGCACGCTCACAAAATAGTCCTTGCTTCCGTCGTAAGGCGTTTGCGCAAGCATTGCGACTTGCTCCGCCAGTTCCGCGTATTCGGCCTCGAGGTCATTCGGGCGGTCATGTAGAAAGCGGTTCACGTGACCGAGGACCGGTTCGACCTCGCGCATCGAATCGATGCTTCCCTGCGACACGCCCAACGCCATGCCCACTTGCAGCAAAACGAACACCGCGCGGATGCGGGCGATGAAAGGACGTGCAGGATCTGCGATCAGCATGTCGTCGCCGACGAATAGTTCGTCGACCCGCACGCCCCACGTGCTGGTTCCTTCCATCCCAGAGAACTCTGGGCACTGACGCAAGTGCACCTGATCTGTGCAACGGACCAAAAACATGATTTCGTGCGACAGCGAACCGTCATCGCGATACACGCCGGCCATCGCGCCGAAGTGGTGTCCCGGTGCGATATGGCTGACCCAAGGCAGTGCGCCGCTCACGCGATACCCACCGGGCACAGCCACCGCACGCAACGACATCTTCTCGATACCGGCCAGTGCCTTCATCGGATTCGACAGTGCAGTGCCGCCAAAACTGCGGCCCATCATGTGCTCTCTAAGTAACTCACCGGTGAGCGCCGGATTGCCCGACTGCTCCATATACAGTCCGCAGACGTCATGACACCACGTCATGAAGCCTGTCGATCCGCATCGGCGGCTGATCGCGCGCATCGCGTCGATCGACAGCGCGATCCGATCGCCGCCGCACGTCAAATGCGCACCAAAGGCACCCACCGCTCCCAGCGACGCCATGATGTGTAATGGGTAAAACCCGTCATGGTCGATACGATGGGCAACTTCGGCCAATTGCTTGTCAGCAATAGCAGTGACATCCGCGATGATCCTGTCCGTAGGCCAGGATGAGTCGAGCAGGCTGCCCGAATAATCACTAACGTTCATGGTGCGTCTTCCAGAGGGCGGTGGGCATGCAATGCTCGATCAGTCCGCCAGCGAAATGCTGAACTGAACGGGATTGCGCATCGTGTTGGCGACCGGCGAAAAGAAGTTCGCGTGCTCGACAATCTCCTTCAATTCTTCGCGACTCGCGTCGCCCTCGATCTGCACCCTGACGCGGATCTCCTGAAATCCCATCTGCGCTGGTACACGATCCGCGCCGCCCGCCCCCCATGCCGCCGTGTTGCCGATATCACCCTCGAGCGAAATCTCGAGACGTGACAAGCGGACCTGGCGGAACGTCGCGACTGCAGTGATGCCGACGCCGAGGCAACCTCCGAGCGCGGACAGCGCAATCTCTCCGGGCGCCGGAACGGTGTTTTCGCCGAACAGATGAAGCGGCTCATCGACAACGACGGGGTTGTGGTCGCCCACATAGCTCCACGAGCGAAATTGCCCCTTCATCACAGTGCGCACCTTGTTGGTGCCGCGACGCTCCGGGTTGTCGCGTCCTGATGCCGCGAAATTTAGAAGCCCGTCGCGATCGATCGGACGAAGGAAAGTTTCGATGGTTTCAGTCGTGGCAGTAGTCAAGATAATCTCCTGTTCGGTGCGGCACCAACGGTGTCCACGTTTCATCTCAAACGACCATCAAGCGGTCACAGACACTAATACAAGAGTTATGCCAGGCGATTTTTTTTCGATCTACGTACTTGTTTTAATGAATAAAATAAATTTTTAAGCACTGCCGTGGCAACAATTAGAAGAGTGACAATCACGTCGACATTGTTAACAATGTCGACAATGTCAATTGTCAGATCTGGCTTCGCCCGCGGCCACCAACGCACAGCGGCTGATATAACTCCTGCTGTCAATCAGGATCGGCTTTTCGGTCTTCAAATGCATGTTGTCCGATTTTCCTGAGGGCGACGCAGCAGTATGTCTCGACGGTGAATCACGCTGATATCCACGGGCTGGTTATCGCATTACAGAGGTCCGCCCTATGAGCCTGCCGCAATCTAGGACCGCAAGTCGAATCAGACTCGTTGCGTAGCCGCGTCGCGGGCTACTCGCGTGCCAGGCTACGCCGCCTTCAGGAAACTCCTTCTCGAGTGGTTGGGGTGATTCAAGCGTTGTTCAAGTGTCGCGCTACGCCATGCACACCTCGGACCGGACTGCGAGTGACATCACGTGTCGGCTGATGTCCCAGATGACGCCACTGAGTTCGCGCGCGGCCGCAATCACCGCGATATTCTTTTGCTTGCCGCGTGCGACGAGCTTCCGATAGCGCCGACACAGGTGCATCTGCGCATACCGCGCGGTCGACGACGGACTTGGGGATGCCTTCGCGGCTAGGCTGGTTCCGGGACTCACGCGGGCCGGGCACTGGTAGCTTCAGGTGGCTTCGACGAGCAGCTTTCTCTCATCGCTGTTGCCATTCTTGGGGATGCTGCCGTGACGACGCTTCTCGCGTGACGAGTGTTCGCCCGGCGTCACCTCAGCCAGGTCATCAACTTGCGTGGGTGCACGAAGCGTGACAGCTAGCCCAGCTCGGCGCGCACGCCCACTGCTTGGTGCACTGCACGCCGCGCATCGTCTGCAGACACAACATCGCCGGATACAGGCGCCAGTGGACAACCGCCTCGCGCAAGGCTGCCTCCAGCCGGTACATTGCGCGAGGCGGTCCTCAATCGTGCGCCAATGCCCCTCCAACGCCAGTTTCTGCCATACGCTGTCGCACGCAGTCTTGCTCAGCCAAAGCACCGGTGCGCCGGCCCCTAGTCGGCTCGACGCGATATAGCGCACACCACGCTAGGGTAGAAAGGCTTTCAGCCGCTGCCGTGTCGGCTTCCGATCGTCCTTGGCGCTAACCGAGGTACGGACCACATCGTGAAACGCTTCGTCTTCGACGCTGGGCACGTAGACCACTGAAAGGTCGCGGCAGGTAGCAATCGCACCAGCATGATCCCGTCGCGACGATCAGCCTTCCTCCATTCTCCCGGCTTCGCAGGAATCAAGGACGGCGCGCACACCATGCAGACGCAACCCTTCTGCGCGAGTTGTCGGTAAAGCTCATAGCCGAACGGGCCAGCCTCGTATACGCACGCTGATGCATCGGGCGTTCGAATGCAGGGGCTTTCATAACCGATCGATAGCCATCCAGATCGTATAGATCTCGCCAAGCAGTTCGACCAAGCTCGCGCCGAACGCATAGGCGATTGTGATCAAGTCCTTATGGGCATCGAGACCGACAGACAGCGTGCCATCGTCTTCCATGCTGACTGCCACGGTGCAAATCGCCGCGTGCGGTCCTGACCACACCATGCGGCTCTGGCAGCGATGCCAACCCGTCTTTGTCGCCTTGCGACAGGCAAGCCCGACCTCACGGGAGTCGTACCGACTAGGACTTCACGACTTTCTTCCAGCGGTAATTGAATTGCCTCGGCGTGAGTCCGAGTATCTGAGCTGCGCGCGACTTGTTTCCGCTCGTGCGCAACGCTTCCTTAAGTTGCTCCGCCGTATGCGAATTGTTCGTCAGATAAGGCCGCGCGACGGAGGCGTGATGATGTCCCGGCAGCGACCGTTCCACCGAAGCCTTCTTATCCACGAGTTCCGCAGCGGGCATGAAGCGATCGATATCGTCAGCCTCCAGAATAGCTTTTTCCGCAAGTAGCACGACTCGCTCGATGAAGTTCGACAGTTCGCGAATGTTTCCTGGCCATGTATGCTCTTCCAGACGCCGATAGGCGTCGGCCGATAGGCTGACATTACGCTGGTTCGCCTGATTCGTCCGGTTGAGGAAATGCAGCGCCAACGCACGAATATCGCTTTTTCGCTCGGCAAGCGACGGGAGTGTGATCGGAATGACATTCAACCGATAAAACAGATCCTGCCTGAAGCGCCCTTCGCTCACTTCTTTTTCGAGCGTTCGATTCGTCGCCGCGACAAGCCGGATATCAACGCGAATCTCGTGCTTCCCACCGAGTCGTGTGATCATCCCCTCCTGAAGTGCGCGCAATAACTTGCCTTGCATCGACAAGGGTAACTCACCGATTTCATCGAGAAAAATGGTCCCCGACGACGCCTGCTCGAATAGGCCCTGTCGGCCTGTGTTCGCTCCAGTGAATGCACCACGCTCATACCCGAACAGCTCCGACTCGAATAGTGAGTCGGGAATTGCCGCGCAATTCACCTTGATGAATGGCTTGTCGCGTCGCCGGCTCGCGAGGTGGAGCGCCCTCGCGAATAGTTCCTTACCAGTGCCCGATTCCCCAAGCAACAGGACGCTAGCCGTCGCATCCGATACTCGTTCGAGCTCGGATATCGCCTTGAGCAATGGCGCCGATGTCCCGACGATCCCATAGCGAGCGCTTTCGTGTTCCAGCGCATGCAAAAGGATGCGATTTTGTTCTTCGAGTGCGCGTGTCTTTGCTTCGAGAATCGTCTGTAGTTGCAGCAACTGTCCAATCAATGTTGCGAGGATGCGTAGCATCGACACATCGTTCGCGATCGCGCGATGACGTGTGCGAATGCGATGGCAGGCGAGTACGCCGACCGTCTGATCGTCGATGCGAACGGGCAACGCGATAAACGAAACAGGACCCGGCGGTAGATCTTTGCGCGCGACAGCACGTGCAAGGAAAACATCGTCGCGATCGATATTTTGCACGATCACCAATTGTCCATGGGCGAGCACGTGGCCTGTCACGCCTTCGTCGAGACGGTAGCGGCCACGGTCGATTTCGGACCGCGTTAAGCCGTATGCATGCCTGATCCGGCAGGTCTCGCCATCGGGATCTTTGAGAACCACACGGCCACGATTCAAACCGAGCAGTTCCGACATCAAATGCAAGATCTCCCTCAGGACGATATCCGGAGTAAGGCTCTTCCCTACCAGATTCATGACATTCTGGAAGAGCAACATCTCCTGCTCGCGCCAAAACGCAGGAGAATCACTTTCACGACTCAATTGCTTGTCAGGAAGTTTCATACGGGACCACACACCAGAGCGATGCATCGAGTCTACTCGCGCCAATTTTCCCCGCACAATTCCGATCGCACCGATCGGTTCAAGGTTCGGGCTGGTTCACTCCGGGCAGCGACCGAAGCGGAATCAGCGGACTCAACACACAACTCATCAAGTGCACTGACCCCAACAGCAGCTTCTCGGCGCCTCTCGATTCTGCCTCCACATCGGTGACAATCAGGAGTGCCAGCGCCATCAGTCACTTCCAAAGGCTTCATGGCACTGCCGTTGTGAGGTCGGGCAACAGTCACAGCACAATTCTTCGATCCGGTCAGTGGAACAGCGGTGCATGCGAACTCGAAGCACGGCCGTGCCTCTGCGTCGCCTGGCAATTATCGGTGTAGCCCTCACACGCAACGTTTCAGAAAGCCACTCCTCGCCCTCTCAATCCGGCACTCGTTGGTCGACCGACGAGAATTGCCTGAAGGTAAGAAAAGACAATGTCAACAATGCGCTTCCGATACCAACGGCCAGCGGAAAAATCCAGTTGGCATGGGGCATGACCTGTGGCAAAAGACCGACTGAACCGCCCCGGGAATCATGGAGGCTGGTTGGTTTAAGTTAATGCGGGTTCAGTGGTAGCTGTTTCAAGTTGCCGATAGTAGTTTGCCTCAGCTTCGGCGGGCGGGATATAGCCGAGGGGTTCC
>NZ_CADFEF010000060.1:0-12759 GCF_902833125.1 Burkholderia sp. BCC1640 | reverse complement strand
CGGTGTCGGTCAACTCGCGCGTGTCGGGCCAACAACAGGCTCTTTTGCATTGGAAACGCGCCGAAAGCGCTACGCAAGAGCCAGTGCAGACCCTCGTCCAGGCTCCTGTTCCATTGGAAAGCGCTGCGCGTATGACCATGCATGACAGTCTGGCGGCCGGCGCTCCGCTAGACTGGCGGATTGCTCGCGCGGCCGCGTGCCGCGCGCTACACTGCGTCCATTCAACCTCCCATCCCGCCGACGATGACGTCTCCTGTCCTGAACGGCCTGCGCATCGGTATCACGATCGGTCTGCGCACCCCCGACGAAAGCCTGTGGATCAACGGCATCAAGCAGAACGCGCTGTTTCTCGCGAAGCTGCTGATGGCGTCGCCGCACGGCTACCGCGTGACGCTGGTCAACACGACCGACGTGCCGCTGACCGATGCGCTGCCGTGGGATCGCACCGTGTACGACACGCGTGCGTTCGCGGACATGAAGGATGCGCTCGACGTGGTGATCGAACTCGGCGGCCAGATCGACGCCGCGCAGACGGCCTACCTGAAGGCGCGCGGCGCGAAGATCGTCAGCTACTGCTGCGGCGTCGAGTACATCAACGCGATGGAATCGATGCTGTTCGGCCGCCGGCTGTGGGATTCCCTGTTCATCAACCGCGGCTACGACGAAGTGTGGGCGATTCCGCAGATCGCGCCGTCGTCGCTGCCGTTCCTGCAGTCGCTGCGCCGCTGCCCGGGGCGCGTCGTGCCGTTCGTGTGGGATCCGATGTTCCTCGACGCGCGAGCGGCATCGCTGCCCGGGCACGGCGAGTACCGCCCGCGCAGCGAGCCGGGCAAGCGCCTCACGGTGATGGAGCCGAACCACAACGTCGTGAAGTTCTGCGTGTACCCGATGCTGATCATCGACGAAGCGTATCGCCGCGACCCCGATGCGATCTGCTTCGCGCACGTGACGAACGCCGACCGTCTCGCGCACGACAGCCCCGAGTTCGTGATGCTGATGAACTACCTGGACATCGTGCGCGCCGGCAAGGCGAGCTTCGTCGGTCGCTTCGACACGCCGCTGTTCCTGGCCGACCTGACCGACATCGTGGTGTCGCATCAATGGTCGAACCCGCTCAACTACTTCTATTTCGACGTGTGCTGGCAGGGCTATCCGCTCGTGCACAACGCGAGCCTCGCGCCCGATCTCGGCTACTACTACCCGGATAATGACGTGCAGAAGGGCGCGGAGGCGTTGCTGCACGCGCTGCACACGCACGACGACGACTGGGAAGGGTACACGCGGCGCCAGCGCGAGATCCTTGGCCGCTATACGTCGGCGAACCCCGCGCTCGTCGCCGAATACGATGCGCTGCTCGCGAACCTGATCGGCGCGACGGCGGCGTGAGTTGCGCGTGCCGCCAGCCGTCGTCCGGATTGTCTCCGGTTAATGTCTGAAGAAATGATGCCATTAAAAAAGAAACCGTCGAACCGGGGAAGATTCGACGGTTTTGAAGGCACGAATTTGACGGCTCCGAGGGAAGTCCGTCAGAAATTATTTTAGAGGTTAACGAGTCGGAAAGATTGTTAAACATCTTTCAATCGACGGCGGTCATATAATTCGGGCGGATATTATCGCCTCTGACTTGTATGATTAATATTCGATCATTATCAATATCGTTTGAAACAACGGAATTCAATTCTGCGGAGACCGAATGTGCCCTGTCGAGTCATCGGCGGCACAATGTACGGGCGGCTGTGGCGAAATCCGGGCGTCGAGCCCGCGCAGTTTTCTCTGGCGGTTATTTGTCATACAAAAATATCGAACGTCCGATTTTTGAAACGAGTCACGCGGTAAATCGATTCGCCGAGTGATGTTCGATTGGATCAAAATAAACGATATCGATTGGCGCTTTGCGGATGATTTTGTGTAATCTGCCGCACTGTTGTCGACGTGCCCGCGTGGTGTATTTCCCGTATTTGAATATCGTTGACAATATCGGGTTTGACGGCGCGCTGAAATAAAAAGTACGCTCCCGGAAAAGATCAAAACAAGAGGATGGGCCGGGTAGGCGGTGGCGCGTGTCGTGGTCGGCTCGCGCCATATGTATCGAGAGCGCGGGCCGTCATCGGCGGTCCGACATTTGCCGGAGCGCCGGATGAATGCGGTCGAACCTCGCCTGGAGGCGAACAGCGTTGCGAATCGGGACGAGATCGATCTCGTGTTCGGCGCGCATGACGATCACCCCGACCTTGCGTCGGTACGCAGTTTCGTCGAAAGCCGGCTCGGATTCGCGCGCGAGCCGGTCTGCCGCGCCGACCTGTCGGGCGGCGTGCTGTATCACGAATGCCTCGCGCGGCTGCGCTGGGGATCGCGCGATGCATTGCCGCCGCTCGCGTTCCTGCCGCGCCTCGAATCGCTCGGGTTGATGCGCTGGTTCGACCGCCTCGTGGTGGGCCGGACGATCGACGCGCTGCGCGCCGATCCGAATGCCGTATACGGCTGCAACGTCGCGGCGATGAGTGCGGTGGTGGACGACGCGTGGCTGGCCATTTTCAGGCGGCTCGAGCGCGAGCCGTCGGTCGCGGCGCGGCTGGTCGTCGAGATTACCGAGACGGGGCCGCTGAATCCCGTCGCGGGCCGGTCGTTCGTGAACCGGTTTCGCCAGGCCGGGTGCCGCGTCGCGATCGACGACTTCGGCGTCGGCTTCAGCGCGCTGAACAACCTGGTGGTCGGCAACCCCGATATCGTGAAGCTCGACAGGTCCGTCCTGTCGCTGATCAAGCGCAACGCGATCGGGCGTTACCAGTTTCGCCGGCTGATCGCGTTCGCGCATGAAAGCGCGCGGCACGTCGTTGTCGAAGGCGTGGAGAACGAGATCGACCGGCAGATCATCCTGGATTCCGGCGTCGCCTGGGCGCAGGGCATCCGCTTTACATGGCGGTCGCCGGCCGCCGCATGACGCCGCGGCGCGGGCGCGGCGCGCCGGCATCGGGCAACGAAGGATTGCAAAGGGGCGTGGGTATGGCGGCGACGAAGAAGGCCGGGCACGGAACGGGCACGCAGGCGGTCGATGCGCGCGAACTCGTCGCGATCGCCGAACTGGCCGACATGCTGTGGCAGTTCGGCGCCGAATCGACTGATGCGCCGCTCGACGTCGCACCGTATCTCGATGGCCTGAAGGCCGTTGCGCATCGTATTCGCCGGATGAAGCCGCTCGACGCCGACGGCCGCGAACTCGCGGCGCGGCACTACTATGCCGGCGTGTTTGCGGGCGCCTGCGGCGACGATTCGGCGATTGCGCGCGGCGTATCCGGCAGCCTCGCGCGGCACGCCGGCCAGGTCAGCCGTGCCGCGCTCCGCTGTTTCGCGGGGCTGGCGCGGATCGGCCGCCGGCACGGCCGCCTGTTCGCCACGCACGGCGGCGACCGGGTGCCGCCCTGGCGCCCGCTCGCGCACCGCGCCTGACGTTCGCCGATCGCGCGCGTGCGGCGCCCGGCAAGCGCCCCGTCAGTCTTTTCCGAATCCGCCGAGCACGAGCGCGAGCGCGCGATCGACCGCATCGTCCCATTGACCCGGATGAGCGGCGCGCACGATCCGGATGCCCGGATACAGCGCGGTACGCGAGCCGGTTTCCCAGCGCGCATCGGCTTTCGGGCTCAGCAGCAGGACCGCCGGCACGCCCAACGCGCCGGCCAGATGGATGTGCGCGGTGCAGGTGGTGACCACGGCGTCCATCGCGAGCATTAGCGCGGCCAGATCGCTGAAATCGCCGATCGCGTGATGCGGGAACGTGATCGGCAGATCCGACGGCTCGGACTGCGCGGCGATGTCGCGGTTGATGCAATACGCGGCATGGCCATGCAATTGCGCGAGCGGCGCGAGGTCGCGCAGGCTGGCCGCGCGCAGGAAGCGTGCATCGCTTTCGTCGCGGCCGCGCCAGTTGAGGCCGATGCGGCGCGTGCCCGGTGCGCTGCCGTCGCGCGCGACGCGTTCGCGCCAGGCGGCCTCCCGTTCGGGCGGGCACGACAGGTACGCGGCCGGCGCGCCGGCCGGTGCCGGCGCATAGCCGAACTGCGCGGCCAGCACGAGGAACGAACACCAGTAGTCGTGGGCGAGCTGCGACGTGTCGGCCCATGCGCCGTGCGCGCCGACGAATTCGATGCGCGGGAACGTGTGGCGCATCAGGCCGGCCAGCGCGACCGGGACGATGACCGTCACCGCCGCGCAGCCGAGCGCGTCGAGCGCATGCAGGTAGCGTGCGTACTGGAGCTGGTCGCCGACACCGCCGTAGCTGATCACGAGCAGCCGCTTGCCGTGCAGCGGCTGGCCGTCGTAGAGCCGTTCCATCGGGAGCCCGAACTGCGCGGCGGTCAGCACGTTCTCGCTGGCGAGGGTCGCGCGCGCGGCTTCGTCGCGCCGGCCGGCACGCAGCAGCAGCGCCGAGCGCGCGAGTTCGACACGGCCACGCAGCGCGTCGGGCAGCGTGGCCGGATCGCCGATGCGTTCGAGTGCCGCGAGCCCGGCGTCGGGCGCGCCGGCGAAGCCGTAACACGATGCGAGCTGGAATGCGATCGCCTCGTCGTCGAGGCCCCGGCCGCGCGCGCGCAGCCAGCGGCCGATCGCGTGGCCCCATTCGCAGCGCGCCTCGTGTTCGAGCGCACGGTTCCAGTGCACTTCGGGCGGGGCGGTCTCGGGGGCTTCGCCCGCATGCGCGTCGTCATGTGCGCGAGCGGATGCGCCGCCGACCGGCTCGCCGGAGATGAACAGGCGCTGCCGGTCCCAGCGCGGGTTCGGCACGCACAGCAGATTCGGCCCGTCGAGCCGGTAGAACGTGTAATCGAGACCGGCGAACGTATCGATGACGCGTGCGTCATCCGCGTCCCGGTATGCGATCCAGCACCACGGCAGATGCGTTTCGATCGACTGGCGTGCACCGCGCAGCGCGTCGATTTCCATTCCATCGATGTCGAGCTTCAGGAAATCGACACGCGGCAGGCCGAGCGAATCGAGCCTGACGGTCTGGGCGGGCGTGCCGTCGGCGGCGGGCGCGTCGACATGTGCGGGCGGTTCGGCGTCGGCGGGCCGTCCGTCGTCGACGTCGGGCACCGTCATCGTGCCGTTGCGGCTCGCGAGCCCCATGTTCCGCAGATGAAGGTTGTCGAGCTGATTGAGCGCGACGGTGCCGCCGAGCGCATGGAACAGCATGCGCCGCGGCTCGAACGCATGGACGTGACCGCCGCGTTCGCGCAAGCGCTGCGCGATCGGCACGCAGACGAGTCCCGCATTCGCCCCGCCGTCCACCGCGATCGCGCCGTCGGGCAACTGGTCGATCACCTGCATGATTGCGTCGAGCTCGCCCTGGTTGTGCGGCCGGCCGGTCTTGATCAGCGCGTCGGCCTGCCGCGTGCTGTGCCGGTCGATGACGAACGGGCCGTGGATCGAATCGACCACGACGAAGTTGCGGGCGGTGTGCTTCATGAACGGATGGCGGACGGATGCGCTCAGCCGAGCGCGCGCCCGGCGAACAAGCGCTGGATCTGCTCGGAATACGCGCGAACGTTGTGGTCGGCGAGCGTGTCGACCTGCTGCAGACAGCGGCGGGCCGCCGCGGCGTAATCGTCGAGCCGCGCGTCGTGCATTTGCGCGGCGGTTGCGATCGCGCGCGCCGCGTCGAAGATCTCGAAGTCCGGGTAGTAATAGCCGACGTCGCGCAGGAACGGCGAGTTGTGCACGAGCGGGTAGTTGCCGTACAGCGCGTCGTACAGCAGGTAGTTCAGGCCGTTTTCCCAGTGGTGCGACACGACGATGTCGGTGTGATGCGCGGCCCACGCGACGAACGGCGCGCGCACGTCGGCCGTCGCCTTGCCGTCGCGCACCATCTCGAGCCCGAGCGCGAGATGCTTGAAGGCGACGTTTTCCTTCTTGTCGAACGTGTTGGTCATGTACACGTGCTCGACGAGCTCCGGGTGCTCGACGTAGCACGCATTCGCGGCCAGCATCGGCACGATCGAACTCTTCACGACGTTGAGGTTCGGTTCGAAGAACGCGATGCGCTTGGCCGGACCGTGATTGCGATAGCCGAAGCGCGCCTTCAGTTCGGGATCGGCGTCGAGGCTGCGTTCGATGAAGTACGGCGACCAGATGTGCGGCAGGTTGACTACCGGTGCGCGATACACGGCCTGGAAGTAGGCCGCGCACGTATGCATGTGCTGCGGGTTGGTCCAGATCTCGTCGAACTGCACGCGGTTCGGGTTCGGCCGCCAGGTGTTCTTCTCGAAGTTGATCGTCTCGACCGCGATCACGTAGTCGTTGCCGAAGCGGTACGACACGCACTTGCCGCCGCGCTGGCGCACCGCGTCCGTGTGCGACGGATCGATGAACGCGTTCATCTCGATCAGCAGGTCGGTCTGGTGGACGATCGACGACAGCGGCCGCAGCGCGTCGCCGAACGCGTCCATCATCAGCGCCTGCGGGTAGTCGGTGATGCCGTCGTCGTGCGCGAGCCACACTTCGCCGATCAGCGGCGAGCGTTTAAGCAGCATGTACAGGTACACGCAATGCTGGTTTGCGCCGTTGTACCAGATCGACTGCGTCGCGTCGCGCTGAACGTTCATCGTAATCGCGACATTGATTTTCATCGGCGGCTCCGGGTGGACGGTTCGCGGTTCAAGGCGTGTCGTTCTGCGACTGGCGCGGCACGTAGCCGGTCAGGTGCCAGCGGCCGTCGTCGTCGAGACGAAAGCTCAGCTTTTCGTACACAGTCGTCCCTGTCTTGAGCGTCGTCGTAAAGTCGACATTCGCATAAAGCCCGTCGGGCATCGACGATGAATTCGTGTAGCGAATGCGCGTGATCTGCGCCCAGCCGCGATGGCTGACCATGCCGACCGACTGGCGCGCGCGCTGCATGTCCAGAGCGAACTGGTCCTGCTTGATGCGCGCCTTCACGAACGCGGCGGAGTCGTTCCACACCATGCCGTACTGGCCGGCGTCGAGTTGTTTGAAGACCGCATCGGCATCGCGCAGCAGCGCGTCGGCCGATTCGCCGTCGACTTGCGCGTGCGCACCGATCGCGATCGACGCGATGGCGCAGCCGATCAGCCATTTGGTTCGGGCGAGGGGCGGGTGTGCGTTCATGTTGAGGCCCGGAGCAGGCGGCGCGTCATGCGTCGCGATAGAGCGATGCGATCGCGTCGGAATATGCGGCGACGTTGTCGGGGTTGTAGATGCTGACCGAGTCGAGCACGTGCTTCGATTGCTCGCGGTACGCGTCGAGGTTCGCATCGTGCTCGGCGAACGCCTGCAGCAGCGCGCGGCCGCCGGCCTGGCAATCGAAGTCCGGATAGAAATACCCGGCCTTGCCGAGGAACGGCGAGTTGTGGATCAACGGATAGTCACCGTACAGCAGTTCGTAGTACAGGTAGTTCTGCGCGTTTTCCCACGTGTGCGACACCACCGCGTCGCCGTAGGCGGCCATGAACTCGTACACCGCATAGCGGCTTTCGAACGTCGTGATCCCGTGGTTGACGATGTCGAGGCTCTTCGCGAAGTGAACGAAGGTCGCATGGTCCTTCAGGTGCAGCGTATTGCACACGCGCACGAACTCGAGGAACTTCGGATTCGCGCGGTACGCCTCTTCCGTGACCAGCATCGGGATGATGCTCGTCTTCACCATGCAAATGTTCGGCTCGAACATCGTCACGCGCCAGCGCGGCTTGCCGGGCTGATAGCCGAACGACAAACCGGCGCCGAGCGTCGCGCGCGCCTTGTCGAACAGCATCGGATGCCAGATGTGCGGGACGATCGTGACGGGCGCGCGCAGGCCCGTCTGGTAGTAGTGCAGGCACGAGCGCTCGAATTCCGGAATCGTCCACACCGCGTCGTACGGCGCGCCCGAGAACAGGAAGCCCGACGGCTTGTCGAACATCGCCCGCTCGATGTCGATCACGTAGTCGTTGCCGACCCGCATCGTGACGAGCTTGCCGCCGCGGTCGCGGAACGCGCGCAGGTAGTCGGCGCCGAACTGCGCGCTCATTTCGATCAGCACGTCGCAGCGCTCGAGCGCTTCGTCCATCGACAGGAGCGGCACGTCCCATTCGCCGAGCATCATCTGCGGATCGGCGACTTGTTCGCCGCCGTTCACCATCACGGCTTCCGCGACGAGCGGCGACTGGCGCAGCAGCAGGATCAGCAGCAGGCAGTTCTGGAAGATGCCGTTTTCCCACAGCGACTGGCCGGCGCCGCGCACGAACAGCGACACGCCGACGACGAGACGCTTGCCCTCGCCGGGCGCTTGACGGGCTTTGGAGTCCGACATGCGTATGCTCCGGTTCAGGCGACCAGGCGCGCGACGAACGCGTCCAGGTTCGCGGGGTTGTCGATCGAGACCGACTGCAGCAGCCGGCCAGCTTTCGCACGATAGTCGTCGAGCCGCTCGTCGTGATGCAGCCATGCATCGCGCAGCGCCTGGCCACCGCCGGCGGAATCGAAATCCGGGTAGTAGTAGCCGGCGTCGCCGAGCAGCGTCGAGTTGTGGATCAGAGGATAGCCGCCATACAGCACGTCGTAGTACAGATAGTTCTGCGCGTTTTCCCAGTGGTGGGACACGACGGCGTCCGCGTGGCGCGCCATGAAGCCCGGCAGGTCGATGCGCGGCTCGAACGTCGCCTTTTGCTGGCGCACGAGGTCGAGGCTGTTGGCGAAATGCACGAACGTCGGATGCGCCTTCATCTGCATCGAGTTGACGACGAACAGATGCTGCACCGCGTCCGGTTGTGCGCGGTAGAACTCGTCGCACGCAAGCATCGGGTAGTGGCAGGACTTCACGACCGAGATGTTCGGCTCGAGCGTGGCGAGATTCCAGGGACGGCGGCCCGGCCGATAGCCGAACGTCAGGCCTTCGCTCGCCAGCGCGGCAATGCGGCGATCGAGGAAGTACGGCGACCAGATGTGCGGCATCAGGTGTACCGGCGCGCGCAGCAGGGTTTGCAGCATCGGCGCGCCGGTCTTCGCGTATTGCGGCAGCAGCCACGCCTCGTCGAACGGCGCACCGTTGTAAACGTGTCCCGACGGCTTGCCGAAGATCGGCGTTTCGCACAGGCCGGCGTAGACATGTCCGCAAAAGAACGCGGCAATTTTCTTGCCGAGCGCCTTCATGTGCCTGAGCCATTCGACCGGCAGTTGCGCGCCCATCTCGATCACGACGTCGAGTTCGTGCGTGACGTCGGAAGGCTTCACGAGCGGCACGTCGAGGCCGTCGAGGTCGAGGCCGGTCGGCAGTGCGTTGGCGTCGCCGCCGTTCAGGAAATAGACGGGGCCGACGCGATCGGAGCGCTTGAGCATCATCGCGAGGAACGCGATGTTCTGGTGAATCCCGTTTTCCCAGATCGCTTGGCCGTCCCGCGCAAACAGCGAGATGCCGACGGCCGGCCGTTGCTTGCGGGTGCCGCCCGAGGCGGCTTGATTGATGTCCGTCACCGGTTGGTTTCCTCTGCGGCGTCGTGCGTTCGGCCGTGGCCGCGAAACGGCGCGCCGTGGATTGTCGTGGTCGCGTTCGCGCCGGCACGCACTGGAATGTGCGTCGAGCGGCGCGGATCGCGAGGCGGCCGCAGGATTCCGGAGTGTCGTCGGGCGGGTCTGGCACGGCGCGCGACGCGGTCGGAACGCTCCGGCAGCTGTCTGCGGCGATTGTGGCACGGAAGGCGCCGCTTTGTGGAGGGGGCTGACGAACTTTGACATAGCCGCCGGCACGGGAGCCGGGGCCCCGGCGAAGCGTGGGCGACGGGCTCGGCAGGGTGCCGGCGGGGCAACCGCGCCCTGCCGGCGAGGGCCGTCGCGCGCAGGCGCGGGGGCGCCCGGGCCGCGACGGCCGGCTGCTCAGCGCTGCAGCGAGATCTCGACGCGGCGGTTGCTCGCGCGGCCTTCGGCCGTCGCGTTGGACGCGACCGGATCGGTGCTGCCGCGGCCCGTGACCGAGACGGACTGCGCTTTCAGCCCGTGCGCCTTCAGGTAGCTTGCGACGGTTTCCGCGCGGCGCTTCGACAGCGCGAGATTGGCGGCGTTGCTGCCGACCGAATCCGTATGGCCGGTGACCGTCACCTGCGTGTACGTGCGGTCTTCGCGTTCGCTCAGCAGCTTGTCGAGCGATGCGCGCGCGGCCGGCGTGAGCGTGGCCAGGCCCGTCGCGAACAGCGCGTCGCCCGCGAGGTTCACATGTTCGACCGCCGCGGGCGCGGGGGCCGGCGCCGGCTCGGCGGCCGACGCTGCCGCGGCCGGCGCGGCACCGCACTGGAATACGAGCGTCGCGGGATCCGAGCCGTCGCGCAGCGCGCGGGCCGAGTCGACGGTGCGCACCGGCTGGTCGCCGCAGATCTTGCGGGCGGCCTTCATGCAGGTCTGCGGGCCCGACAGCAGGCCGTGGCAGTCCACCTGGAAGGTGCGCACGCCGTCGCGCGGCTGCAGTTCGGATGCGCTGAAGGTCGGGCCGGATGCGGTCGAGCACGCGGCGAGGGCCGTTGCGGAAAGCGCGAGCGCAAGAGCGAGTTTGTTCACGATTACGTCCTCAATGCTTGGGTTGACTGAAGCCCGCCACGCGTTGCGCGGCGGGCTCGTCCTGCCGTCGGGGCCGCCCGCCGCCGTCCGGCTCGTGAGCCGGCGGCGTGGCGGCGCGACGCGTTACTTCCACTGGTACAGCATGCCGGCGCCGATCACCTTCTGACCGCCGCTGAAGCCGCCGTTGATCGACGCCTTCAGGTTCTCCGTGATGCGCGCCTGCATGTTGACCGCCATCGCCTTCTGACCCAGGAACGACGCGGTGCCGACACCCATCCCGAAGTTGGCGTCGCGATCGAGCTGCGGGATCGACGCCATCGCGCCGACGGCCGCGATACCCTGCTTCGCCATCTGGTCGGTCTGCTGCAGTTGCGAACCCAGCGAGTTGATCTGCGCCTGCTGGCCCGACAGTGCCGTCGACAGCGTCGTCTGCACCTGCGTCAGCTGGTTCACGTTCACTGCGTCCGTGCCTTGCGTACCCGGCGCGACGTTCGTGATCTGGCGCTGCTGCGTGTCGCTACCGACCGACACCACGTTCGAACGGCCGCCGTCGTTCGAATTCGCGCCGATCGCCACCGAGTTCGAGCCGGCGGTGACCGTCGGCCGGTCGGAGCCGGTGCCGGTCATGTCGGCCGCGACGGCGGTGCTGTTCAACGTGCGCGTCGTGTTGTTGTTGATCGTGTTCGACAACTGGTTCACCTGATCGCCGAGATTCGTCACGCCGGTCGACAGCGAGGCCACCGTGCTGTTCGTCGTGCTCAGGCCGGTCGACAGCGAGCCGATGCCGGTCGACGTCGACGTGGACAGCGACGTGAGGTTGCTGTTCGTCGAGCTGAGGCCCGTCGACAGCGAGCTGATCGCCGTCGAGGTCGACGTGGACAGCGACGTGAGGTTGCTGTTGGTCGAGCTCAGACCCGTGGACAGCGAACCGATGCCGGTCGACAGCGACGAGATGTTCGACGCGGTCGACGTCGACAGGCTGTTGACCGCCTGGTTCGTCGCGTTGAGCTGGCTGCCGTTGATCGCGTCCGTGCTGGTGGCCGATACCTGGCCTGCCGCGACGTTCGTGATCTGGCGTTCCGCACCGGGGGCGCCGACGCTGAAGACGCCCACCGGCGAGGTGCCGTAGACCGGGTACGTGATGCCGCCGACCGTGACGCTCGACACGCCGACGGCGTTGCCCGTGGTCGAGTTCGCGCCCATCGCGATCGAGTTCGCGACATTGGCCTGTGCGTTCGTACCGAAGGCGACTGCATCCGCGGCGGTGGCCGACGCACCCGAGCCGTAGGCCTGGGCGCCGGTCGCACTCGCGACAGCCTTGTTGCCCAGCGCGATCGTGTTGTCCGCGGTGGCCTGGTTCGAGCTGCCGAGGGCGAGCGCGCTGTTGCCGGTTGCCGTGTTCGCGTTGCCGAGCGCCACCGCGCCGGTGCCGGTCGCCGTGTCGTTCGCGCCCATCGCCACCGCGCCGGTGCCCGTTGCGATGCTCGGGTCGCCGATCGCGACCGCGCCGTCGCCGCTCGCCGTGTTGCCGGAGCCGATCGACACCGCCTTGCCGCCGGTGGCCGATGCGTTCTGGCCGATGGCGACCGCGCCGGTCGACTGTGCGTTCGAGCCGTCGCCGACCGCGACGCTGCTGGCGCCCGCCGCGCTGGCGTTCACGCCGGCTGCCAGCGAGTTGACGCCCGTCGCGCCGTTGTTGGCGTAGTTGCCTTGCTGCGTGCCGTTGTCGTTGACGCTGTAGTAGTGCGTCTTCGCGGCTTCGATCGCGGTCGACGTCGAGGTGGACAGCGACGTGATCGAGCTGGTTGCCGAGCTGAGGCCGGTCGAAGTCGAGGTCGACAGCGACAGCACCGTGCTGTTGGTCGAGCTCAGGCTGGTCGACAGCGAGCTGAGGCCGGTCGAGGTCGAAGTCGACAGTGACGTGACCGTGCTGTCGGTCGAGCTCAGGCCGGTGGACAGCGAGCTGATGCCGGTCGAAGTCGACGTGGACAGCGACGTGATCGTGCTGTTGGTCGAGCTGAGGCCGGTGGACAGCGAGCTGATGCCGGTCGAGGCCGAGGTGGACAACGACGTGATCGTGCTGTTGGTCGAGCTGAGGCCGGTGGACAGCGAGTTGATGCCGGTCGAGGTCGACGTGGACAGCGAGCTGATCGAGCTGGTTGCCGACGAGAGGCCGGTCGACGTAGAGGTCGACAGCGAAGCCACCGTGCTATCGGTCGAGCTGAGGCC
>NZ_CADFEF010000059.1:0-14669 GCF_902833125.1 Burkholderia sp. BCC1640 | reverse complement strand
ATCACCAGCCACCCACCAGGCCCGGTGACAACACCCCCCGGATCATGACTGCGACTGGGGGCGAGAATCATGCCGGGCCTGGCTGGCCAAAGCCCCGATTATCGGGGCACGAAGATAGTAACGGGAGGCGAATGACGATCAATATCGCGCTCGCAACCAGCGAAGCTGTCATTCTCGGTTGCGATAGTCTAAGTAGCACGACCGATTACCTCTTGCGCCCGTGGGACTTCATTGAGCGCGATGCCGACGGCGCGCCGGTCGTCGACGAAAACGGTCTGGTGATCGCAAGATTTCCACTCGATGGTCTTCAACCCGTTGTCACAAACGCGTTTGGCGGCGTAACGAAGATGTTCTCTATCTCACACGGCGGGGTAGAAGCAGCCGCAGTCACATCTGGCTTGGCAACCTTGGCCGGGTCCACCATTCACTCTCATGCTGACGACTTCCTCAGTCGTGGGGATGCTGCGGAAACCGTGGCTGGTGTAGCTGAAGCGTTTCTTCATCATATGCGTCAGTTGTACGAGCGCGACATGGAAGCGTACTCACTGCCTCCAGGGTATCAACCGGAGCTGGAGTTTCTCGTTGGCGGATATGACGCAACGTCTGCGTTTCCCTCCTCCTTCCGCATCAAGGTGAAAGACAATACCTGCACGCTAATTTATGGGGACGGACGATGCGGCCTCATCTGGGCTGGACAGGCAGACGGCGTTGAAAGACTGCTGTTTGGTATAGACAGCCAGTTGAGATCAAGGATCATGCTGGCGGTTAACGATACAATCGACCGCTTTTATGAAGAATCGAAGGCGAAGACCGCGCAGATCGTGGCGCAACTCATCGATACCATGGGCCTCGACAGACTCCCGGACGAAATTGATACGGAGTTCGTAGCGAAGCCCACCATCGCGTTACCAGACGACGAGTTCCGACTCGACATCGACTTCGCGAATTCACCGATGCAGGATGCGATTGACTTGGTCTCGTATTTGGTTAATCTCCAATCAGGAAGGGCCAAGTTCGTAAGAGGTGTGGCAACAGTCGGCGGCAGGACCCATATTGGTGTCATAACGCGGAACAATCGACTGAAGATGCTCAACGAGCCTGACTTCATTCACCGCAATGTGGGGTACAGCAATGATTACTAACACCAGTCGAAGTGGTTCGCTCGGAACGACGAAGCCGGGCGAGGTTCGTGTCGGTGCCGCGACCGCGCGGTCGGGCTCGACTTCACTGACCCCAAAGCCTGCGCCAGCGACCGAGAAAGTGGAGACGCCGCGTGAGAAACTCGTGGTTGTGAGAGGGACTGTGTCGATTGTGGCAGTCGATACAAAGGCTAAGCCGTAATCCTGACGCCTCTCTTTTTGCCGAGATCTTCTTATTGTCGGCATCCGCGCTTTGAGGCGAAAGTTGTCTATCGTCCAAGAACTGCGACGGGACACCGATCCGTAACTCTCGCCACCTCACCCTTCCGGAATAGCCAACCTCGAGCGTCACAGCAAATCAAGCCGACGGTGAATCGGAGACGTTCCTTCGCAGCAGTTCGTAAACAGATACCAGCGCCTCATCTGTCAGGACCCGCCTATAGCCATACTCAGTGAATAGCGTCATCGCAACGTCAAGTGCACCACCAACTGATGGTTCAATACGCTTACGCATTTCGGATACCCGCGCCGACATCCACTGTCGTGAAGTCGGATGGATAAGCGCGACGCACATACATGCAGCGGCGGCATACCAGAATTCCTTCGGCAATCGAGAGGCCGCTTTCTTCACTTTAGGAAAGGTATCTTGGATGATCGCCAGGAACACGCGCAAAGATACTCCCGTGATGCTGTAACCACCAACCTGAAACGTCAACTGAACGGCAGATCTACGAGCATAGTTTCGCAGGGCCCCAAGAATCTCAATTGGGACGGTTTGCCCCTCCATTGCTTCAATATCCTTGTCACGAGACAGAATTCGCGCAGAGATCTTCTGTTGCAGACGCAGATACGGTACATCGTTGGGATCGAGATAGTCACTCCCATTTTCCGGTATGCCACCCACGTCGACAAACTTGATCAATGCCCTTAAGCGCGCCCAATGGACGATCAGCTTTTCCGCGTCGCACCCTTGCTTAACGAGATCAGGGAGATGCTCGGTTACCTCTTCTACGAGAAACGTTGGTGCATAGGCAAGGACTGTTTCGACTTCCAAGACCTCAAGTAATTCGCTTCGTGCGCTTTCATTGCGTCGTCGCTTACTTACCCACCTTAGCTCTCCGAGGATGATGTTTGCATCTATGATCAAATTAATCTGAAACAAGGGCGCCAATACTGATAGATGTTCTATTCCGTCGACGAACTCCCGCAGCCAGACAAGCTCGTCTGACCTAATGACATCCTCGAGTGCTTTCTGACTCCGCATCTTATTAGCACCTCGGACCGCGCGAGAGAGTGCTCGGTTTCTGCAAATTTCCCTGGATGATCCGTACGCAGACCTGAACACCATTTTCCACAAATTGAAGGCCCACCAACTGCGCAGGATCACGTGGCGGCCCGTTCTTTGGGCTGCAATCCAGCACGCAGAGCACCGCAGTCTTTTTGCCCTTCGCCACTGCATAGGATGCAGTCTGACTAGTAAAGCGTCGGCCATCCTCTAGAGCGAAAAGCGCCGATTTCTCAACCTTCAACTCGATAGGGATTCCACGGAACGACAAATCGGTAGGCCACACATCGTAGTCACCGTTCATGACCATCCTCACTCTTCGGTGGGCCATTAGAGACTGACTTTCCAGGCGCGGAAATTCGACGACACTCAGCGTAGCGATTTCGAATCCCGGCCACACCGGGTACGGTGACCAGATCTACCTCGAGTACGTCTCCAGCTTGCCACCCCTGGCTCGACAATTCGCTCCAGAGATCATCAGGAAGTTGCAGAACACCGTCGCCACTCCCATCAGGGGCGTCCTGAATCTCCATGATCCAGCGCTTCGTGACGGTCACGTCATTTCTCCACATGATTCACGCGATTGCGGGAGCCGATGTCATCTGGCAATCCCCTTGATGCCGAGCAAAGCGCTCGGGATGCAACTGCATGCTACACCGGGTTCGGCGTGCCGCGCGAAGCATCGATTTCGCACCAAGTTTGCGCGGACGAGCTTCAAACGTGAACGGGCGGCTAAGCGCCTTCAATACGACAACAGCGAGACAGCTACGGTTCAACACCGCCCAACGGCTTCGACCAGTTCATGGCCCTTGAGGGCCCCGGAGATCGCCGCGCCGATCGTTTCGGCACGACGCTTTGCAGCCGCCTTGCATATCGATATGCAAACGCTCGCACGGCTGGCCCATGTCAATCTCAATACCGTGAGCCGCCTGGCGGGCTACGAAAGCGTGCAAAAGTATTCGGGATGCCATCCGGATCATTCGAGCCTCGAACGATATCGCCGGGGATGTACAGAGCGCACTCTTCTGGTATCAAAATGAGCCGTTGCCGATCTTCGACTACAAGACTGCTGAACAATTAGTGTCGGAAGGACGCGTTGACGACTTGCTTCGCTACGTCGTTTCGCTTGCGGCAGGTGCAGCGGGGTAAGACGGGAAACACACGTTGTAGGTCAGCCGAAGAACGTTTACTCTCAGGTCAAAGCTGACCTATGTTCGGCGACGGAAAACAGGGAGCGGGGCATATTGGACTGGACGTCGTTCCGCGGTATGTTGCCTGCCCCACCTCTTCAAATACACGCTCGATGCGCGGTGTATTTCGGACACGCGCACGCATCACTTTCGGCCACTCGCACCTCCGAAACGACCCGGCCCTCAATGGCGCCGGGTCGCTGACGCCAAGATTGCCACTCACTCCGTCTTCGCACCCATCGTTTGAATAATTATCCTCAGATGTGTACTCATTGGTAGGTTCAAACTCGTCCCGGTCGGCAGTTTCCGAAGGAACCAGCGCTTGTACTGACGCTCGATCTCTCCGTCCGCTGCCAGTTCCTCGAATGTAGTCTTTACGACCTGCGCGAGCAATGGGTCACCACTCCGGAACATAATCCCATACGGTTCATAAGAAAGATAGTCGCCAACGACTTGGAATTGCCCGTGCCTGCCCGCATCCTGTGCGATCAAACCGTAAAGCAACGCCTCGTCCGTTGCAAACGCATCCACTTGCCCGCTCGCAACCGCTTCGAAACCTTCCTTGTGTTCACGTACCACCACCAACTGCATCCCAAGGTTGAATTTCTGGTCGAGATCGCGCAGCGCCTTCTCGTTGGTCGTGCCGGCTGTCACCGCGACCTGCTTACCCGCGAGGTCGCGGAACGAGCGAATCGACGCCCCCGCCTTCACCATCACCTTCGTGCCGGAAACGTAGATGATCGGCGAAAACGCGACACGCTTCTGGCGCTCAAGGCTTCTCGTCGTGGATCCGCACTCGAGGTCAACCTGACCGTTGACAACTTGATCGATCCGGTTGTCAGCTGTGACCGGCACCCAGCGAATGGACACGCTCCTATTGATCGAATCCTCGATCGCGGACACGAGCGCTTTGCACAACTCGATCGAATATCCAATCGGCTCGTTGCGTGTGTTGATGAACGAGAACGGCACCGACGAGTCGCGGTAGCCAAGCGTGATCGTTCCGCTGTCGCGCACCTTCTCAAGGGTGCCCGATAACGTAACCGGTGGCGCCGCCGAAGATAGGTCGGCCGCATCCTGTGCATTCGCCGCCGCGGACGCGGCGAATAGGCCAGCGACGACGAGAGCCCCCCAGAACCTCGGAATCTTCATCACGCGGCTCCTGTCAAGCATCAGCAGGGTGTGCAAGCGTCGCCCTGACTTCGGCATCGAGACGTGCCGCATTCACGTTCGCATCGGTCTCCGACAACAGTGCGCCCTCCCACATTGCGACAACTGCGCTCGCGATCGAGTTACCTACGGCGTTAGTCGCAGAGCGGCCCATGTCGAGGAACGTATCGACGCCGAGGATAAGCAAGAGACCCGCCTCCGGCAGCTGGAACTGGGTGAGCGTTGCGGCGATAACAACGAGTGACGCCCGCGGCACCCCGGCCATCCCCTTCGATGTCAGCATCAGTACAAGCAGCATCGTGATCTGCGTGCCAAGCGACAGATGAATGTTGTACGCCTGCGCGATAAAGAGAGTCGCAAACGTGCAGTACATCATCGAGCCGTCAAGGTTAAACGAGTATCCCATCGGCATCACGAAGCTCGAAATCTTCCGATTAACGCCGAAGCGGTCAAGTGCATCGAGAATCTTTGGATATGCGGCCTCCGAACTTGCAGTCGCGAACGACAGCATGAACGCCTCCCTGATCAGTACGAGCAGCTTCAGTACGCGCGGCCCAAGGAAAACGAAGCCCGCAAACGCTAGGAGTCCCCACAACAAGAAGAGGCTAAGGTAGAAATCGCTCATGAACACCGCAAACTTCAACAGGATCGACAACCCGTTCACTGCGACAGTCGATGCCATTGCAGCAAGAACCGCGAGCGGTGCGAGTTTCATCACGTAGCCGGTGATCTTCAGCATCGCATGCGAAAGCTGGTCGATCGCAGCGACAAGAACCTTTGCCTTCTCTCCGAGCGCCGCGAGTGCGACACCGAAAAACATGGAGAACACGACGATCTGGAGGATCTCGTTGTTTGCCAGTGCTTCGGCAAATGAGCGCGGCACCATATGTCCGACGAAATCCTTAAGTGTGAACTTCGACGTCGCAAGGTTTACCGACGCGCCGATGTCGGGCAACGGTAAACCAAGGTTCAGGCCGGGCTGGAGCAGATTCGACATCAGAAGGCCAAGCAACAACGACGTTACCGATGCCGTGATGAACCAGGCGAACGCCTTCACAAAAACCCGCCCGACCGACGATGCGTCCCCCATATGCGCGATCCCAACGACGAGCGTCGAGAATACGAGCGGGCCGATAATCATCTTGATCAGCCGCAGAAAGACATCGGACACGAGTGAAATATAGCTGGCGATTTCCGTCGACACCTTCTTATCGGGAAACTCCGTATAGATCATGTAGCCAATCGCAATGCCGATCAACATCGCGATCAGAATCCATACCGCTGAAGATTTCTTCTTTCTCATCTTAATGTCTCCATGCTCCAAATCTGTGTTGAGTGATGAACCACCGAGGCGCGAGGCGTTCGGCTCATCCACCTCTATTCCGCTGTTAAAACCGATTCCGATCTTGAAGAATTACCTGCCGACTCCCTTCTTCGAAAGAATGCAGGGACTGATCCCAGCATTCTTCCGGCCACCACAGCTCGGCTCTTCGTGACATGGGTCGATAGACTGCCGAGTAAAGAGTTCCGTATCCTCGCTGCCACGCGTTTTGATACAGTGGTTCTTGCAGCAAGACATTGATCGCCTGCTGTGCTGGGCCAGGCTGAACAACCTGAAGCTGAAGAGCAGCGAGCCGATCACGCGAGTGAGTCGCCCGCGCATGCTCCGGCCATTCGACCGAGTTCTGGAAGTTGGTCACGGCATAGCGGCGCGTAACCTCGGTCGGTCGGTCGGGATTGACAAACACCGTCGCCCAGTCCGCTTTAGAGTCGAGTAGCGTGACGCTGTAACTCATATGTACTGGCACACGTTGAAGTATCGCCACCGCTTCAGCGGTCGTCCTCGCGGTTTCCAGCACGTACCGCAGCACCAGCGGAATTCCGAAGCCGGTTCCGGACACGGTGCGCCCGCCGAACGACAGCGACGCCGCAAGCCCGTTGTCGTTCACCCCGTCGAGCGCGCCCCACAAGCAGTCACCCATCGCAGCAACTCGCGAGCCGACCCAGCGTGTCGCGAGCCAGTTTCCTTCGAGCAACGCAGGTGCGAAGTCATAGTTGCGCAGCAGCATCGGCTCCTCGTGGCCGCCAGGATCGATCCAAACCGCCTGCGAGCAACCCGCGATATACGGCGGCGGACACCACAGGGACAGGAAACGCGCCTCGACGTCACCGCCGCCGATGAGCTCAACGAGACGCTCCCACGTTGGCACGAGTTCAGGCATATGCGTGCGCAGAGCACGTCGGGATTCGAGGTAGCTCGGGCGGCCGGCCACGCCACTTCGAAGAAACCAAGCACGGTAGCTCGGCCAGGCTCGTTCGAACAGGGCGCGCCACTTCTCGCCGGGAACATCCTCGACGACGGCCTGGAACTGCAGACTGATCGGCATGGTGACCCTCAGAGAATCTTGAACGAGCCGGGTGCGGGCACCGCCTCAGGTTGCGAGGCAACAATCGGCTTACCCGCGTAGTACTGCTTCAGTCCACGCACCCAGTCACGTGCACGAATGTTGAGCCTGAAGTTGTCGTCCATCGATCGCCCACGCGTGATCAAAATTCCAAGATCTGCTCCCTCATAGCGATAGTCGCCAGGACCTGCAATTCGCATGAAGAATGCCTCGCGCTCCGTGTCGATCGCACGCCGGTGGCAGTCGAATCGATGATACGAAACGCTACCGTCGTCGGCCATCCGGTAAATACCGGTCGCCGGCGCGTGTGTGACCTGGTCGACGTTGTCGTCGGTGTACTTCAGCACGACCTGCGACCACGAATCGATGAAGTGTGCCTGCGCCCAGCGCTCGTTGATCTCCTTCACGTTCAGGTCAAATGGCACTCCCGAGAACTCAAGCAGGTGAAAAAGGAAGAGCGGTGCGTCTGCGTACGCGAACGCTGCATGATTCGTCATCGGGCTCGCGCCGCAAATGCGCGGATTCAATTCGCCCAGATAGACCTCGCCGGAATCGACGTCGATCAGGAAATCAAGGTCGAAATAGCCGCGATAGCCTTCGTTCAGCAACTGATCGCCGAACTTCTCGGCCATCGCGCGCGCCTTCGCGCGCACCTCCTCCGTGAATGCACCCGGGAACACCTCATTGCCGCACCAGCCTCCCTTGTATGGCGTCAACTCGCGCGCGCCGACTACCTCGGTCAGCAGTGGCCCGACGAGGGTCCCGGACTGCGTTGCGCATGCTTCAAGTGTGGCCCCGCGGCAATTGATTCGCTTCATAATCTTGACTTCGGGGTCGTTGACGATTTCATCCTTGTGCTTATTGAAATCGTCCTCGGACGCAATGAAGAACGTCGTATGTCCGGAGTCGCCAAATGCGGACTGCACGACAAGATCCCGGCCGAGTCCACTGCGCTCCGCAATCTGCATCAGATGAGCGTAACTGTCGACCTTCTCGAGCGCATTCGGTACGGAGTAAACACCAGCCTTGTTTCCGATCCGAACGGTTTCCATCTTGTTGTCACATCGGGTGCGAAGCGCGGCCGGCGGGAACCAGACATCCATGCCGATTTCTTCCGCGAGGGCTTCCGTCTTCTCGTCAAACATGAGGAATGTCGCGACAGGCCGGCCACCGCGACGCTCGACCAGGTCGATCACTTCCTTGTGAGACAAAAGATAGTTGTTGATGTCCTCAATCGACTGAAACTCGTCGTGCGGTGACTCACTAGGAACAAACACGTTCGGATGACGCCCATCGAAGCAGTCGATGTAGTTGATGTACATAAAGCGGTTCACCCACCTGTCGATGCCAAGCAGGTTGAAGTTGGTCGCGCTAATGAAGTAGATCGGTCGCTCGTTGCGGTGGAACATCAGCAACAGATCGGAAACACTCTTAACTTTATCGCTCAATTTTGGCTCCTGGATACGTCGTCTTTGACAGTGGTGAATCCGGCGATCTGCTCTACCTCAGTGTCCGCGGGTGCGTCGCCCGACTGCCTCTGCGCCACTCGGTCCGAAAGCGCGATAGCGACGCGCGAAGCGGTGCCCTGTACCGCGCGATCAAGAGCGTCCTGACTGAAGATCCGGAAGCCCAACTCTGGACGGAAGCCGTGGATCTCGCGCACATCGAGTGCCGCCATAAACTGGAGGATCCCGGCACTAATCACCTGGCCTGGCACGAGGATCGGGAAGCCCGGCGGATAGGGGATCACGAACAGTGCGGACACAAGATCACGGCCGGTGGCGATCGCGCGAGCTGCCTCGTTCATGTCGATGTACTCGCAGTTCGCATCGTCGTACGACAGGAAGAACGCACTTCGAATGTCGCCGTCGCGCGTCTCCGCACGGCTTTCGATGCTGCGACCGCGGAACGCGAAGTGGAAGCTCGAGAAATCGGGCAGAGGCGGTTGCTCGAGAGTCAACGACCGCACGCGCTTTTCATGGGTCCGGCGCTCGATCGTGCTCATATCAGACACGCGTGCGTCGACGTCGCGCGCGATCTTTGCAAGTACCTCAATCAGGTATGCAATGGCCGAGCGGGTTGAGCCGATATTCGTCATGAAAAGTACGGTATTGCGCGAAGTCTTGTTGATCTGGATACCGTACTTGTCCATCAACTCCTTGTTCTTGAACGTGTCGCCGTCCATCCCAGTTGCACCGATCACGAGCGTCGCACGTGTCGGGTCGAGCACGAACTCGTCGGTTCGCCAGGCTGTCTCGAGGTTATTCCAGCCTGTCTCATCATCGTAGTAGCTATTGACACCAGAGTCGCGATAGGCCGGCGGCACTACATCGGAGACGCGCAGAAAGCGGAAGTAGCGGCTCAACAACGGATGCTGCTTAACCTGTTCCCGCAGACTCATTGCGAGCTCGAGCTGACGCTGGATCAACTCATAGCCCTCAAGCTCGACCTGACGACGGCCGACGTCCAACGACGCGAGAATTTGGTAATTCGGCGATGTTGAAGTGTGGGTCATGTAGGCTTCGTGGAACGACTCTTCGGCCTTGTCCTTGAAATCCTGATCCCACACATGGATCATCGAGCCTTGGCGTAATGCAGTAAGCGTCTTGTGAGTCGAATGCGTCGCGTAAACACGCACCCGCGCGCGGGTTGGGTCGGGCAACAAGCGCGTGTCGAGAAGCTGTGCATCGTCACTCCAGTCAATCGTAAGCGCGAACTCCTCATAACTTTTCGCGTACTCAGGGTCATTGAACTTGTCAGCGAGCTTTGCGGCGCTCGCCATCGCAGTTCGTTGCCGATAGATCGGATGACAGCGCGCGAACGCAAACCATGCCTCGTCCCACAAGAACACGAGATCCGGTTTGATCGCGAGGCACTCCATCATCACGCGTTCGACGTCGTACACGATTCCGTCGAACGTACAGTTGGTGAGCAAAACCATCCGTACCCGGTCAAGCGTGCCCGCACGGCGGAAGGAAAGCAGCGTCTCCTTGATGTGCCTGATCGGCACCGCGCCATACATTGAATACACGTCGAGCGGATAGGAGTCGAGGTACGTGACTTGTGCACCCGCGAGCACTAGTCCGTAGTGGTGCGACTTGTGACAATTCCGGTCAACGAGCACGATATCGTCCGGTCGAACGAGCGCTTGGACGACGATCTTGTTGCAGGTCGACGTGCCGTTGGTCGCGAAGTAAGTGCGGCGGGCCCCGAACGCGCGCGCAGCATACTCCTGCGCGAGCTTCAGTGGACCGACCGGATCGAGCAAGGAGTCAAGACCGCCAGACGTCGCGGAAGTCTCGGCCATGAACAGGTTCATCCCGTAGAACTGGGCCAAGTCGCCGATCCAGTTGCTGTTCATGATTGCCTTTCCGCGCGCGAGCGGCAACGCATGGAACACTCCAGTCGGCTGCTTCGCGTAGTCGCGCAGTGCATTGAAGAAAGGCGTCTTGTGGCGTTCGCTGACACCTTTCATGATCGAGCTGTACAGCTCAATGTGATCTTCCTCGCCGAAGAAGATCCGCTTGAAAACTTCACCGACACGTGCCGCAATGTCCTCGACACTCACGTCGGTTACGAGATACAAGTCGAGCTCTGGACGGATCTGCGCAATCCGACGGCCGAGCAATGGCCCGCGCTCAAACTCAGGCATCGCCTCGATGTTCTCATCGAGGCCCTCAAGAAAGCGGCGCAGCATGTCGTTGTGATTGACCGAGCGGAATGGGAACCCATGCCTTATGACAACGGCCTGCAGGTTAAAATTTACGAGTGTTGCGATCAGCGCGTCCTCGAAACTCGGCACGACGACGATGTCGAAGATGAAATCGTCGTCTGGGCTACGCTTTCGTTGAACGCGGCGGCGCAAAGCCTCCTCTTCGCTCGCTGACATTTCGTCAACGATTAGTACCTCAAAATAAGGACGCGTGAGTTGTGCCTGGCGTTCGCTGTCGGTCTCGATCTGTGAAGGAAGCTCGTTGTCACTGTCTAGCGTGTTCGCGTCGTGACGATATGTGCGCGCAGCCAGCACACGGTGAATACGGCGCGCCGCCTGATGTGCGCGAACCATCTCCTCGCGCTCGATCCAGTGACGCAATTCACCGAACACCCGGCCGCCCGGGAATGCCCAGTAACTTTCGATCGGTGTCAACAGTTCAACAGTTCGCCGCACGTTCTGCATACGCAGCGCGCGCTCCGGATCATCCGCTGGCAGGATCGCGAGACGGCTCAGGTCGTCGACCAGATTGATCCACCCGTCGGCACGCCCTTCCCACACGCTGCGATGGCGGCCGAGCGACGCGCAGTTCTGGGACAACGGTTGCTCTGCTGTCATGTCTCCTTCTCCTTGGCTCAATTTTTGTGTGCGAGCGGATCGCCCGGCTTTGTACCCATCACACGGCCGGGCGCGCCGATTTGCTTAGTCGGGTTTCGTCAACGGTCCCAACGTACCAAGGTACGGAAAGTCATGACTCTCTTTCCGATACACCGGGAAGTCGCAGTTGCGGTCGCGGAAACTCTTCAGCGGCTGGCCGAGGTTTCGCAAACCGCATTCACGTTCGCGGCGCACGCGCTCGAAATCGACTGCGATTGGAATGATTTCAGTGCCGCCGTCGGCCTGATGCAGGACATAGCCAGACGGGTCACAGACAATCGATCGTCCGACGCCACCATCACCGACGCCATTGATGTCGAAGAAATACACCTGGTTCTGTGCCGCAGATGCGCGCGCAATCGCGAGCTCGACGTCTCGGTCGATCGTATCCGTCATCGTCGGATGTAAGATGACCTCAGCTCCCATCGCGGCCAGCGTGCGCGTGGTCTCCGGGAACCACATGTCGTAGCAGATCGACACGCCGATCCGCCCCGCGTCTGGAACATCGAATACGCAAAACTCGGTGCCGCCCTCAACACCGCGCTCATATGGACGGAATGGGAACAGCTTGCGAAAGCAAGCGACAACTTCTCCGCTTGGGTCGATCACCGGCGTCGTGTTGTATACCACCGCACCATCTGGTCCTTCAACGCGCTCGAACAACGAGCCAGGGATAAGCCACAAGCCAGTCTCACGCGCGAGCTCCGAGAGGCGCGCTACCGCAGGCCCGGGTATCGGCTCAGCTCTGTCGTGCTTTGGACCGAGAGGCGCCAACTCCGAAAACATCACCATCCGCACCCAGGGGAAGCGCGTTCGGATGTGGCGCAAATAATTGCCAATCACCTCGACATTGCTTTCGAATGCCGAGACCGCCATTTGTACACCCGCGATACCGAAATTTGACTTCATGACTACTCTCAACGTTTGATGCAAAACAGGCCAGCAAAATACTTCTTCCGGCCATCGCAGCTTGCTGAATAAAATAGAAATTTATTGAAGTAAGACCAACCAGCAACCAGAAACGACTTCCGCAATAGCGAATGCCAACACCACCAAGCCTCTCTTGGCGAAAGCGGAGTGATAGCGCTGCGGAGCGCTAGCGTTCAATCCGCGGCGTGTGCATGAGATTTGCCGTGTAGACGACACCTCCACCTACAGCGCCGATCTTCGTCATACCGGTCGAGATCCATGGTCATACCTATCAGTTCGTTCACAACCATACTTGCAACCGCTTACCAACGATCGACGGTTAACTAATTTTGATGAATCAATTCACTAACTTTTTTAGTAGATTTATCGAACCGGGGATCGCGCCGGGATGTGAAAGGTATGCAGCCAATTTGAGTCGCGCAATGCTGATGCATTTTTCGACTGACGCAATCTAAAAAAAGCATCGCCCAACAATGACCTCCTCCCCAAAAAAGTGCGATGAAGCTTGCGGAAATGCAATTGACTTTTCGACGCAACGAACACACCCTACGAAACGCGTGCGCCATAGTGTTGAAAGAATTGTGACTGAGCAGAGTCAGACTGACGTGAGGATGCCGGTTACCGACTGATACGTTGTGCATGAGATCGGAACCGACTTGCTTTCGTTAGGCAAATTCGCGCGCGGTGTAGTGGTCAACCAACCCCGGACACTGCGTTAAGTTTTTCTTCCGCAACAGCCGGCGCCAGTCCGTCATTGAACTGATGCGGCCGTATCCAGTTGTACCGATGCATCAGGTAGTGGCTGATATCCCGGTGTGCTTCCTGCGCCGACATGTAACCCACTGACGGCAGCCATTCTGTCTTGAAGCTGCGGAACAGCCTCTCCATCGGAGAATTGTCCCAACAGTTTCCGCGACGGCTCATGCTCTGCTGTATCCGATAGCGCCACAGGCGCTGACGGAATTTCCGACTCGCATACTGACCGCCCTGATCCGAGTGGAATAGCAACCCTTGTGGCCGACCACGCTGCTCATAGGCCATGTCCAGCGCCTGCACGACCAGATCGGCATCCGGGCGTGTCGAGAACGCCCAGCCGACGACTCGGCGCGTGAACAAATCAAGTACGGCGGCCAGGTAATGCCAACGGCCTTGCGCCCAGACATACGTGATGTCGCCACACCAGACCTGATTCGGCGCATCAACCTCGAACTGACGGTTGAGATGGTTCGGAATATCGATCCGCTCGACCGTAGCTTGCTTGTACGCATGGCTGCCGGGCTGCTTGCAGATCAACCCCAGCTCTTCCATCAAGCGACTTACCTTGAAGCGGCCAATCGCCGTGCCTTCCTCGCGCATCATGCCCATGATGCTGCGGCTGCCAGCAGAGCTTCGACTCTCGACGAACAGTTCGTGCACCCGGTGGCGCAACGCCATACGCTCGGCATCTACGCGCTGGGCACGCTCCCGGTACGCATACAGACAGGACCGCGATACGTCGAATACCGCGCACATCAGTTCGACTGATTCGCCTGCGCAGATCTGATCAATTACTTCGTACGTTCTATGCCTTCCGACATCAAGAGCGCGGTAGCCTTTTTTAAAATGGCCTTCTCACGCTCGAGGCGTTCGATACGCGCCTCGAGTTCCTGAATGCGTTGCTGATCCGGCGTGATTGCCTTGCCCTGCGGCGTGACACCCTGACGCTCCATTTGAAGCTGGTGCACCCAGCGGCGCAGTACCGTCTCGCCGACGCCGACCGAGCGACTCGCCTCCATATGGCTATAGCCCTGGTCGAGCACCAGACACGCGGCTTGCTGTTTGAACTCCGGGGAAAACGTACTACGTCGCTTGGTCATTAGAGACCTCTTCATGGCGAGCATTCTCGCCTAAATCAGTGTCCGGGTTCATTAGACCACTACACGGCGCCGCGGACACAAATTGCGGCGGATTCCCCAACGACGTTCCGCGCCACCACGCAGCCTTGGACTTGCCGACTCACGACGCAGTCATGCTTTCTGATTCTTCCCAATGAGAGAACAACGTCCGCCAAAGAATGGGCGGCCTCAAATCTGAAGTGCAACACTCTCGCCATCCGGTAATGTCCGCGAATGGCAAAGAGAACGTACCAACAACTTCAACCTGAAGAACGTATGCGAATCGATTTCTGGCGTGACGAGGGCT
>NZ_CADFEF010000058.1:0-15683 GCF_902833125.1 Burkholderia sp. BCC1640 | reverse complement strand
GCTACGCTGCTCGCGCACCAGGCGCACCGCGCGCTCTCGGACTTCCGGGGAAAACTTGGTTACCTTCTTGTTCATGGCTCCATTCTCTCAAGAGTTGGAGCCTCCACAAAATCCGGGGCGGTTCACGATGAACTCATCCTGCAGTCCGAGCGTCAGTCGTCGGCCGAAGATTCGACATGGCGCGTTGTGGGAGCTGCTGTCGCTGTTGGCGGCGCATGCCGGCGTGCTCGACGCGCTTCGACGGCTCAGCGTGCGGTTGGCCGCACCGTCGCTCGATGCCGGTCGCCGCTTCGACGCACTGGTTTCCCTTTCAGCAACCCGCGTGCGACGCTGGATGCCCGGAAAACCGGCCTCGGCGTTCGTGCCCGGATGAACATCACGCTCGTCGTCGATGAGCAGCGCTTCGCCGGCTTCAGTCTTGAAACGCTCGCGCGCGTGACGAGGTCCCATTTTCGGAAGCACCATCATGCACGACACTTTTCGATCGACTAAAGACCTAATGAGGTCCGGCCGATCTGCCTTGCATTTCAGTCTTCCGGGGACAGTTGCACCGCCCCCGGGAGAGCCTCACGGACGTGGTCGGCTACCTACCCAGGCTCGTTGCAGGAGCTCACGAAGGGGGCCAGCCTCTATGGGGCGCGGGTTCCAGTACGGATTCGACATAGCGATCTCGCAAGCACGATCAAGATCCTGCTCACGCAGTCCGATTTCCCCTAGCCCGACCGGCACGCCAAGTTCCCGATTCAGTTCATATAGGCCGTCTGCAGCGCTCTCCGCGTCTATTGCACGCGCGATACGCGCCATGGCATCCGCTGCGACCGGACTGTTATAGGCGAGAGCATGCGGCAAAACAATCGCGTGCGTCTCCGCGTGCGGGAGGTTGAATGTGCCACCCAACGTATGACATAGCTTATGGTGCAGGGCCATACCGACCGTACCGAGCACCATTCCGCACAGCCAGGCGCCGTACAGCGCATCGCTTCGAGCCTCCATGTCCCGGTTCTGCTTTTTGATACCGCGCAGTCCCTTCGTCAAAGACCGGATGCCCTCTTCCGCCATCAACGCCATGACCGGATTGCCGTCTTTCGCATACAGCCCTTCTGCCGCATGTGCGATCGCGTTCAGGCCACTGACAAACGATAGCTGCGCGGGCAACCCGACCGACAGCTCCGGGTCATAGAGCACTGTCTTGGGCAGCACATTGGCGTCGCGTCCGGTCCGTTTCAACCCGCCCTCCGTAATCCCGAAGATGGGCGTCATTTCGGAACCGGCATACGTCGTCGGAATTGCGATGATGGGCAACGACGACTCAAGGGCGATGGCCTTGCCAAGCCCGATGGTTGATCCACCACCAATCGCAACTGCACAGTCAGCGCCGACTTCCTTCGCGTACTTACGCGCGCGACGAGCATTTTCAATGGGCACATGCATCTGAGCGCCGTCGAAAACGCCCGCACTCGCAGGGCCGAGCAGTGCAGCAACAGACTCCGCCTGCGATTTCTGTTGGTGCGTGCACAGAACGATCGCCCGACGCGCACCCAACCTCTCGACTTCCTGCTGGACGAGATTCATGCTGCCTGCGCCGAAAATCACGCGCGACGCGTGAGTCGTATACGTAAAGTCGTACATGAAGGAACCCTTCGCAAAATGTCAGATCGATGGAAAATCAGGCGTAGTCGACCTGGTGCCGTGAGATCCGGCAGTCACCGAGTTCTTGCTTTACCCGGAGATGCTCGGGGTGAGATGCGTACGCCTCGAGATGCTCGACAGTCTCAAACTCGGTGTAGAGGACGACATCGCACGCATAGTCGACCTTGCTGAAGTCCATGCCGACCTCCAGCTTCTTCAGCCCGGGAATCTTCCCAGCCAAGCTCTCGAATGCACTCTTAACAAACTGCGCGGTTTCCCTCTTTTGTTCGGGCGTCTCGCCGCGAACGTCCCACATCACGATGTGCTTGATCATGTCGCTTCCGTCACTGATGCTTATTCTCAGACAAGCGACACGCCTCCCCAAGTCGCATCGGGCTGGGACTCATGTCATGTCGCTTGTCGCATTTCTCACTCGTACGAAATCACTCACACGAAGCGAGCCCTCTCATCTGTTCTCTATTGGCGATGCAGATCTCACGCCTTGTTCTTGTTGTAGACGTCGACGAACACGGCGGCGAGCAGGACGACGCCTTTGATCACCTGCTGATAGTCCACACCGATTCCCATGATGGACATACCGTTGTTCATCACGCCCATGATGAATGCACCGACAACCGCGCCTACCACCTTGCCCACACCGCCCGACGCGGATGCGCCGCCAATAAAGCACGCAGCAATGACATCGAGTTCGAAACCAGTCCCCGCCTTGGGCGTGCCGCTATTGAGCCGCGCCGCGAAGATGATCCCGGCCAGTGCAGCCAGCACACCCATGTTGACGAACGTGAGGAAGCTCACTGCAGGGACACTCACCCCGGACAGCCGGGCCGCTTTCGCGTTACCGCCAACGGCGTAGACGCGACGACCGATCGTCGTACGATTCATCACGAACGTGTACACCGCGATCAGAACACCCATGATCACCAGCACCGTCGGCAGCCCCCGATACGACGCCAGGAGGTAACAGAAATAGACGATCAATCCGGTAAGGACTGCATTCTTCGCGACCATCATCGGCATCGACCCTTTCCCCATACCGTACTTCGCCGCGCTCGCGCGGTGCCGGAGTTCGATCGCGAAAAATGCCGCACCCACCAGAATGCCGAGCACGATCGACGTAATGTGGAGATCCTCGCCTCGGAATACGTCCGGGATGAAGCCCGAGCTGACTGCCGCAAAGGCATCGGGGAACGGTCCGATCGACTGGCCTTGCAGGACGAGATTCGTCAATCCGCGGAACACCAGCATGCCGGCCAAGGTGACAATGAACGACGGCATGCGCCAGAACGCGATCCAGTAGCCCTGCACTGCACCGATAAGTGCGCCGGTCGCAATGCAAATAATGGTGGCGACGACGTAGTTGACGTTGAACTGCACCATCAACACTGCGGCGAGCGCGCCCACGAGGCCCGCCGTCGAGCCAACCGACAAGTCAATGTGACCAGCAACGATCACCATCAGCATTCCGAGCGCCATGATGACGATGTAGCTGTTTTGCAGCACAAGGTTCGTCAAATTCAGGGGCTGCATAAGCACGCCACTGGTCGCCACCTGGAAGAAGACCATGATGACTACGAGCGAAAACAACAACCCGTATTCGCTCACACCGCGCTTGATCACACCCATGATTTCGCTTTTCTTGACTTCGCCTTCCTGCGGAGCCGTTGGCGAGAGAGCTTTGCGCATTTCAGATGCCTCCATTTCGCATAATTGCCCGCATGATCTTCTCTTGCGAGACTTCTTCCGACGTGAACTCGCCGACGAACCGACCTTCGTTCATGACATAGACCCGGTCGCACATGCCAAGAAGCTCCGGCATCTCCGAAGAGATCACGACGACACACTTACCTGCTGCAACCGCTTGATTGATAATGCTGTAGATCTCGTACTTCGCGCCCACGTCGATCCCGCGAGTCGGCTCATCGAGAATGAGCACGTCCGGCTCTGAAAAAAGCCATTTGCTAAGTACGACCTTCTGTTGATTGCCGCCCGACAGGTTGCCGACGACGTGTGATACACCCTGCGCCCGGATTCGCAACTTTTTCAGGAAGTCCGCCGCAACGCTCACTTCCTCGTGCTCATTCACGACGCCGTATTTCGAGACACCCCGAAGGTTGGCCAACGAGATATTCGTCCTGATGTCGTCGTCGAGCAGCAAGCCGTTGCCCTTTCGATCTTCCGTGACGTAAGCAAGCCCGGCGTTGATGGCTTTTTGCACGGACGACACATCGACCGGCTTTCCATGGATTAATACCGTCCCGCTAATATCCTGGCCGTACGTGCCGCCAAAGACACTCATCGCCAATTCGGTGCGCCCCGATCCCATCAAGCCTGCGATACCGACGATTTCACCAGCGCGGGCTTTGAGATTGACGCCCTTGATTACGGCACGATCGCGCTGGGTCGGATGCTGAACGCGCCAGTCCTTGACCTCGAAGATCACGTCGCCGATATTGGGCGTCCGCGTCGGATACCTGTCCGACATTTCGCGGCCGACCATTGCCTTGATGATGCGGTCTTCGCTCACGCTTTCTTTGCGGCAATCCAGCTCATCAACGGTCGAGCCGTCGCGGATCACCGTGATGCTATCGGCCACCCGGGAGATTTCATTGAGCTTGTGCGAGATGATGATAGACGTCACGCCACGCTGCTTAAGGTCGAGCAGCAGATCGAGCAATGTATCGCTATCCTTTTCATTCAGGCTCGCCGTGGGCTCGTCAAGAATCAACAGCCTGACTTCCTTCGACAGCGCCTTCGCGATTTCCACCAGCTGTTGCTTACCGATTCCGAGCGTGCCAACTGGCGTGTCAGGTGAATCGCTGAGGCCCACCTTTTCAAGCAACTCCTTCGCCCGAGCGCGCGACCCTTGCCAGTCGATAACACCTCTCCTCGACTGCTCATTACCGAGAAAGATGTTCTCCGTGATCGACAGCATAGGCACAAGAGCAAGCTCTTGATGGATGATGATGATGCCCACCGCCTCGCTATCAGTGATATCCGAAAACAATCGCTCCTCGCCGTCATACAGGACGGTGCCAGCATACGAGCCATGAGCATAGACGCCGCTCAAAATCTTCATCAGCGTCGATTTGCCAGCACCGTTCTCCCCGCAGATTGCGTGAATCTCACCTTTTTTGACGCGCAGGTTGACGTTGTTCAGGGCCTTGACCGGGCCGAATGCCTTCTGGATGCCGCTCATTTCCAGAATGGTGTCCATCTTCATCCTCCTCGTTTCTCACACGCTCGTTGCGCGGCGTGTGCGCCGGCACACACGAACTGATCTGCCGGCGCTCGCGTCGCCACGGCCCGCAATTACTTCAACTGCGCCGGCGTGTAGTAACCGCTGTTCACCAGCATTGACTGGACGTTGTCCTTGTCCACGAGAACAGGCTTCACCAGATAGGTCGGTACGATCTTGGCACCGTTGTTGTAGCTCTTCGTGTCGTTCACCGCGACGGTCTTGCCGGTGAGGGCATCGTCCACCATGTCGGCGGTGACACTCGCGAGTTTTCGCGTGTCCTTGAAGACCGTCGTCGTCTGATCGCCGCGGATGATCGCCTTGACGTTCTGAATATCAGCGTCCTGGCCCGTGACGACCGCCATCGGCGATTGCGCCGAGCCGTAACCGACACCCTTGAGCGACGAAATCACGCCGATTGCGATTGCGTCATTCGGCGTCCAGACAGCGTCGAGGCGATCTTTGCCATAGAACGCGCTCAGGAGGTTGTCCATACGCGATTGCGCCGTCGCGCCGTCCCAGTTGCGGGTCGCGATCTTCTCGAACGCGACCTGTTTGCTACGAACCACGAACTTCCCGCTGTCGATGTACGGCTTGAGCACCGACATGCCGCCCGCGTAGACCATGTGTGCGTTATTGTCGTCCGATGACCCGCCGAATACTTCGATGTTGAACGGAGTCTTGCTGCCTTTCTTCTTCCACGCGGCGACGATGCTTTGCGCCTGCAGCACACCTACGCCGTAGTTATCGAAGGTGGCGTAGTAGTCGACATCCTTCGTCTGACTGATCAGGCGATCGTAGGAGATGACCTTGATATGCTTCTTCTGCGCATACGCGAGTGCATCGGAGAAGGTTTTGCCGTCAATGGGCGCGATGACAAGCGCTTTCACGCCCTTGGCCAGCATGTTCTCGACCTGGTTGACCTGCGTCGGAACGTCATAGTTGGCGTACTGCAGATCGGCCGAGTACCCCTTCGCCTTCAGTGCGTCGACCATGCTCTTGCCATCGGTGAGCCACCGGGATTCGGTCTTGTCTGGCAGCGAGATGCCGATGACTCCCTTGTCCTGCGCGAACGTCGAAACCGAAACAGCAGCCAATCCGAATCCGATGCTGGCCGAGATTGCGAGGTACTTGACGATGTTCATTCCTGTCTCCTGATATGGATTACTATTTATTTGAAAGACACACGATCTACTGAGCTGGCCCCGGTCCGGGGCCAGTTTGCATTTAGTCGATAAAGACCTCAGCGCCCGCCTGCTTCGACGACGCGAACATCGCCTCGATCACGCGACTGATGTTGAATGCCTGGGTGGCCGGCACAACCGACGGCGTACCGTTTCGCAACGCGTCGAAGAATGCATTCGACTCGCGGTCGAAGTAGACCGGATTGCCGATTTCGGCGATGTCCGGCGAATACTCCGTCTTCTTCGTTGCCCAGATCTCCGGAAAGCTCGTTTCTTGCCATTCGGTCCAGCCTTCCGGATAGTCGCCCTTGCCTGCGTCGTAGATCTTGTAGCTGGACGGCAGTGATCGCGATGACATGATCCCTTCCGTGCCGTAGGCCGTGATGTCCCAGCTCTCCGTCCACGGCAGTACGTCCCACGACATGAAGTCGATGGTTACGATCTTGTCCTCGTAGTTCAGGACAGCGCCGGCCGCATCTTCGCGAGACTCGTCACCGTGGAAGCCGAGGAACTTGGTGATGCGAGCGTTGACAGAGCGCGGTGTGCCAAAGTGATGGAGAATGCGATCCACCAAGTGGCACCCGATCACGAAAACCGCGCCTCCGATATCGCCCGGTTGGGTCATATGCGCCGTACCCGCTTCATCGTGCGAGCACCCGCCATGCGCACGGACCTGAACGACCCGGCCCAGACGGCCGGTCTTCAGCGCTGCTTGCATGGCTTCGACCGAAGGCGCGAAACGCCAGCAGTAGCCGACCTGAACGAGGCCGCCCGTGCGCTCGACTGCCTGAACGATGCGCTTCGCGTCCTCCGAGCTGCGGCCGGCCGGCTTCTCGCACAGCACGGCCTTGCCGGCTTCGAGCGCCTCGATCGTCAGATCGGCCATCTTGTCGCTCTTCGAGTGCACGAGAACCACATGCACGTTCGCGTCAGCGAGGATCTCTTCCTTCGAGCGCGCTTGGAGCCCCAGCGCATCCACAAACGGTGTGAGCAGTGGGCTTGTGTCCCATGCCCCGAGCATTTTTGCATCGGCTCTGCGCTGGATCGCCTTGACCCGCCCTGATGTATGCGGATGAGTGATACCAAGGCAAGCAACGCCAACCGTTTCTCCAGAACCAATCTTTCGCGCCATGGCGTGTTTCCTCCAGCTCAATAGTTAAACCGCGACTACCTTCCCGGTCTGTGCAGACTCCAGCGCGCACTCTGCAAGACGCAGCGCCTTGAGGCCATCGTCAACGGACGTCGGCAGCGGCGTGTTGCCGATGAGCGCGCCGACAAACGCCTGCAGCTCGCCCCTGTACGCGTCGACATAACGCTCGAGAAAGAAGTTGAGGAGTGGCTCGCGAACATCGGTAGCGTCCTTGTTCCAGCGACGGATCGTGGAAGGGCGAAGGTTTTCCTGCAGAAGCATGCCCTTCGAACCCGACACTTCCATACGCTGGTCGTAGCCATAGACCGCTTCGCGGCAACAATTGATATGGCACTGCTTGCCGGACGCGGTGCGCAACTGAACCATGACCGTATCGAAGTCGCCAAGCTCCGAAAGCGAAGGGTCGACAAGACGACTCGCGGTCGCCATCACCTCGACCGGCTCCTCGCCGAGGAGCCACCGCGCCATGTCCAGATCGTGGATCACCATGTCGCGGAAAATGCCACCTGAGTGCTCGACGTAGTCGCGCGGCGGCATACCCGGATCGCGACTCGAGATGATGACCTGACGGACTTCGCCGACGTCACCGGCGTCGATTGCCGCGCGGAACGCCTGGGAGGTCGGATCGAAGCGACGGTTGAAAGCGAGCATCACGCGGCCGCCCAATCGCTCGACTTCGCGCGCAGCAGCGAGCGACTTTTCCATATCGAGATCGATCGGCTTTTCGCAGAGCACCGCCTTACCACGAGCGACCGCTTCGAGCATGAAGGTGATGTGGGTATCCGTCGGCGTGCCAATGACGACTGCGTCGATATCGGTACGCTGAAGCACTGCCATGCAGTCTGTCGACGCTTCGCACCCGAGGCGCTCGGCCAGCGAATTCGCCGCAGCGGGAACCGGGTCGGCGACCACAACAAGCTTCGCGTTCGGAATGGAGGCTGCATTTGCGGCGTGGATGCGGCCGATGCGGCCTGCGCCGAGCACGGCGATTCGAATCATTTCTGTCTCCGGAGATAGTAAGGTTTAAGCATGGAGCGCAATGTTTTCCTGGGGGCAGCTTTTACGTCAGGCCGCCGCACCAGCTTAGGCGGAAAACTGCGCGATCGTCGTCTCGTACGCGCGCTCGGCCATCTGCTCGAGTGGCAGCTTTCGGAATGCTTCCGAAATCAATTCAACCCCGTAATACGGCAGATCGCAACCGGCTTGTTCGAGTGCATTGACGAATGCACGGCAATCGCCAGCCCCTTCGCCGCACAGCTGACGGTTGAACGTCGAGTCGTCCAGCAGTGTCCCTTTGATTTCTGCTGCGACATCATCGAGCTCGACGCCCTTGATGAAGCGCGCGGGAATGCTTGCGACCTCGCTGTAGGGGCTACCGAAGCGGGCGACGTGCCAGTGATCGACCATCAGCCCACCGTTCGGTTGGTCGGCACCTTGCGCGATCTTCAGTGCGTCGCCGATGTTCCGAATGACAGAGAACGGCATGAATTCGATCGCAACAGTCGCGCCTACCGCAGCGACGTCTTCGCAGAGCTTCGCGAACGCATCCGTCATACGGGGAAAGTCTGCGGGGCTTTCATCGAAAGGGCTCGCGCCAATCTTGAGGTTGCGCATGCCCAACTCCGCGCCGAGTTCGATTACTCGTTTGCGGAAGCGGTCGGATTTGACGCGCGGCTCGCCATCGAGGTACCAGTCCATGAGGATCTCGAGTTCGAAGTATTTCATCCCCGTATCTTCGAGAATCTTCTTCACGCCCGACACGCCATACTCCTCGACGCTGTATTCGAGATCGTCGAGGATGAGGCCCACGCCGCTCCAGCCGGCCCGCGACGCGGCTTCAGCGCGATCTCGCAGCGGATACGGACTGACTTCCGTCGGCGCGCCAGGGTAGACGTCGCCAGCCAGCGTCCAATAGGCTGCCAGCAGTTCTTTGGTCTTCTTGCTCATGTTAGGAGTCCAATGAATCGGGTTGTTTCAGGGGTACCGGCATTTCGTGCTCTTGCCGCGCAATTACGAGGTCCGCTTCCGCGTGCCCGTTGGCGCCAGCGTAAAGTCCCACGTAACCGACCAAAACGGCGCGTCGAAACCCGCCTGCTTCGCGGCCTCGATGTCGTCAATTTTTCGGAATTCGGCGATCAGTTCGCGCTTGACGCCAAAGACAGCGTCTTCAGGCAGATACGGACAGTCGGGTGTGAAGATATGTGTGATCACCGGCTCATAGCCGGGTGCCGTCACGATGAAGTGCAAATGCGCCGCCCGATTCGGATGCCGGCCCATTTCGCCGAGCAGTTTGCCCACGGGCCCGTCAGACGGAATCGGATAATGACGGGGCTTGACCGACTTGAACGAATAACCACCCTCGCTGTCCGATGTAAAGACGCCGCGCAGGTTCGAGTCCGGCTGGATACCTTTCTGCTGCACGTCATAGTAGCCATCGTCGTTTGTCTGCCAGACCTCCAGCTTCGCACCGGGAATCGGTTTTCCTGCGATATCGGTCACTCGCCCCGTGACAATAAGGGGCTCGCCTTTCCCATCCAGACAGATATTGGCGCCGTTCTCGTACTCGGGCGCATTGGCGACATAGAACGGCCCGAGAATAGTATTCGGCGTTGCGCCGCTCGGACGACGATGATTGATCGCATCGACCAGCATCGACACGCCGAGAACGTCAGACAAGAGGATGTACTCCTGCCGCCACTCATTGCACATCTGGCCGGTCTCGGTCAGAAAGCGGATCGCCGCCAACCACTCTTCGTGCGTCGGCTCGATTTCCTTCACGGCAGCGTGAAGGTGTTTGACGAGTACCGACATCACTTGCTTGAGTCGGGGATCGATTGCACCGCCCATGCGGGCGTTCACCACGTCGGCAGAGTGTTCTTCGCTGAAATACGACGAGGCGGGTTGCGAAGCCGAAGATGCGGCCTGTTGCATGAGCGTCTCCTTCAATGTTTTTGCAGCTTTGAAGGAAGTCTATATTCGCTCTCGCCGGCAAAACAGAGCCAAAAAGAGAATCTATTTCCCGGAAGGTGAGAAAGAGTTCCGCATGTAGGTCCGTCCGTGTCAGGGCGCACCGTCATTCGGTCCAGAGCCGCTCGAATTCGTTCGCGCGAAAACGTTCCACCAGGGCCTCGATGAAGAGACGAACCTTGACCGGCATATGCGAGCGAGTCTGGAATGCGATGTTCATCGTCAGCCGTGGCAAGTCCCATTCGTCCAACACGGGGACGAGCCGCCCGGCCTTAATATCATCGTAGATGATGTACTTGGGTTGAACCAAAATGCCCATCCCGTCGAGCGCCGCCACCCTCAAGATCTGACCGTCGTTCGATTCCAGCAATGGCTTAACTTTGACCAGGACACACTCGCCGTCGCGCTGAAATGCGAGATCCCGCGGATTATCCGCTAGGCTGTAATTCAGCACCTTGTGCTTTCCGAGCTCCGCGGGAAACCGTGGCGCCCCGTTCGCCGCAAGATAGCTGGGTGCCGCAGCTAGAACCCGTCGCGTGGACGCGAGGCGACGTACCGTGATGTTGCTGTCCGCTTCGAGCACTTTGGTCCGAACCGCAACGTCGATGCCGTTCTCGATAATGTCGTAGTAGCGATTCGCCGCGACGACTTCAACGGTTATGTCCGGATAGCGGGTAGTAAACTCCGGAAGCATGGGCGCGATATGCAACATGCAAAACGATAGCGAGGCCGTCACCCGGAGTAAGCCGCTCGGTCGCGCCATCGCGTCTTTGACGACCAACTCGGCCTCTCCGAGGTCTGCGAGAATCGATTTGCAGCGTCGGTGGAACTCTGCGCCCGCCTCCGTCAAAAAAAGATTCCGTGTGGTCCGACGTACAAGCTGTACGCCAAGGCGACTCTCAAGCGAAATCAGGTACCGGCTAGCGGCGGAGATGGATAGGTCGACCGCCTCCGCGGCTCGGCTGATACTGCCGGTTTCCGCCACCTCCACGAACAGCTGCACTTCCTTGAACTGATCCATCGTCCTACTCCATCGCGGTCAATCGCATCTTTGGACGGTGCCACACGCCGCATGCAACTGCCGGACGGACGCCACTACCCTATACGCGTGGAGAGAATACGACAGTACGCGCATCAACATCACGTCACAAATCCATCAAAAATACATCAACCATGGGGATTTCCCGAGACTTCTGCGATTGCGCAGGTGGTTCGAGATATGTCCGATCAATCGAACAGTAGATGCCTTTTCTGCGACGCCCCACGGGGACCGGGAAGGATCCATGGAAAGCTTCGGGGACCACTGCATCCGCGCCGGGGACGGTTGGGCTATCATCGAGCCATCAAAAAGCCATCCGTTGGAGACCCGTGTCGTGGCTCACCGTTTTCTGATCAAGGAGATCGCCCTCCAGGCTGGGGTTGGCGTCGCAACGGTCGATCGTGTCATCAATAATCGCGGCAATGTGCGCGACCACACGAAAAGGCGCGTCGAGCAAGCGATCCAGGACTTGGAACGACAGGGGCTATATTCAGCCGCGGCGGGCAGAAAGCTCAGTGTCGACGTGGTTGTTGAAGCGCCCAACCGCTTCGCAGACGAAATCAAGGATGCGTTGGAAGCGGAACTGCCGACTTTGCAACCCGCGATCTTCCGGCCGCGCTATTTGATGCAAGAAACGATGCACACGCGGGAAGTTGTCGACGCGCTACGTTCGATCGCTCAGCACGGGAGCCACGGCGTTTTTCTGAAAGCGCGTGACGTACCGGAGATCGCTAACGCCATCGGCGAACTCAAACGCGCCGGCATTCCGGTCGTAACGACGTTCACTGATATCCCGCTCTCGGATCGCATCGCGTACGCCGGCCTCGACAACAGAATCGCTGGTGCCACCGCAGCCTATCTCTTGATGCAGTGGCTGCCGGACAGTCCCGCCAACGTTCTCATCACCATGAGCGATGAGCGCTTCAGAGGCGAAGAGGAACGCGAGATCAGTTTTCGCCGTGCTTTGCGCAGCCGCCGACCGCAAATTTCGATCATCGATGCAAGCGGCGGACACGGGCTCGATGGCCCGACGGAAAAGCTGGTCAGCCAAGCGCTCGGCCACGACGACGAAATCGCCGCAGTCTATTCCATGGGGGGTGGCAATCGCGCGATCCTGCGGGCCCTTGAAGCCCAGGGAAAAACACCGAAGTGCTTCATTGGCCACGATCTCGACCGTGACAACATCGAGTTGCTGCGAGAAGGCCGAATCCACGCAATCCTATACCACGATCTCCGACAAGATATGCGCGCAGCGTGCCAGCACGTGATGAGCTTTCATAAAATGCTGCCTGTGTCTGCGATTTCGCATACTTCTTCGGTGGTCGTCATCACACCAGAAAACGTACCCGAGCAGGTCGCTGCGCGATTCCGAGCGTGACTGCACGATTGGCGTCCGGATCGCATACGAAAGAAGAGAGAGGCGCAACCGCCTCCCTCTCCGGACCTTAGAATCGCGTGGCGATGCCGGCGATCACGCCGAACTGGCTTTTGCCGTAATCCGGATTCGACGCGGATGCACTTGCACTCGTCCGATCGAAGTTGGAGTTGGCGCCATACAGCCCGCTATCGAGTCCAAGGTTCGACGTCGAACTGTTCCGGACGTATGCGAGTTCCGTATACAGGAGCGTCCGCTTGGACAACGAGTAGTTCGCACCCAGCGTGAACAGCGTGGCATTGCCATTTCCGTGGTTTGCATTGGCATGATATACGGCTCCGCTGATCGCCAGTGCCGGCGTGCTTTGCCAGATCGCGCCGATCCACTCGTGGTTGACCGCTGTCGGCAACGACACCCCGCTCGGGAGCGCAGTCGGTGAGCTCGTGCCGAAATAGCCGGCATTCGATGCATCGGGGGCGCTCAGATGTTGGTAACCGACGTACGCGGTGACCGGGCCGAACGCATACGTTGCGCCCGTGAGGATCGATCGCGATGCAAGATACACGTTGCTGAACTGCCCGTTCTGGTCGCGCACTTCGTCGTACGTCGCTTGCCAGAAGAATCCGCCCTTCTGGTACGACAGCTTGATACCGTCCGTGCGACCCTGGGCACTACCCAGACCGGTAGAGGAACCGAGCTGGCCGGGTGCGCTACCCGGATTACCGGCGTTCCATTTGGTCGAGTTCGTCAGGTCATACTGGCCCTGGAGCGTGAAGCCGGCGATTGTCGGAGACAGGTACTCGATACCGTTACCCGCCTGAGAAAAGATGCGACCGCGCACCAGCGTCCCGATGGCGTACTTCTTCGTCTGCTGCGGGTCGACATCGCCGGAATACTGGCTGATCTCGGCGGAACCCATGTTCCCGAATTTCAGTTGCCCCCAAGTATCGTTCTTCAGACCGACCGTTGCCTGGCCCTCGAAGAAGCTACCGTTAGCCAAGCTGCCGTTCTGGGTGTTCAGGCGCGACTCGAGTTGGAAGATCGCTTTGGTGCCACCGCCAAGGTCCTCCGCACCGGTCAAACCGAATCTAGACTGTGCCCAACCGCCGCTTTGCGCGCCGATCACGTGCCCCTTCGGTTGGCCGCTCTCGTACTGGAGGCCGTTGTCGACAATGCCATAAAGTGTCACGCTGCTCTGCGCGCCAGCCGATGCCGCGGCCGTAGCTACCACCAAACCGAACAATACCTTTTTCATTTTGTCTCCGCTCCTGTGTATGAAACTTTCACTTTTTTTGTCTGGCGAGCCAGTCTTCGCTCGCTCGTTGGCACTGCATGCGCTCTCGAGCATCCCGAACTCGCCCGATCTCTCTCCCCATGAAATCGCGATCATGTAGGATTGCGTATTAAATTCGGTTGGAATTTGTCAGCCTTTTAGGAAGACCGCGCGTTCGCGGCACCCATCCGCAGAAACTTGGGAGACAAGCGAATCGTCAACTCGACGAATGGCGGGTAAACGCGCTCCTGCACGTCCCCATACTGCCGCCTCCTCTCGTATCTGTATTCTGCTTTTGGGCGAGTGTATATTCGCAGCCCGCAGCAACCTAGAGCGAAATGAGGAATCTATTTCCCATTCACCGGGAAAGTGGCTCGATTGCACCTTCGACCATAAGCCGCTGTAACGAGGACCCACGCCGCATACTAGGCGAGCGGCCGTTCGCCCACTGAGAACGGACGTCCGGGCAAGCGCTGCGAAACTAAACTGTGCAGCAGGGGCGCCGCCATCGGGGCGATGTTTGACGAAACGCCACCACCGTCTTTGTGGCCGACACGCCGCGGCATGCTCGGCCGCAACCCAGCGGGGAAATCGAGCGTTGCCATTGGTTCGATCACGACGAGATCGGCGCCCTGCAGACGAGCGTGCCTGCCCTGAAGATCATCTACTTGCTTTTCCACGATTCGCGGACCACTGCGTTCGATATCATGTCGACGAGATAAACCTTATTATCGGTCCATCTTCAATTTTCATCTAAACTGGTGATCATGAAAACGCGCGAGACCCTTCCCGCCGACAACAACGGGCCCGACTTTCCGGACGAAGCGGAGCTCGCCGCACTGCGCGGCTGGTACGCCGGCCTGGACGCGCGGGCCGCCGTTGCCCGCTATCTGGGCGACCGCCGGGCTGTCGGGGCATCGTCGCGCGGTATCCTTGGTGGGATTCGCCGGCGGCTCAGCGCGTACGCGCAGGACCGGCATCGCTCCGACCTGGCGGCCGCGTTCGTCGATCGCCCATCGAACGCGGCGGGGGACAGCGTGGCCCGCGCGATCGAGACGCTCCGCAACCTGCCCGCACCGGTGCCACTCATTACCGACGCGGTCGACCTGTGGCTGCCACCGCGCATTGTCGCGGCGCTGCACGCCCACGGCATCCGGACGTTGGCCGACCTGACCGTAAGAATCCCGCGGCGGCGGCGCTGGTGGTCGGCGATTGCTGGACTGGGCGTCGCCGGCGCGCGCCGCGTCGAGGCGTTCTTCGCCGCCCATCCGGTGCTGACCGAACGCGCGCGGGCATTGATCGTCGCCGCACCGTCCGGCAACATCGTGCCATGGGAACAATTGCGCGTGCCGCATGAGGTCGACGGTTCGCGCGGCCAGTGTTGAAGTTCGAAGTTTGTGCTAATGGCGTCCGCTGCAACGCTAATCGTGTCCGTTAATTCTGCTACCGCAGCCATCTGCGGTCCTTGAACGCTCGTTTCTCGCGATAACGGCTAATCGCGCGCAGCGCGGCAGCAAAGTGACCCGACAGCCGAAATACAGAGGCGGGGACTGTTTCCAAAACCGTGTGATGCACGCTACAGAATTCGGCTGTCGGATCGAGCCACTCACGTTTCCAGCGAGGCACTGAAACGTCCGCGTCGTTCAGCACGAGGCATCTGAAGCAGTACGGCACGCAGCTCCAGTGTAAGCACTCGACACGTACCGTCTGTTCATGAGGGCGCGGCACCGGCAATCTGATTCCCATCAGATGTAATGGGAATCAGATTGATGAAGCCAGTGGTGCATGGAAGACAACCGGGATCGAGGAA
>NZ_CADFEF010000057.1:0-16085 GCF_902833125.1 Burkholderia sp. BCC1640 | reverse complement strand
GGAACCCCTCGGCTATATCCCGCCCGCCGAAGCTGAGGCAAACTACTATCGGCAACTTGAAACAGCTACCACTGAACCCGCATTAACTTAAACCAACCAGCCTCCATGATTCCCGGGGCGGTTCATCGCACTGGTCGACGAACAGTCTCAGGGAAAAATCGACGGGGTCATGAGCATGGGTGATGCCGACCTAGCCCCAGCGATGATGTCGAGCACCTCAAGTTCCCGATGCGCTGATCGCCCCGCCCTGACGGAACTACCTGGGGGCGCTTCAGAAAACGGAAAATAATGCACGTTTAGCCCGCGCTACCGATTGGGCGAGCCGGTGAGTCCGATCAAAGTCGAAGGGGGCGCGGGCAGCGTACGTGCTGGTCTCAGGGTCGCCGCTGACTAGTGGTCGTCGGGTACGAATGGGATGACGCCCTGGCGGAAGGCTTCTTCCTGCAATTTTCGTGGGATACGGCGCGCGTCAACGATCAGGCCATCAATTTCGATGAGCCACGCCAGTGGATTTCTGGCAAGCTGACTGGGAAGCGACCAGCGAGGATCGAGTTGGCCGATCTTCAAAAGTTTGAGAATTGCCCCTGAGCGAGCTGAACCGGTCTGGGTGCTCAATCCGAAGTGTGCGCACAGTGCATCTGCGCGCATGTGTGGCTTCTGAGATTTGTCGAAAAGGAAGTTGATTCGCCCGATCGCGTAGGCAACGCCGCAAGCCCAAGAGCGTGCAGGACCGGTGGCCAAAGGCGATGGTCGCTTGCGACATAGGGTGGCAACGAGACGCCGGCAGAGGTCGCGGTATTCATCGGTCAGATGCTCGGTGCACAAGGCATCCGTCAGCGCTGTGATTTCGTGATACCGGTCTTGCATGGCGATCGGCACTCGCTCGCCAGGAAGGGTTGGCTTCATCAGATTCGCAGGGTTCGTATGAGTCAGTTGCCCAGTTCCGCGAGCCCCTGAACATCGCCCTCCCGCTCGACCAGGCGCAGCCACGTGTCCAGCTTTTCGCTGCTGCCGTCAAGCAACCGGTCAACCAAGGTCCGGTCGTTCGCCTTGCCCAGCATATTATGCAACCCTAAATAGGCCACAAGAAGATGATACATTGCGCAGCGCAAATCATCACGGTCGCCTTGGCAGCGACGAGCGTAGCGATGCAGATCTGCAATGGCGAGCCCAAGTTTCTCACCCACGTACGAAAGCGGAACGCCGTCACGATCCTGCCGTGACGTGTAGGCGGGGCCGTTCGCGTTCAGGGGCAGCCCTGCATCATCCGGTATCTGGGGCATTACGCGTCTCCGTTTGTACTATCTGATCAGTGAAACGTCGGTGGATTGGTCAGGCAGCAATACTTGTACTTGCGACCACTACCACACGGGCATGGTTCATTTCGGCCGATCTTTGGTTCGTCACGACGCACGGGGGTGCGTCCTGAAATGCTTGCCAATGCATGCCGGTGGGGCTCGAAGTAGCGGTACATATGAGTCAGCCCGGCAATTATCGTCTGCAGAAGTTCTTCGCGATTTTCTGCAGGTATCGGCGGAGGCCTCATCTGTGGGTCAGAATCGTGCTCATGATGCAGCATCATGATCGCGACGATCGGTCCGCCATGGTCCTCGCTGTGGATCAGTTCACCCCAACTCGCGGACCGTAACTGCACACCGCGCATGAAGCCGTGCGCCCAATCGTTGGCTGGAGCTGTGCCATCTTCACGTTCGAGCAATACGGGAAGGTACACGTTCGGCTCATGCAGCGTCTTCAGCAGTTCCGTGCTGATCGTGTTCCAGTGACGCATGAGCAACCCGATAATTTCGGTGGCCTGTCCATCGCTTTCAAACGAGAAAGCGTCCCCCCATATCTGCGGGAGATACTCGCTGGGCAACACGATGTCTGGTCCGCAAATCAACGCGGCGAAATAGCCGTCGAGCGTTTCGATATTCATCGCAGCATCACCGATGGAGTCGAGAAACGCGGCAAGACGGTCGAATTCGTCATCGGCAAGCGGCAGGTTGGACGTCAGGCTATTCACGGCAGATTTTCTCTTCGCGGGTCGAAGTGACTATGACTGGTGATTATACGGTGTCGAGTGCGCCGGACATGGCACCGGAATCGATCGGTCTTGCCGCAGGTCATGGGTGCTGTACTTGGTTATATGCCAGGCAGCGGCCGCAGCGGCCTGAATTTACCGACCCCGATTTTCCGGTCCCGCTGCCACACATAGTCGCCCGTCAGATTGATGTGCTCCCAGCCCAGCGGCGACAGAAATGGCAGCAGCGTGGAGTCCGCCGGCACGCCCCGCGCAGACATGGCCTCGATCGCTCGCTCGAGATACACCGTGTTCCAAAGGACGATCGCCGCGGTTACCAAGTTCAAGCCGCTCGCCCGATAGCGCTGCGCCTCGAAACTACGATCGCGGATTTCACCCAAGCGATGGAAAAATACGGCACGCGCGAGCGCGTTGCGGGCCTCCCCCTTGTTCAGGCCCGCGTGCACGCGGCGGCGCAGTTCGACGTCTTGCAGCCAATCGAGAATGAACAACGTGCGCTCGATGCGGCCGATTTCGCGCAGCGCCACGGCAAGCCCATTCTGTCGGGGGTAGCTGCCGAGCTTGCGCAGCATCAGCGACGCGGTGACCGTACCTTGCCGAATCGACGTCGCCAGACGCAGCACCTCGTCCCAGTTTTTCCGGATATGTTTCTCATTGTACGTGTCGCCGATCATTGCCGAAAGCGCGGGATAGTCCTTCACGCTGCCAGGCACATAGAGCTTCATGTCATCGAGATCGCGGATACGTGGCGCGAATCGAAACCCGAGTAAATGCATCAGTGCGAAGACATGATCCGTGAAGCCGTTGGTGTCGGTGTAATGTTCCTTGATGTGCAGATCCGACTCGTGATACAGCAATCCGTCGAGCACATAGGTCGAGTCGCGCACGCCGACGTTTACGAGATTCTGATGAAACGGCGCGTACTGATCGGAAATGTGCGTATAGAACATCCGTCCCGGCTCGGCACCGTACTTCGGGTTGATGTGTCCGGTACTCTCGGCGCGGCCGCCGGCGCGAAAGCGCTGCCCGTCCGACGACGATGTGGTGCCGTCGCCCCAATGCGTGGCGAATGGATGAACGTACTGCGCATTAACCAGCTCAGCAAGCGCTTGCGAGTAGGTCTCGTCGCGGATATGCCACGCCTGCAGCCACGACAACTTCGAATAGGTCGTGCCTGGACACGCTTCGGCCATCTTGGTGAGGCCAAGATTGAGCGCATCGGCAAGGATCGTCGTAAGCAGCAACGTCTGGTCCTTCGACGTTTCGCCGGTCTTCAGATGCGTGAAGTGGCGGGTAAACAGAGGTGGCCTCGCTCATTCGGACAGTTTTCTGAGATTTTTAAGTGGAACGTCCGAGGCAATCATGCTGCCGATTTGATCGCAGGCAGCGTCGCGAAGTATGCCTCATCCGGCGTCTGATCCTCCAGGCTCGAATGGGGCCGTTTCCGGTTGTACAAATCAATGTATTCGCCGATGGAGCGCCGGGCGTGGCTGACCGACTCGTACGCTTTCAAATAGACTTCTTCGTACTTGATGCTGCGCCAGACTCGCTCGACGAACACGTTGTCGCGCCAAGCCCCTTTGCCGTCCATCGACAACCGGACCTGTCGGCCCAGCACGGCGTCAGTGAACGCGCCCGCCGTGAACTGACTGCCCTGATCGGTGTTCACGATGTCCGGCAGCCCGTAGCGGGCAAACGCTTCCTCCAGCGCCTCAACAGCGTGCGAGGCTTCCAATGTGATGGCAACCCGGTGCGCGAGAATCTTGCGGCTCGCCCAGTCCACCACTGCCGTCAGGTACACGAAGCCGCGAGCCATCGGAATGTACGTCGTGTCGAGGGCGAACACCTGATTGGCCCGGTCGATCTTCATGCCGCGCAGCAGGTACGGCCAGATCTTGTGCCGCGCGTTGCGGCGGCTCGTGTTCGGCTTGCAGTACAGCGCTTCCACGCCCATGCGCTTCATCAGCGTGCGCACACGCCGGCGGCCGACTTCATGGCCTTCCCGGCGTAACAGACGCGCCAGCATCCGCGCTCCGGCAAATGGAAACTCCATGTGCAATTCGTCAATCCGTCGCATCAGCAACTGATCCGCTCCGCTCACCGGCTGTGGCCGGTAATACACGCTCGATCTCGCCACACCGACGAGACGGGCCTGCTGCGCAATCGGCAAAGTGTGCTTACGGTCGATCATTTCTTTGCGCTCAGCAATCCCGCCTTGTCGAGCGCGCCGCTTAAAAAATCATTTTCCAGCGCCAGTTGCCCGATCTTCGCATGCAGCGATTTCAGATCAACCGGTGGCTCGTTCGACGGCGCTCCGCCCGCCCCGAACACGTCCGCCGCGCGCTCCTGCAATTGCCGTTTCCATTCCGTGATCTGGTTCGGGTGCACATCGAATTGCTGTGCCAGCTCCGCCAGCGTCCGCTCGCCCTTGACCGCAGCCAGAGCCACCTTCGCCTTGAACGCCGCTGAGTGCGTCCGTCGGGTTCTCTTCGTCATTTCTCGGATTCCTTTGCCTGCATTATCGCCGGCTCAGGCCCTGGCCGTTCCACTTATCCCGTTGTCTGAATTTGCGCGGCCACCTCTAACCCTGTCCACGCGTCGACCTCCATCAGTAGCTCGGTGATTTTCACGCGCGGCAGCATGAGGGACGTCTGATCGATCAGCTCTTGGGCGACATCGGGTACCGCTGCGTCCAGTGGCGAGATCTTCAGTCCGGATTCGGTGAGAATTGCGTCCGGCAAATCGTTTGCTGCAGCGAGGCGGTTGACCGTTTCCAGGCGTTTCGCCAGAAGTTGTCGACGTTCATCAAGATAGCGATCGCAGTCCGTCATGATCGGCAACGGGAGACTGTTCAGCTGCCGGATGGTTTCGAATTTCTCGGTGGGCAACAAATATTCTTCAAAGTCTTTGAACTGCCTCGAGCCTTGAACCCAGACATCGCCCGAGCGTAGGGCATTTTTCAGCTCAGCCAGGGCGCACAGCTCATAGTATCGGCGGTCGACGCCGGTCTCGGTTACCACGAGCGGCTGCCAACGCGGTTTGATAAATGCTGTCGGTACATCAGCGGGCAAGCGTCGCGCACCGTCATTGTCTGCGGCACGAATGGCGTCAATGGCGGCCATCACATCCATCGCGGCAGGTGCTGCACGAAGTTGCAGGACCTCCAGGAACGCCGGCACATATCGGCGCAACGTCGCATAATGATCGCCGATCTCATGCAGAAAATCGAAGGCTTCAGGCTGGGCCAATTGCTCGGCCTCCGTCACGTTCTTCGTGAAGGCATCCCACGACATGACCGATTCGATTGCCTTGAACGCATCGTTGCCATCTTCCCGCGCCTTGAGTAAGGCTCGTCCGAGCTTCCCGAACAGTCTCACCTTGTCGTTGATGGATTTGCCGGAGCGGTGAAACTTCTGCTGATGCTTTTTCTTGGCTGCGTTGAACAGTCGACCGATAATTCGATCATGCAGATCGACGATTTCGTCGGTAACCGTTGCGCTCGCCTCCAAGACGATCGCCACCAGCGTGGCATGGCGGCGCCGCACTTCGAATTTCGCCAGGTCGTGTGGCGTCATCTGCGCGCCTTCTCGGGCAATCTTGAGCAGGCGGTTGCGGTGAACGAGCCTGTCCAGTCCGGCCGGCAGGTTGATACCTTGTAGCACTTTCAGGCGCTCGATGTGCTGAAGCATTTGTCTCGAACTTGCCTTGCCCGGTGGCTGCCGTAACCACGCGAGCCAGGTCAAGCGGCCATCAGCCCGGCGCTGCAACAGCAGATCGAGTCGTTGCCGCTGCTCGTCGGAAAGCGGTTCCGTCAGGACGCCGTATATCCGGCGGGTCGCACGCGTAATTGCTTCAGCGCAGATGCGCTCAATAACGTCAGCTCCGGGTAGCAGGATCGCCTGCCGACGTAAATGGTCAATCAGCGCCTGCGCGAGTACGATGCCCTTGTCGGTCTGCATTGCCAGATCGACGAGTGACTGCACTGCTGCGCGATAGTTGGCGACAGTAAGAGGCCGGAGCTGCAGGGCAGATTGCAATTCGATCGCGTGTTCGCGACGGGTCTGGTCCCGCTGCCCGTAGGCCGTCCACTGGTCAGGGCTGATGTGCAGTTGCTGGCAGATGAACTGCAGCAGCTCGGACGGGGGCGTTGCGCCAGACGGCAAGGTGATGCCCGGATAGCACATGTAGCAAAGCTGCACTGCGAATCCCAAGCGATTGGCGGCGCCCCGGTGCTGCTTGATCAGCGATAAATCCGCTTCGCTGAACGTGTAGTGACGAATCAGATCGTCCCGGTTATCCGGAAATGCAAGCAGGCTGTCTCGCTCGGCAGCCGAGAGAATGGTCCGACGTGGCATGACGGGATCGGCGCGGGCGGAGATGGCGCAGCTGTAGGGCTCCGATTCCAGCGCTCATGGATTCAGGAAGATCGCAGTGTAATGCGTTCCAGGGAAATAATAGCTATTATCACACTAGCATCTTTTATACTCGTAACCTGATTCCATGAAAACGCGCCAGTCTCGCACCGCCGTCGACGTGCCGATCGGACCAGCCTTTCCGAATGCCGATTCGCTTGCCGCGTTGCGTGGCTGGTACGCTGGACTGGACTCACGTGCGGCCGTGGGCCGCTATCTGTCAGACTACCGGATCCCCGGGCAATCCTCACGTGCACTTATTGGTCGTATCCGGCGGCAACTGATCGAAATTGCCGTGAATCGACACCGACCAGACCTGGCTGCCGTGTTTCGGCATGCCGCCCACGAACGACAGCGCCATGCGAGCGCCGTTGAACGCGCCATCGAGATACTGCGTGCTTTGCCGGTGCCTCAGCCGCAGATTACCGACGACATCGATCAATGGCTTGCGCCTCGCACTGCAAAGGTGTTGAGCCGACACGGCTTGCGCACGCTCGCAGATCTCACTGTCCGGATCCCGCGCCGACGTCGCTGGTGGGCCAGGATCGATGGCCTCGGCATTACCGGCGCGCGCCAGGTCGAAGCGTTCTTCGCCGCGCATCCGCAACTGACCGAACGCGCCCGTGCGCTAATTGCCGTTGCCCAGCCAGCCACGATCGTGCCTTGGGAACAGTTACGCCTGCCGCACGAAGTGGATGGATCGACGGGTGCATTCCGCGCGCCGCGCGAGGCATGCACGCTCAATGCCACCAACGATTACGAGGCCGTGCAAGCCTGGCTCGCGCTGCACGAAACCGCTGCAACCCAGCGGGCCTACCGCAAAGAAGCCGAACGGCTGATCCTGTGGGCGATCGTCGAGCGCGGCCGAGCGTTGTCGTCGCTCACAACCGACGACGCGATCGCCTATCGGGCGTTTATTCGACGGCCGACACCTCGCGAACGGTGGGTCGGCCCGCCGCGGCCGCGCAATTCAGTCGAGTGGCGACCGTTCTCAGGCGGTTTGTCGGCCCGTTCGTCCGCCTATGCACTAACCGTACTATCAGCATTGTTTCGCTGGTTGATCGAGCAACGCTACGTGCTGGCGAATCCGTTCGCCGGCGTTAAAGTTCGCGGGCATGCGTTGCGCCCGGCGCTCGACACCACGCGCGGCTTCTCCGAGGGCGAGTGGCTGTTGTTGCGCACGATCGCGGATGGCCTGGAGTGGTCGTATGGCTGGTCGGTGCCGGCAGCGCAACGACTACGATTCCTGCTCGACTTCGGTTACGCGACAGGCCTGCGGGCCAACGAGCTGGTGGGGGCGACGCTCGGCGACGTGCACGTTGACGAGCGCGGCGATCAATGGCTTCACGTGACCGGTAAGGGTGGCAAGCGCGCCCGTGTAGCGTTGCCGCCGCTGGCACGCGACGCACTCGATCAATGTCTCGTACAGCGCCAGTTGTCGGTCACGCCTGAACAATGGAATCCCCGAACATCATTGGTGGCCAACCTCGGCGAGGACGGCGACGCCGGTATTGTTGGCGCGCGACTGTGGCACGTCATGCGTCGGTTTTTTCTGCAAGCTGCCGATATCATCAAGTCGGCTCACCCCGCGCTCGCCGAAAAGCTGCAGCGGGCAAGCCCCCACTGGATGCGTCATAGCCATGCCAGCCACGCCCTCGCTCGTGGCGCTGGATTGACGACGGTTCGCGATAATTTGCGCCATGCATCGATCGCGACAACATCAATGTACCTGCACGGCGACGATATCCTGCGCGCCCGAGAGATCAATCAGGCGTTCGGACGACGGTAGCATCGCGCCGGCCTTAGCGTGCAATATTTTCCGTTTTCTGAAGCCTCCCCTTCAGGGACTTGAGCTGGGTTAAGGTTTGCTGCATCAACATCGCGACCTCCTTGGGTCAGTGGTAATACTCGGGCCCGCGCACGTTCTCGTGATCGGGCGAATGCCATTCGGTGGACGGAATCGGGAGCATCGGCTGTCGGTCCAGGCCGGATTCGAGGATCGACAGCACGGAGCGGCGGGTCGGCGAACCGATCACGAGTGCCCGCTGGCAGGCGGCTTCCAGCCGTTCCTTGCCGTATTTGAGAGAGAGCGACAGCAGCCCGAGACAGGCGCGATACCCCATCTCGGGATGGGGCCGGTTGGTCAGCAGGTGTTTGACGATCGCTTCAGCACCGGGACGGACGGAGGCGCCCCAGTTCAGTAATCTTCCAGGCGTCCATTCCATGTGGGCACGATGTGCTGCCGGCATGTGCTCGGGCAACGTCGTATGCTTGTTCCGAAGTCGACTGCGGGCATGGGCGGCGACGCGCTTGCCACGGTGCAGGATCTCGACGCCGTGGCGCGTCACGCGGGCATAGACTTCCTGACGCACGAGGCTGTGCGGGACGCTGTAATAGTGGTGATCGACTTCGACGTGGTAGTCGATGTTGACGCGGCACTTCACGAAGGTCGCGATCTCGTAGCGGCGTGCCGGCAACGGGCGCAGCGCCGGTCGATCGAGTCGCTCGAACCATTCGCGACGGTTGCCGTCGAGCTTCTTGAACGGGCGCCGGTTCAGGTCGGCGATCAGTTTGCCGATCGCCTTGTTCAGCTCGGCCAGACTGTAGAAGCGGTGGTTGCGCAGCCGAGCGAGGATCCAGCGCTCGACGATCTGTACGCCGACCTCGACCTTCGCCTTGTCCTGCGGCTTGCGCGGCCGCGCCGGCAACATGGCGGTCGCGTAGTGGTTCACGAAGTCCTGCGTCGTGTTGCCCAGCACCGGTTCGTACCGGTCGGCCTTGGCGATCAATGCCTTGGGGTTGTCGGGCACCAGCAGTTCGGGAACGCCACCGTAGAATTCCAACGCGTCGATCAGGCTGCCGATCCAGTCGGGCATGGCCTCGGAACGCGCGGCACATGCATAGGTGTAGTTCGAGGCGCCGAGGACGGCCACGAACACGTGGGCCTTGAACGCGACGCCGCCGTCGCGGCCAAGAATCGGCACGGTCTGTCCGGCGAAGTCGGCGAACAGCTTCTCGCCGGCGCGGTGTTGCTGGCGCATCGAGCGCTTCAGCGCCGCGGCCCAGTCCTTGTATCGCTGGCAGAACTGCGTATAGCGGTAGGTGCGTTGGCCGGGGTGGGCCTCGACGTACTCCTCCCAGAGCAGCTGCAGCGTCACGCCCTTGCGGCGTAGGTCGCGGTGCATCGCCGCGTAATCCGGTTCGACCCGCCGGGTCGGGGCCGCCGTTTCCTCCGGCAGGTCCAACCTGATCTCGAGCTCGTCGTCGGCGAGCGGTTCGACAGCAGCCCAGTCGAGGCCGGCCGCGCTGGCGCGTGCGGCGTATGCCGAGATGGCGCCGACGCTGATGCCGATCGCGCGGCTGATCTGGCGGTGCGACAGGCCGCACGCCCACTTCAGCCGCAATACTTCCTTCAGTTTGCGCATGCTCATCCGATGTGCCGGCATCAACCTGTCCCCTAAAAAGAGACAAGGCTAACGCCCGTCGTTGATCACATGCGCAACACCACCCCCGAGCCGGAACGGCCATCCCGTTTCGGTCGCGTGATCAGCTGTTTCGGTTCGCTGATCACTCATTCCGGGAACGTGATCACCCGTTTCGGCAAGATGATCGCTCGTTTCGGAAACCGGTGATCAGCGATCACCTTCGACCGAAACGACCGATCACCATCAATCGGAACCACTGATCACGTTCAACCGAAATCGCTGATCACGTTCGCCGAAATACGCAACTTGAGGTCGAGCAGCGTGCCACGCATGTGCCGTAGGTTGGTTCGTTCTCGTCGCTTTCCAGCGGCAGGCGGTCACTAAGGTTGGGGGAGAAGCGTTTGGCGCCCGTGTCCGTGCAGATGATTGGGCAGGCGGCGGGCGCGGGTAGCACGGGGGCCGGTTACCAAAACTCGACACCCCGCGCGGCGGCTCGTTTGTACGCTGCTGCGTGAAAATCCCTCAGGCCGAACGCTCGGCGATTAGTGTCCAAGGGGCAGATGGCCGCGGCCTCGACAACAAATCGAGCTGGCGCGAACCGATGTTGATCGGTCGGGTTGCGGCGCACCCATCCGTGCACGCCCCACGCGTCGATTAGACCTCTATTAGCGAGCAGCCGGTCGAACGCATCGACCCGCTCGAGGAAGCAGGCGCGCGTGTTCTCGTCTGAGAACACGTCGGTTGCCACGGTTGCGAGAGCGATTTCGTAGGGGCCGGGATCCATTCCGTAAAACGAAATCAGCATTTCGCGAACCTCCAAGATGCGACGAGCGTCGATCAACACCTCGCCATCGTAGATTGCGCCGGCCAGCTCGAAGGCTGTACAAAACAAGCGCGGCATCAACAAAGGGACGATCACGATGCCTCCCGTAGTCGTATCGAATACGGTATAGGCGAAGGGCGGCTCTCACGGCAAGCAGTCCCGATTTGTTGCTGGATCGCGGGCTGCCCCCGAGCGTTCCCGCGCGCACTTCACCCATCGTGGGGCGCAGTCGATCATGGCAACGGTTTGCGCTATCCTCTAGCGGTGATCGTGTGAACCAGACAACACTCCATGCTGATTCGCAAACAAGGACGCCTAGTCAAGTTGGTGCGCATCGAACCGCCGAAAGGGGCCGCCGCAGTCGCGCAATCGCAGCCTGGCGGCCGAGGTGCACGCCGTATAGTCGGATCGTTTCGCGTCGACGAACCCGTGCCGCCGGCGCTAGTCCAAGCGTTGAAACGCGACGAACGCAGTGCGCTCGCGTGCTGGCTCGCCGTGTATCAAGAAGAGCAGGCGCGCGCACGAGCTCTACCGGTACTGGCGAAAGCTCCCGAGCATTTTGAAGCTGTCATTGCAGCGCTAGAGGCAGCAGCCGACACGTTATCGATCGAGGACGCGGATCAGCTGTGGGCCCAATTGCAAGCCATTGCGCGTATGTTGAAGCGGGCGGGCCACGTACGCCCACGAGTGGCGCGGCAACCGCCGACGTCGCCACCTGGCCAGCGAGATTTCTTCGGTGAATCGAACGAGTTCGAGCAGCCCGCCGAATAATGTGCGGCTACGTGTCTGTGTATGAGGTCGACTGCGAGGCAATGAGCTTCGGGGGTGGTGTGCACTTGCAGATGCAGAGATCATCGCTTAGAGCGGCTTGGCGGCCGTCTGGGCCAGTCATCGAGTGACGCGGCCCATCACACTTGATCACCCCTATCGAGCTACAGGCCGGGCACATGACCGGATCGTTCTCGTACGCTTGCTCGCGACCATTCAGGAGGTCGCCGGAGTCGCCCCCCTGAACGACTCCGCCTGCCGTCGTCGAGTCCCCCTTGACGATATCAAAGCGCTTCATGATCGACCTCGGATCACTTAGAACCGCGATAGTGGAAGCTCTTGAGGACCGCATCCCAGGCTTGCGTGGCCTGTGCTAGATCGACCGGCGACGTCGCTTCGGAGGCTGGCGTACCTTCATCAGGTGCCGCGCCAAACAGCAGCTGCACGCTCAGGTTGGGTTTTGACGGATCACCTGGTACGCCCGGCGAGAACAGGAAGAAGTGATACGCCTGGATGCCATCGCCGTGAATATGCACCGCGAGCTCTTCGGCTTTCATACCTGCGACTTCGCGGCTCTCTTTTCGCAGAACTTCGGTGTTTCCTGCGTATTGCTTGAGCGTCGCATCAGCTTTCGAGAGGGTTTCCAAGAACGAGGTTTTGCCATCTCCTTCGACCGATTCTCGCATCGTCACAATGAAGTTCGACGGCCGCCCATGGACCAGGCGCGCGGCAACCGATGCGTCGAAGCCAGGCATCGGTTTCCCGCCGATCGCTCCCCCTTGGAAACAGAATGCGCCATCTGACGGGACATCCCAATCCCCTCTCGGATGTATGTTCCGCAGAATCTCGGAGACATTCGAGATGGCCGACTGATCGTACTTTGCACCAAATCGATTCTTCAAGACAAAGAGCGTGCCGTTCGATTCAGCATACCCTTCAACGTCATACACTAGATCTTCCGGCTTGTCGTCATAGCGACCGTAGACAAAGAGCCGTGAAGTTGCAGTCGGCTCCACAGTTTGGTGAAGCCACGGGGTCTTCGTCGAGGCGAACGCCTTGTGTGGATCTTCACGCATCGAAGTCCGAAGCTCCTGTTCCCGCTTACTGACGCGGGTCACGAACTCGGACTGACTGACATTGGGGACGGGCTCGATGGAATAGCCCATATACTTGTAGTCCTGAACGTACACGTCGGTCGCGTGAGGAAGATCAACCGCAAATCGACCAATACACCAGGCACGGGTGTCGGTCATAACCGGTTGCGACATAGAGGACTCCGATGGTTTCTGCTGTGTACAGGCGACCGCGCCAAGCGCTGCGATCGCCAACGGAAGAATGATGCGATGAACTGGACGTATCAAATTTCCCATGTCTAGGTTTCTATCGATTTCACGATTTTCACTACACTGTATAAGGTGGCCCATCGAGCCCAAGGGTGGGTGTAGCAGCCTTGATGATCGAATCCGCGTTGCTCGAAGGCGACTTGTACGCCTTCGGCAATACCACCGGCAACGCCCGGCTTGAGACCGCGCGCGACTGCTTCTCCCGACCACGACGGGACCGTCCCGTCGCCGGGAATGAAGCCGTGGCCCGCAGCGTCGGGGGCTTCTTTCGATTTCTTTACCGCCATCAGCGTGACCGGCTGATTTTTCACCAAGATACGAATCGTCCCAATACCGTCGTCGCTCAGGAGTTTTGCGTTGATTACGTCGGCCTCCGTGACGCCCGGAGGGAAATCACCTTGCCAGATCACATTGCCCCACGTCAAAAGTTTGTAGGGGTCTTCGGTACGTTCGACCCGCTTGGGAAGTTGAGCCGTCATCCCGGTCCGCGCGTCCTTGACTGTTTCCTTCTGGTTCTGGTTCAGCATCCCGTTCCCATAGAACGCGTACGTGTTCTTATGGTACCTGTTGACCAGCTTCGTTTGTCGCCTAACGACCTCGACCATTGAAGACCTGAAGTCCTGAGCGACAGAAACGGCCGGGGTGTTGGTCGCCAATCGCGCCTGTGTGATGCCGGCGGGATCGATAACGGAAGGTGATTGGTCCGGGACCAGTGAATACCAATCGGTCGTGCTGAAAAGCGAGATCGAGTCGCCCGGCCTTGGCAGCGCCATCACTGTTTGACGCTTCATATTCTGGAAGATCCACCACGGCTCGGAGGCATGATAATCAGGCATCGGCAGCAGTTCCAGTGGGCCCTGGGCGTTGGCGGAAATGGCGGTGAACTCGCGGCTGTTATAGCCGGCAAGGACCTTGTTCAACCAGGCGTCCTCGCCCTCACCGCCGGCGCGGAACCGACGCGCGGCAAGCGGGGCGCCAGTCGCAGGCTGCGCGCCGTGAATTACGCCATGCATCAAACCTTCGTTGCCGGCAAGAACGCACGCCATCCGAGCTACGAGCCCGCCCATCGAGTGGGTGATGATGATCGCTTTCGTTACCTTGTTCTCGGCACAGATCTCCTTGATCCCCATCAATCGCTGCACCTTCCCGTTTTTCGGGTTGGGGCAGTTGACGCCGTTGACTACATCCATCGCGGATTTTTCGTTTGACTGAATCCAGTTGTAACCGATGGCATAAACAGGGTAGCGATATTTTGCGAACTTCTTGAACTCGTCCGAATCGGCTTTGATAGGGTCGGCGGCTTTGCCAAATGCGCCGTATTCCTTTGGGTCCGTGCCGAGCAACGGCTTTACGGTGAAGTCTTGGCCGTTTCTGTCTGACGCAACCCAATAGCCGGAGATCTGGCCATTGTAGTAGGGGTGATTCAGCTGGAACTCCAGCCATGCGAGCGATGAGTGATAGCTGTCCATGTGGACGCTGCCCCAGCCACGCCGACGCGCTTCATCGTTGCCAATGTCACAGCCGTAGGCATTCACACGGCCGAGTGGGGTCACAATCGCCTGGGTGGGATCGTAGTTCGCTTGCCTCTCGCTGAGCGACTGGTGCGTCGCGTGATACGCGAACATGGCCCCGGAGGCCGTATTGTTCGGCGGGTCCCACACCGGCTCGCCGGTCTTTTTGCTTATCAACAGGGAACCCATAACTCCCGGAATGAAGATGATCGGAATCGCGGGCCGTGGATCGCATTGAACGACTTTGTTCCGCCGATCCGAGTCAGGTGTGAGCGTCGCATTCGTGCATTGCTTGCCGTCGGCGCCATGGGTCGCGTTCAGCGTCACTGAGTCGGGCTTTGCGGCATTGCTGCCTGTACTGTTGTTGTTGCTCATACCTTGGTCTCGTAGTCAGTCGTTCGGGCTGCAGTGTGTGGATCGTTGCACATCGAGCGCGCTACAAACCGGTGCTGGGAAACGGGAGGATTCGAATCTGGACGTTTTCGACGTCGTGGCTCTGCTGCACGATCGTCCTGCCAAGCTCGTCGGTCGTGCCGCTGATGACGGTGCCGTCTCCACGTACGATCTCGTATGGGTGGTTCGCGAGCGCTTCCCCGGTAATCTTGTTGTGCAGGATGTAGGGATCGTTAAACGCAGTCTTCGGCAAGCTGTTCATGTGCTCTGCCACGGAGCTGGGACCCTGACGGCTAAATGCTGCGGATTTGATTGTCCGGGCACCACGTGTCCCGTCTTCAATGCCTTCTGCGTTCAAGCGAATATAAGAGCCGCCGCACTTCAAGATGATCTCGACCTTTGCTTCGATCGTCACTCGACCTTGGTTGCTCGTGACGGTGACATCGCGGTCAGCGAAGAGTGACATCGCATCCGATTGCGCCGCGATCTCGACCTTGCCCTTTGCTGCAAACAGCTTCATGCCGGCCTTCTGAACGAACAGGCTGATCTTCTCGACTGCTGCGGCGACAAGCGATTTACCAGCGACAACGTTTGCTGTCTCGCCGCTCATCAGCGTGAGTTGCTTGTCGGCGGAGAGTTGTCCGCTGCTTTGTGTTGAGACCGCGACGCCCGCCGGGCTCGCGATCAGCACGACGGGCTGACTGAAGCCATTCGCGTCGCCCGTTCCGCCACCGTCCGTGCGGCCACCGGTCCCAGTCGCGCCAGTCAGCGGATGGCGGATGGCAGAGACAAAATCCTTGAGCGCCTTCTCGCCGTCCTCCAACGTTTCGGCTTGGGCGGTAGTACTTGCGTTTGAGAGGGATTCAATCAACAGCTGGGAACGGCTGAGCTGGTCGGTCGGTTGATCGATCGCCAAGGGCTGCCCGTCCGCCGCCGGGTGGCTGGACACGTACAGACCTTTCCCGGCTCGAATAGCCCCATAAGCGGTCGACTTGAGGTCAAAGCCGTTGCCGAGAAGGGCGCCGCGTGTGTTGTCCTTCTGCTGAATGAGATAGCCAAGGTGCAGGTGCGAGTCGTAACTAGTCGAGTAAAGGTGCACACGGCTCTGGCCGGTCGAATCATCCATCACCAACTGATTGAAGCCGCCGCCGCTGTACTCTTTCGATCGAAAGCCGGATAGGAGGCCATTCGTATGCCACACCGGTTTCGTTGCGCCACCGTACATCCGCGAGATGATCACCGGACTGTTGATTTCCACCGAGTCTTAACCCACCGATTTCATCTAAATCTGACCCACCCCGAGACAGCGTAGTACATCTATTCCGGTGTGGATAACTCTTCGTTACCTGCTGGTTTTGCCGCTCTTTTT
>NZ_CADFEF010000056.1:0-17659 GCF_902833125.1 Burkholderia sp. BCC1640 | reverse complement strand
CGTCAGCAATCGCGACCACGGCACGAGCTTCTCCATCTCTTCCAGGAAACGCTGGCGCCGAGTCATGCGCTTCTTGCCCGTGCTTTCCGCTTCCGCAAAGCTCATTTGCCGTTTCATCGTCGTGGGCCCGTTCCGTGAACTATCTTCTACAACGTCCTCGGCTGCGTCAGCGATGACCACAGAGCCGGATAAATCAGTGTTTCCCTAGACAGTGACGAGCCGGCGCGCGTAGTCGGCCGGATCGAGCGGCCGGCCGAACAGGTAACCCTGCTGCATGTCGCAGCCGATCTGCTGCAGGAACCACGACTGCGCCTCGGTCTCGACGCCTTCCGCGGTAACCTTCATCCCGAGCGAATGCGCCATCGCGACGACGGCCTGCGTGATCGCGACCGAGTCGCGATGATCGGGCACGCCCGACACGAACGAACGGTCGACCTTCAGGTTGTGCAGCGGGAAACGCTTCAGGTACGCGAGCGACGAATAACCGGTGCCGAAGTCGTCGACCGAGATCCGCACGTTCATGTCCGTGAGCGCCTCGAGCATCGGCAGCACGGTGTCCGTGTCGTTCATCAGCAGTCCTTCGGTAATTTCCAGTTCGAGCGCGCCCGGATCGAGCCGCGTCTGTTCGAGGCAGCGGTCGACCGACTCGACGAGCCCCTCGTGGAACTGCCGCGGCGACAGGTTGACCGCCAGCATCAGGTCGGGGGCGATCGTGCGGCGCCATTCGGCGGCTTGCCGGCAGGCCGTTTCGAGCACCCACTGGCCGATCGCGACGATGAGCCCGGTATCTTCCGCGACCGGGATGAATTCCGCCGGCGACATCGGCCCGAGCTCGGGGCTCGTCCAGCGCAGCAGCGCTTCGGCGCCGACCGTGCGGCCGCTGCGCGCGTCGACGACCGGCTGATAGGCGAGCCGCAGCGCATCCGAGGCGATCGCGCGCCGCAGCGACTGCTCGATCGCGAAGCGGCGCTGCAGGCGCAGGTTCAACTGCGCGGTGAAGAACGTGAAGTGGTTGCGGCCGCGCTGCTTCGCGTCGTACATCGCGGAATCGGCATTGCGCATCAGCGTGGCCGCGTCGTCGCCGTCGCGCGGCGCGACGCTGATCCCGATCGACACGCCGAGCCAGTACTCGTTGTTCGCGATCTCGAACGGCTTCGCGATCGTATCGATCACCTCGCGCGCGAGCACGGCGAGCGCGTCGGGATCGTCGCAGTCGTCGACGAGGATCACGAACTCGTCGCCGCCGACGCGCGTGAGCGCGTGGCGCCCGCCCGCGCACGCCGCGAGGCGCGCCGCGACGCTGCGCAGCAGCGCGTCGCCGGCGTCGTGCCCGGCCGTGTCGTTGACCTTCTTGAAGCCGACGAGATCGATGAACAGGATCGCGACACGCGCAGGCCCGGCCGCCGCATCGCGCGCGCCGAACAGCTCGCGCATCCGGTCGGAGAGCCAGCGCCGGTTGTAGAGGCCCGTCAGCGCGTCGCGCGTCGCCAGGTAGCGCAGCTGCTGCTGCGCCTCGCGCACGGGGCCGATGTCGTGAAACGACACCAGCACCGATTCGGGTTGCGACTCGCCCGGCTTCACGATCGGCACCGCGTTGCCGCGCACCCAGATGACGTCGCCATCGGCGAGCCCGAAGCCGACCGAGTAGTCGAGCTGAGGCATCGCCGTGGTGAACGCGCGCCGGCTCGGCCAGTCGTCGGGCGCGATCGGCGTGCCGTCCTCGTACAGCTTGTACAGGATCACCGTCGACAACCGGCGGCCGACGAGATCGCCCTTCACGCGCATCATCCGGTTCGCGCTCGGATTACTCGCGACCACCACGCCGTCGGGCGACACGACGAGAATCCCTTCGTTCAGGCTGTTGACGACCAGGCGGTGATGTTCCTCGCTGCGCACGAGCTGCCGCGCGATCCAGTCCTGGTGCACCGCGAGGCCGACGCTGTTGCCGATGTCGCGCAACAGGTCGGTTTCCGTGTCGGTGGGCCGGCGCGGCGTCCGGTGATAGACGGCGAACGCGCCGAGCACGGTGCCCGCTTCGTCCAGAAACGGCACCGACCAGCACGCGCGCAGGCCGAACGGCAACGCGAACGAACGAAAGTCGGCCCACAGCGGATCGGTTTCGATGTCGTCGACGGCGACCATCCGGCGCTCGTACATCGCCGTGCCGCACGAGCCCGCGGCGGGACCGATCGACGCTCCGTCGATCGCCGCGCTGTACTGCGCGGGAAGCGACGGCGCGGCGCCGACGCGCACGTGCACGCCGTCCGCGTCGAGCAGCAGGATCGTGCACGAGGCGCCGTCGCCGAGCAGCGCCTCGGCGCGCCGGCATACCTCGACGAGCAGTTCCGGCAGCGGTGTGTTGCGCGTGATCAGCCTCAGCACGCTCTGCTCGGATGCGAGCACTTCCGCTGCGAGGCCGAGGCTGTAGCGAGAACTTTGCGGTTCGGTATTCGACATGAATCCTGCCGTCAGTTCGACCGGGTCTGATGCGCCCGATTCGTTAGCGATGCTTCGTGCCGTTTTCCGCACCGGGATTACGTCGTGCCCCCGGTGCGTCCCCATTCCGGTGCGCCCCTGATGCGCACCAAAGTACATTTAATACCAATCCGTGCAGCCCTGCGCGTCCCTGCGCATCAGGGCTTACGCGCGGTCGCGGCCGGCCGGTCGCCGGAACCCGATTCGTCTGATTATTACGCCGCCGTCAGTCCTTGCGGATATGTTCGGCGAGGAAGTCGATCAGCAGCCGCACGCGCGGCAGGAGCCCGCGCCGCGACGGGAACACTGCGTGAATCACGCCGCCCTTCGGCGCCCACCCCGGCAGCACGTCGATCAGCGTGCCGTCGCGCAAGGCATCCTCGACGACCATGCACGGCAGTTGCACGATGCCGACGCCGTGCATCGCCGCGTCGCGCAACGCGTGCATGTCGTCGGAGATGTAGCGCGGGTGATGGCGCAGTTGCGCCTGCTCGCCGTTCGGCCCGACCAGCTGCCACGCATGATGCCGCGCCGGCCCCCAGTCGAGGCTCGGCTCGCCGCCCAGCTCGGCCGGTTCGGTCGGCACGGCGCGCCCGTTCAGCCACTGCGGCGCGGCCACCAGCCGCTGCGGGCTGTCGCCCAGGATCCGCATCACGAGGTCGCTGTCTTCCAGCGGCGGAAAACGCACGCGCAGCGCCAGGTCGAAGCCTTCGCTCAACAGGTCGACGCGGCGGTTCGTCGCCTCGAGATGTACGTGCACCGCCGGATGGATCGCCATGAAGCGCGCGATGAGTTCGCTCACGCGATATTCGAGCAGTGCTGTCGGGCAGCTCACCCGGACGATCCCACGCGGCTCCGCGTGCCGGCGCTCGATCACCTCGCGCGCGGCGTCGGCTTCGACCAGCACCGCGAGGCAGCGCTCGTAGAATTCGCGGCCGGTTTCCGTGACCGTGAAATGACGCGTGGTCCGCTGCAGCAGCCGCACGTCGTATTGCGCTTCGAGCGCGGCGATGCGCCGGCTCAGCGTCGACTTCGGGACATCCAGTGCCCGCCCCGCCTGCGTGAATCCGCCGTGCTCGACCACCTTCACGAAATAGTAGAGGTCGTTCAGGTCATCCATGATTGTTCCATCCATAGAACACTGACGGCATTCTAAGGGGCTGGAAACCCGGTTGTTGCGCGAATAGCATCTTTATTCGATGGCCAGGCCAGCAGCATTCGCCCGCCGTGCGATCACATCGGACGTCTGCGACGGCACGGGCGCACCGCCGCGACGGCGATCCCGACGCCGCGGCAGCCCTACCCTGGACCGTCGGGATTTCTCTCACTTCCTGCCTTGTTTCTGGAGATAACCATGGCAAGCGAACCGATTCGCGATCCGGCGAACGACCACCTGCTCACCCCGCAGAACGCGGCGTTCATCGTCATCGATTACCAGCCGGTCCAGGTGAACTCCATCGCGTCGATGGATCGCCAGCTGCTGATCAACAACATCGTCGGCGCATCGAAGGCCGCGGTCACGTACAACCTGCCGATCGTCCACTCGACCGTCAACGTGAAGACCGGCCTGAACAAGCCGCCGATCCCGCAATTGCGCGCCGCGCTCGAAGGCTATCCGACCTACGACCGCACCAGCATCAACTCGTGGGAAGACGTCGAGTTCCGCAAGGCCGTCGAGGCCGCCGGCCGCAAGAAACTCATCATGACCGCGCTGTGGACCGAGGCCTGCCTGACCTTCCCGGCACTCGACGCGCTGAAGGCCGGCTATGAAGTCTATGTGGTCGTCGACGCGGTCGGCGGCACGTCGGTCGCCGCGCACGAGGCCGCACTGCGTCGCATCGAGCAGGCCGGCGGCCAGATGATCAGCGTCGCGCAGCTGTTCTGCGAACTGCAGCGCGACTGGGCGCGCAGCGAAACCGTTCCCGCGTTCATGAAACTGTTCATCGAAACTGGCGGCACCGCGGGCATCCAGTTCGCGTACGACAAGAGCTGATTCCGGCGCGAACCCGACGCGCGTCGCGGCCGCAAGCGCGCGTTGCGTGACTTGACCCGCCCGAGCCGGTCGGCCCGGGCGGGCAACAACGCGATCTACACCACGTGGTCGCTGTCCGACGGGTAAGCCGTCTCCGGCGCGGCCCCAGGATCCGCGTCGGATGCCGTGGCTGCCCTCCTCCAGGCACCTTCGATGCCGCACGGCCAGCCACGTTCACGGATACGTGCTTCAATGTCGTTCGAACCGGCGTCACGCGTGTCGCCACGCCGCGCATCGCGCCTCCCTCGACCGACCTTCACGGAATCCCATGACGAACCCTGCCGACATCAAGGCGCTCGTTTTCGACGTGTTCGGAACGATCGTCGACTGGAGAAACGGCGTCGCGCGCGAAGCCGCCACGTTCCTGGCGCGCCATGCGCCGGATCGCGATCCGTTCGAATTCGCCGATACATGGCGCCGCGAATATGCGCCGTCGATGGAGGAAATCCGCAGCGGGCGCAGGCGCTACGTGCGGCTCGACGTGCTGCATCGCGAGAACCTCGTGCGCACGCTCGACCGCTACGGGATCGACGGCGTGCCCGACGCGGAGATCGACGCGCTCAACCTCGCGTGGCACCGGCTCGATCCATGGCCCGATTCCGTCGCGGCGCTGCAGCGGCTGAAACAGCGCTACATCATCGCGCCGCTGTCGAACGGCAACATCCGGCTGATGGTCGACGTCGCGAAACACGGCGGCCTGCCGTGGGACGCGATTCTCGGCGCCGAAGTCGCGCACGCGTACAAGCCGTCGCCGAAGGTCTACACCGAAGCGGTCGAGATTCTCGGCGTCGAGCCGGCCGAGCTGTGCCTGGTCGCCGCGCACAACGGTGATCTGGCCGCCGCGCGGCAACTGGGGCTCGCGACCGCGTTCGTGCTGCGGCCGACCGAACACGGGCCGAACCAGACGACGGATCTGAAAGCCGACGGCGCGTGGGATTTCGACGTCAAGAACCTGCACGAACTCGCCGATCGGCTCGGCTGTCCGGGTTGACGCACGGCCGCGTGCCCGGATCGCGATGACGACATGAACGTCCGGGTCGTCACCGCGGCCCGGTTACGTTCGTCGTCGCCGCCGATCAACACGGGACGAATCGCCCGTGACGCACCGCCGCGCTCAATCGCCGACGAATCGCACCTGCTCCGACTTCCCCATCAGCAATGCCCGATTCGCGTCCGCCGCCGCGCGCAGGTAATCCCATAGCGCCGTCACGCGGCGCAGCTTGCGCAGGTCCTCGCGACACGTCAGCCAGAAGCACCGCGTGACGACCACGTCGTCCGGCAGCACCGGCACCAGCGCCGGCTGCGTGGCCGCCATGAAGCACGGCAGGATCGCGAGCGCGCCGCCCTGCAGCGCCGCGAACACCTGCGCGATCACGCTCGTCGTGCGCAATCCGGCGGTCGCGCCGGGCACCGCGCGCTCCAGATACAGCAGCTCGCTGCTGAACGCGAGATCGTCGACGTAGCTGATGAACGCATGCCGCGCGAGATCGTCGGTGCACGTGATCGGCGCGTGGTTCGCCAGATAGTCGCGCGTCGCATAGAGCCGCAACTGGTAGTCGCACAGCTTCGTGACCACGTAAGGCCCGCGTTCGGGCCGCTCGAGCGTGATCGCCAGGTCGGCCTCGCGCTTCGGCAGGTTGACGAAGTGCGGGACCGGCAGCAGATCGACCGTCACGTGCGGATGCGCGACGCGAAACCGCGCCAGCTGCGGCGCGAGGAAAAAGCAGCCGAACCCTTCGGTCGACCCGATCCGCACGTGGCCCGACAGCGCCTCGCCGGTATTGGCGACCTGGTCGCACGCGGACTGCACGGTCGTCTCCATCGCGTCCGCATACGCGACGAGCCGCTGCCCCTCGGCCGTCAGCGTGAAGCCGCCGGAGCGCGACTTGTCGAACAGCAGCGTGCCCATCGCGGCCTCGAGCGCGCGAATGCGCCGCGCGACCGTCGTGTAGTCGACGCCGAGACGCTTCGCCGCCCCGCTCGCGCGCTGCGTGCGGGCGACTTCGAGGAAGAAGCGCAGGTCGTCCCAGTTCAGGTTGCCGGAAACCGGCTCGGTGGCGTGTCGCATCGGCGGGAAAAAGGGCAGGAGTCTCCGGGCCGGCCGTCGATATGCATAAATGCACATCCAACCGGTTTTCTTGTCGGTACATCGTGGATCCACGCATAACTATACTCGACCGTGACCTGCGGACCATGAGCCGCGGGCAATAAATACGGAGACACCATGCAGACGCGATCCACCCTCGATGAGCATGCCGCCGTCGCGACGCCGGCCCCCGCCCGCACCGCGAGGCACTACCTGCTGGCCGGCTGGGCCAGCATGGCCGGCACCACGATCGAGTGGTACGACTTCTTCCTCTACGGCACCGCCGCCGCGCTCGTGTTCAACCGCATCTTCTTCCCGTCGCTGGACCCCGTCGTCGGCACGCTCGCCGCGTTCGGCACGTTCGCGGTCGGCTTCATCGGGCGGCCGATGGGCGGCATCGTGTTCGGCCACTTCGGCGACCGCATCGGCCGCAAGTCGATGCTGATGATCACGCTGCTGCTGATGGGCGTGCCGAGCATGATCATCGGGCTGATCCCGTCGTACGACCGCATCGGCTACTGGGCTGCCGCCCTGCTGATCGCGATGCGCTTCCTGCAGGGGATGGCGGTCGGCGGCGAATGGGGCGGCGCGGTGCTGATGGCCGTCGAGCACGCGCCGAAGGGCCGCAAGGGGCTGTTCGGCAGCCTGCCGCAGACGGGCGTCGGGCTCGGGCTGATCCTGTCGTCGGTCGCGATGGCCGCGGTGGCCGCGCTACCGGAAGCCGACATGCTGTCGTGGGGCTGGCGCGTGCCGTTCCTCGCGAGCATCGCGCTGGTCGGCCTCGGCTGGTTCATCCGCGCGAAGGTGCCGGAGTCGCCGGACTTCGAGAAGATGCAGCGCCAGGGCAAGGCCGAGAAGTCGCCGGTGACGGCCGCGCTGCGCCGCCATCCGCGCGAGGTGCTGACGATCGTCGGCGCGCGTGCCGCCGAGAACACGTGGTTCTACATGGTCGTCACGTTCGCGCTCGCCTATGCGACGCAGCAGCTGCACCTGCCGAAGGCCGACATGCTGCACGCGATCACGGCCGGGGCGGCGCTGTCGCTCGTCACGATGCCGCTGTGCGGGCATCTGAGCGACCGCATCGGCCAGCGCCGGATGTTCGCGATCGGCCTCGTGCTGATGTGCGCGTTCGCCGCGCCGTTCTTCATGATGCTCGGCACGCAGCAGACGTCGTACGCATGGTGGGCGATCGTGCTCGGCCTCGGCGTCGTGTTCCCGATTCTTTATGCACCGGAGTCGCTGCTGTTCGCGCAGCAGTTCCCGGCGGAGATCCGCTACAGCGGCATCTCGCTGTCGGTGCAGCTCGCCGGCGTGATCGGCGGCGGCTTCGCGCCGATGATCGCGACGTCGCTGCTCAAAGCGGGCGGCGGCCAGCCGCACTACGTGATCGCGTACCTCGTCGGCTTCGGCGTATTCGCGCTCGCGTGCACCGCACTGATGCGTCCGGCACGGACGTAACGCATCGACGCCCGCCGGCCCGTCCTTACCCGGTTTCCATTCGACCTGCCGTCCGCCGTGGCCGAACGCGCGACGGACGCAGGGCACCCATTTTCTTCGCACCACCGTTTCCGGAGAGTTCCATGAACGCCGCAGTTCCCCAGACCACCCTCGCCCTGCCCACCGCCAAGCTGCTGATCGACGGCGCGTTCGTCGATTCGCAAAGCGCCGAATGGGGCGACATCGTCAACCCCGCGACGCAGGAAGTGATCGGCCGCGTGCCGTACGCGACGCTCGACGAGGTCGATGCCGCGATCGCGTCCGCGCAGCGCGCGTTCCAGACCTGGAGGACGACGCCGATCGGCGCGCGGCTGCGCATCATGCTGAAGTTCCAGGATCTGGTGCGCCGCAATCTCGAACGGATCGCGCACACGCTGACGGCCGAGCAGGGCAAGACGCTGCCCGATGCGCAGGGCGACATCTTCCGCGGCCTCGAAGTGGTCGAGCACGCATGCTCGATCGGCACGCTGCAGCAAGGCGAGTTCGCGGAGAACGTCGCGGGCGGCGTCGACACCTACACGCTGCGCCAGCCGATCGGCGTGTGCGCGGGCATCACGCCGTTCAACTTCCCCGGCATGATCCCGCTGTGGATGTTCCCGATGGCGATCGTGTGCGGCAACACGTTCGTGCTGAAACCGTCCGAGCAGGATCCGCTGTCGACGATGCAGCTCGTCGAGCTCGCGATCGAGGCCGGCGTGCCGAAGGGCGTGCTGAACGTCGTGCACGGCGGCAAGACGGTGGTCGATCGCCTCTGCACGCACCCGGACATCAAGGCGATCTCGTTCGTCGGCTCGACGCGCGTCGGCACGCACGTGTACAACCTCGGCAGCCAGCACGGCAAGCGCGTGCAGTCGATGATGGGCGCGAAGAATCACGCGGTCGTGCTGCCGGATGCGCATCGCGAGCAGTCGATCAACGCGCTGGTCGGCGCCGGCTTCGGCGCGGCCGGCCAGCGCTGCATGGCGACGTCGGTCGTGGTGCTGGTCGGCAAGGCGCGCGACTGGCTGCCCGATCTGGTCGAAAAGGCGAAGGCGCTGAAGGTCAACGCCGGCGCGGAAGCCGGCACGGACGTCGGCCCGGTCGTGTCGAAGGCGGCGAAGGTGCGCATCCTGTCGCTGATCGACGCGGGCGTGAAGGAAGGCGCGACGCTGCTGCTCGACGGCCGCGACGTGACGGTGCCCGGCTACGAGCACGGCAACTTCGTCGGCCCGACGATCTTCTCGGGCGTGACGACCGACATGTCGATCTACACGGAAGAAATCTTCGGGCCGGTGGTGGTCGTGCTCGAAGCCGACACGCTCGACGACGCGATCGCGCTCGTCAACGCGAACCCGATGGGCAACGGCGTCGGCCTGTTCACGCAGAGCGGCGCGGCCGCGCGCAAGTTCCAGAGCGAGATCGACGTCGGTCAGGTCGGCATCAACATCCCGATTCCGGTGCCGGTCCCCTACTTCAGCTTCACCGGCTCGCGCGGCTCGAAGCTCGGCGATCTCGGCCCGTACGGCAAGCAGGTCGTGCAGTTCTACACGCAGACGAAGACGGTCACCGCACGCTGGTTCGACGACGACGCGACGGCCGGCGGCGTGAACACGACGATCGCGTTGCGCTGAGCGCGAAGCATGGGACCGGACCAAGCGCTAAAGCGCCAAGTCCGGTCGACACAGGAGCCTGTACATGGAAATTGCATTCATCGGACTCGGCAACATGGGCGGCCCCATGGCCGCCAACCTGCTCAAGGCCGGCCACACGCTGACGGTATTCGATCTCGACGCGAACGCGGTCGACACCGCCGTGCGGGCGGGCGCGACGGCGGCCGCATCGCCGCGTGACGCGGCCGCCCGCGCATCGCTGGTGATCACGATGCTGCCGGCCGCGCAGCACGTGCGCGCGGTTTATCTCGGCGACGACGGCGTGCTGGCCGGCGCGCGCGCCGGCGCGACGTTCGTCGACTGCAGCACGATCGATCCGGACACCGTGCGCGCGCTGGCCGACGCCGCCGCGCAGCGCGACTTCCCGCTCGCCGATGCGCCGGTGTCGGGCGGCACCGGCGGCGCGCAGGCCGGCACGCTGACCTTCATGGTCGGCGCGGAAGGCGCGCTGTTCGAATGCATCCGCCCGGTGCTGCTCGACATGGGGAAGAACGTCGTGCATTGCGGCGGCACGGGCACCGGGCAGATCGCGAAGATCTGCAACAACCTGCTGCTCGGAATCTCGATGATGGGCGTGTCGGAAGCGATGGCGCTCGGCGCCGCGCTCGGCATCGATCCGGCCGTGCTGGCCGGCATCATCAACACGTCGACCGGCCGCTGCTGGAGCTCGGACGCGTATAACCCATACCCGGGCGTGAACGACGCGGCGCCCGCCGCGCGCGGCTACTCGGGCGGTTTCGCCGCGAACCTGATGCTGAAGGATCTCGGGCTCGCGACCGAAGCCGCGCGCAGCGCACGGCAGCCGGTATGGATGGGTGCGCTCGCGCAGCAGCTTTATCAGTCGATGAGCCAGCAGGGGCTCGGCACGCTCGACTTCTCCGCGTGCGTGAAGCTGTACGAGGCGCAACCCGCGTAACGCGACCGACGGACGTGCGTCGGCCCGCGATGCCCGTCAACGGCATCGCGGGTCGATTCGCTTCCGGAGCAGCACGGGTGTGGAGGCCACGGCCGCGCGGGCGACACGGCGCTTATCCGCGCGGGTTCGACGCCGTCTCGAAGGTCGGATGGCACTCGAACGCGAGTTCCGAGCGCGCGTCGACGCGGCGGCCGCCGGTCACCGACTCCTGCTTCAGGCTCGCGCGCATGCCGCGCTGCGTGCAGTAGTTGGTCGCTTCGTTGACGGCTTTTTCATGGGCGTCGGCCCACGTCGTCGACATGCCGAGCGTGCGCGTCGTCACAGTGAAGACGTTCGGGTTCGACGTCGTGGTCACGTCGGAGGCGGTCGAACACGCGGCGAGCAAGCATGCAGCGGCCGCGATGGTCAACCCTCGCAGGGATCGAAAAGGTACAGGGATGGACATGGGGGCAAGCGCACGTCGATTCGACGGCATTGAGCAACATAGGCGACAGTATGCCTGCCCGATTGCCGGAGATCATGCCCTTTTCGATGAACACATTGTTTCGAATGGTTAAACGATGGGTGTCCGCGGCAAGATTTACGAGGCCGCGGCGCGCCCGGCGTTGCCCCGTGTGTCGCTTTTTCTCCGGCCGCCGTACTGCTTCTTCACGTGCGCCGGTCAGTGCGAGCGTGCCTGCCTGATTCTCGCCGAGGCTTCCTCCAGGTTTCGCCACGCCGGTTGACCGGGCGCGTAGCGCGCGCGGATGTACGCAGCAAGCTCGGCCATCTGCCGGTCGTCGAACGCGTCGCGGAAACCCGGCATGTAGCCGAGCGCGTCGGTGGCCGGATGGTCGATCCCGTCGTGCAGCACACGCAGCAGGTTGTCGGGCGCGGCCTGGCTGACGCTCGTGTTGAGCCCCATCAGCGGACGCACGCCGAAATGCCCGACCCCGCCCGATTCCGAGTGACACACCGCGCACGCGGCATCGAACGCGCGCCGACCGCTCTCGAGGCCGAGCGTCGCGACGGCTTCCGCACCGTGCGCACGGCGGGTCGCCGTGTCGGCCGCCACGGCCGCATCGACGGGCGGCGACAGCGACGTCAGATAATGCGCGATCGCCCGAACGTCCGATTCGGGCAGCGCCGCGAGCCCCGCGACCACCGGTGCCATCGGCCCAGCCGCGACGCCGTGCTGCGCGGAGAAACCGGTGCGCAGGTAGTCGAACAGCGCGTCTTCGGTCCACGGCACCGGTGACGCCGGCGACGCGACGAGTGGCGGAGCGACCCATCCCTCGGCCTCGCCGCCGGCCAGGTACGCGCGCCCGCCCTGTTCCGCGCCGAATGCGTTGCGCGGCGTATGGCAAGCGCCGCAGTGCGCGGCGCCGTCGACCAGATACTTGCCGCGATTCCATGTCGCGGAGCGCGCCGGGTCCGGCGCGAACGGCCGCGCGTCGTGAAACAGCCAGTTCCATCCGGCGACGAGGCGCCGCTGGTCGAGCGGGAACGGCAGCTTCGTCTTCGGCGGTGCATGCGTCACCGGCGGCCGCGACATCAGATAGGCATAGAGCGCGAGCAGGTCGGGCTCGCTCAGCTTCGCGAACGCGGTGTACGGAAACGCCGGATACAGATGCGAGCCGTCGCGGCCGATGCCTTCGCGCATCGCACGCGCAAACGCCGGATACGACCATGCGCCGATGCCGGTTTCCGGATCGGGCGTGATGTTGGTCGTGTAGATCGTGCCGAACGGTGTGTCGAGCGCGAGACCGCCCGCGTTGGGCGCACCGCCCGGCGCGGTATGACAGACCGCGCAATCGCCGGCGAGCGCGATCAGGCGACCGCGTTCGAGCGTCGCCGCGCTCCACATCGCGCCGTCCGCACCGCCCGATGCGATCGGCGCGATCGGTGCCGGGCCCGGCAGAATCGCGCACGCGAGCCCGATCAGCCCGCCGATCACCCCGCCCGCGCCACCGCCACCGCCAGCGAGCCAGCGGCGCCAGCGCGACGACGCACGGCGCGACGTGCCGGAATGGCTCTCGCCTGAATCCACCGGTGCCGGCCGAGCCAGCGCCTCGCGAATGCGCGCGGCATCGAACGGCGGCGCGCGAAAACGCACGCCCGTCGCGTCATGCAGCGCGTTCGCGATTGCGGCCGCGGCCGGCGCGGCCGCCTGCTCGATCCGTTGCGCATCGTACGCCGACAGCGAGCGGGCGCGATCCGCGCCCGGCGCGGCGTCGTCGAACGCGACGAGTTCATGCGCGATCGCATCCGGCGCGACATCGCCGCCGGTCTCGTCATGCGCCGGCCGCGCGGACAGCCGCGCGCCCATCACGCGCGAAATCGTCGCCTCGATCTGCCATGCGGGCAAGCCCGCCATCGACGCCCGCCCGGGATTGCCGGCGCCCTGTCCGGCGACGACGCGGCGCACCGCGACCTCGCCCGTCGCACGATCGACGTCGAGATCGACGACCCACGCGGACCAGTGCGGGGCGTTGTCGCGACCCGCATCGGCTTGCACGTTTTCGTCCCCGGACGACGCATCGGGCGCACCGGCCCCGTCGAATGCAAAGCCGCGTCCGTTCAAGCGGTCGGATACGTGCACCGTCGCCGGTTCGCCCCACGCGGCGCGTTCGCTGACCATCCGGATAATCTCGCGCGGCCCTGCATCGCGCGACGCATCAAGATGCTGCAGACGCAATGCGACCGGATCGCGCTTCAGCGCACCGGCCAGCTCGTCGATGAACGATTCGCGCGCGAACGCGTGCGCATGGCCGGGAATCGCGTGGTGGATGTCGGCCATCTCGATCGACGTCTGCGCATGTCGATAGACGAACGGCGAAGATGGCGTCAACGCCCCGCCCTCCGCCATCGCGCGCCGCGCATCCGCCGTCGCACCGGCCTGCGCGCGATAGCGCCACGTCGTCATCCGGCCATCGGCGGTGGTCCTTGTTTCGACATCGAACGACGCCTGCGCGCGCGTATCGCCGATCGGCCACTCGTAGCGCCCGCGATGCGTGCACGCCGTGTCATCCGCACGCCGCGCCGAACCGGCCGCCACTTCATCGCATCGCACATCGTCCGCATCGGTTTCGGGCTGCGCGGGCACGCTCGGGTCATGCTTCATCGCCGTCATCCCGCAGATAGCGCGCGGCCCGATGCACCGCGCGGATGATCTCCAGGTGCGTGCCGCAGCGGCAAAGATTGAAGCGCAACGCGTCGCGAATCGTCGCATCGTCCGGCAACGGATTGCGGTCGAGCAGCGCTTTCGTGCTCATGATCATCCCGTTCAGGCAATAGCCGCACTGCGCGGCCTGCTCGTCGATGAACGCGCGCTGGATCGGATGCGGCGCGGCGCGCGAGCCGAGCCCTTCGAGCGTCGTCACGTCGCGCCCATGTGCGGCGGCGGCCGGCACGACGCACGCGCGCGTCGCCTGCCCGTCGACCAGCACCGTGCATGCACCGCACTGGCCGAACCCGCAGCCGTACTTCGGGCCATTGAGCGCGCAGTCGTTGCGCAGAATCAGCAGCAGCGGCGCGTCGGGCGCGGCTGCGTCGAACGTGAGCGGCGTGCCGTTCACGCGAAACGCGAGCGGCCGCGACGGAGAAGCGGGATGGGACATGAATGGATCCGGAATGCGGGGCGCGGGCCGGAAGACCGGCGGGCCGAGGCCTGGGGCCGGCGGCGGGCACGGCCGCCGACTCGCGACAGCCGGCATCGCGCGCAACGCCGACGTATAACACGCCGAAATGCGCGCGTGCCGCCGCGTCGATCGACGATATGGCGGCGCGGCATCCGGCGCGGACACCGCGCGCGCGTCAGGCAACGGCCGCCACGTTGCCGCGCGACGGTGACGGTGACACGAGCGGCACGTCGAACACGTCGTAGCCGAACACCCACGACGGATCCTCGTTGGTGCGCAGCCACGTGTTGTTGTGCGACACGAGCTGCACCTTCGACGCACGCGCCGCGCGATTCGCCTCATACAGCGCGAACGCACCCGCGTGATCGCCGATGCCGACTTCGTCGAGACAGCGCGTGAGCATCGCCGCATCCTCGATCGCCATCGCCGCGCCCTGCGCCATGTGCGGCTTCATCGGATGGCACGCATCGCCGAGCAGCACGAGGCGGCCGCGGCTCCACAACGGCAGCGGGTCGCGTTCGAGCAGCGGCCACTTGGTGATAGACGGCGACACGTCGATCAGATGCTGGATGTCGGCATGGAAACCCGCGAACGCCTCGCGCATTTCATCGCGGCTGCTGTCGACCATCGACACGCCTTCCGGCCACTCGGCCTGCGGCACGCCGGTCACGTAGTAGTACTCGTCGCGCTTCTCGGTCACGTAGTAGACCATCATGTGACGATCCTCCGACCACCACTTCACGCACATGTCGTACGGCTTGTTGCCGAGCAGCGATGCCGGGAACACCGCGCGATGCGCGACGTAGCCCGTATAGCGCGGCGGCTCCGCACCGAGCAGATGCTCGCGGATCCGCGAATTCACGCCGTCCGCGCCGATCACGATGTCGGCCGTCTCGGCGCTGCCGTCGGCGAACGTCAGACGCACCGCGTCGCCGGTGTCCTCCACCGATGCGAGCCGCTTGCCGAAGCGGATCGTGCCGGGCGTCACCGCCTGCGTCATCAGCGCATGGAAATCGCCGCGATGCACGGTCAGGTAGCTCGCGCCGTAGGTCTTGCGCGCGTAGTCGCCGAGCGGAATCTGCGACAACACGTCGGCCGTCCGCCAGTCGCGGCTGTACCAGTAATCCGGATGCGAGCCCATCGTCTCCAGCGCGTCCTCGCACCCGATGCGCCGCATGATCTTCATCACGTTCGGGCCGAGATGAATGCCCGCGCCGAGGCGCGAGAACGCCGGCGCCTGCTCGTACAGCGCGACGTCGTAGCCGCGGCGCTGCAGAAGCGCCGCGGCGGCCGTGCCGCCGAGACCGGCGCCGATGATTGCGATACGTGGTTTGCTCATGCGGATCTCCTGATCGTGAGCCCGTCGCCGAACGCGGCACGGAGAACGGGCGAATTGAATGGCGTCTATGTAGCGTACACACTCAATTTATTCAGAACAAGCGGATTGTTGTCGGCGATTCAATCATCCGGGAAAACACCAATGCTCCCTCAAATTTACGCACTCACAAATGATCATTGCCGAACGGCGATCATTTTGATCCATTGCCATTTTCAAATGTACACACTAGACTTTGCTCGAAATCAGGCGATCTCGCGCCAGCGTGCCGCCCCACCCTTACCGACACGGAGCCTCCCGTCATGAGCAAGACCTACCGCATCGGCCAGATCGTGCCGAGTTCCAACACGACGATGGAAACCGAGATTCCCGCGATGCTGCGGTTGCGCGAGGCGATCCGGCCCGAGCGCTTCACGTATCACTCGAGCCGGATGCGGATGAAGAAGGTCGTCAAGGAAGAACTCGCGGCGATGGATGCCGAATCCGACCGCTGCGCGGTGGAGCTGAGCGATGCGCGCGTCGACGTGCTCGGCTACGCGTGCCTCGTCGCGATCATGGCGATGGGCCGCGGCTATCACCGCGTGTCGCAGGCGCGCCTCACGAAACACACGGCCGACAACGGCGCGCAGGCGCCGGTGCTGACGAGCGCGGGCGCGCTCGTCGACGCCTTGAAGGTAATCGGCGCGAAGCGCATCGTGGTGGTCGCGCCGTACATGCTGCCGCTGACCGAACTCGTGGTCGATTACATCCGCAACGAAGGCTATGAGGTGATCGCGTATCGCGCGCTCGAGATTCCCGACAACCTCGACGTCGGCCGCCACGACCCGGCACGCCTGCCCGACATCGTGAAGACGCTGCCGTACCAGGACGCCGATGCGATCGTGCTGTCGGCGTGCGTGCAGATGCCGTCGCTGCCGGCTGTTGCGAAAGTCGAGGCGATGACGGGCAAGCCCGTGATCACGGCCGCGATCGCGACGACCTACGCGATGCTGCGCGAACTCGATCTCGAACCGGTCGTGCCGGGCGCCGGCGCGCTGCTGTCCGGCGCGTACTGAACCCCCCGCTACTTCGGAGCCTGTCCATGTCCTCGACTTTCCTGTACGGCGCAAACGTCCGCGCGAACGGCATCCGCCAGCACTACCTGCGCTACGGCGGCGCGACAGGCGCGCGCGCGTCGCGACCCGCCATCGTGCTGATTCCTGGCATCACGAGCCCCGCGATCACGTGGGGCTTCGTCGGCGAAGTGTTCGGTGCGGCGTTCGACACCTATGTGCTCGACGTGCGCGGTCGCGGGCTGTCCGACGCGTCGCCGTCGCTCGACTATGGCCTCGACGCGCAGGCCGACGACGTCGCGGCGCTCATCGCCGCGCTCGGCCTGCCGCGCACGAGCCTCGTCGGCCATTCGATGGGCGCGCGGATCGCCGCGCGCGCGGCGCGGCGCGACATCGGCGGTCTCGAGTCGGTCGTGCTCGTCGATCCGCCGGTGTCGGGCCCGAACCGCCGCGACTATCCGGGCAAGCTGCCGTGGTACATCGACTCGATGACGCTCGCGCGCGCCGGCACCGACGCCGAAGGGATGCGCGCGTTCTGTCCGACCTGGACCGACGCCGAACTGCAATTGCGCGCCGAATGGCTGCACACGTGCGACGAGCGAGCGGTGCGCGCGTCGTACGAAGGCTTCCACACCGACGACTTCCACGCGGATGCCGCACGACTGACCGTGCCGTCCCTGCTGATCACGGCCGAGCGCGGCGACGTGGTGCGCGACGACGACGTCGCTGAATTGCAGCACGCGACACCGTCGATGCGGCACGTGCGCGTGCCCGACGCCGGCCACATGATCCCGTGGGACAACGCGGCGGGCTTCTACGCGGCCTTCGGCGACTTCCTCGGCGCGCCGCTCGCGGCCTGATTCCACGTCGCCCCGTTACTATCTTCGTGCCCCGATAATCGGGGCTTTGGCCAGCCAGGCCCGGCATGATTCTCGCCCCCAGTCGCAGTCATGATCCGGGGGGTGTTGTCACCGGGCCTGGTGGGTGGCTGGTGAT
>NZ_CADFEF010000055.1:0-19037 GCF_902833125.1 Burkholderia sp. BCC1640 | reverse complement strand
CGCGCGCAGGCCTGCATCGCGACGATGCCTTCGATCGACATCGGAATGTAGATGACGACGCGATCGCCCTTGCCGATTCCGCGTTTCTTCAGCGCATTCGCGAAGCGCGACACGCGAGCGAGCAGATCGGCATAGGTGACGCGCGTGACGGTGCCGTCGTCGGCTTCGAAGATCACCGCGACGCGTTCACCGTTGCCGGCTTCGACGTGACGGTCGAGGCAGTTGTACGACGCGTTGAGTTCGCCGTCGTCGAACCACTTGTAGAACGGCGCATTGCTCTCGTCGAGCACCTTGGTGAACGGTTTGTGCCAGGTCAGGCCCTCGCGCGCGAGACGCGCCCAGAAGCCTTCGTAATCCTGCTCGGCTTCGGCGGCCAGCGCGCGGTAGGCCGGCATGCCGGAAATGGTCGCCGCCTTCTCGAGCGCCTCGGGCGGCGCAAACTGACGGGTTTCGTGAAGAACCGATTCAATCGCAGACATCGACTACCCCTTGGTGAACATGAATCCTCTGCATGGCGGCGCGATCGTGCGCGCCGCGTCTTGGCCGGCGCTTGCGCGCCGCTGTCTCCCACTCACCCGCGCGCGGCCCGAAGGCTGCGCGCGATGCTGCGCCGCACCACGTCACAAGACGGTGGATGTACGGCCTGGCGATATCCACGATAAGCGCTCGAACTTACCCGTCACTTACGCGACACCGCCGTTCCGCACGCCGCGCGGCGGCGCCTTGCGGTCTGCTTTACGCTGTTACAACCGCGACCCTACAATCCTAACTGAACTCGCCTCCCGGATTCCAGCTTGAATCGCTACGCCCTCTTCCTCATCCTGTCGATGCTGTTTGTCGGCAGCAACGTCGGTATCGGCAAATCCATCGTCGTCTTCGTCCCGGTCGCCATCCTCGCCACGCTGCGCTTCGTGATCGCGATCGCCGTGCTGTGGCCGCTGTTCAGCCCCGTGAAGATGCGTGCCGTCCGGCGCGCGGAATGGCTGAACCTGTTCCTGCAGGCGTTCTTCGGCACCTTCATGTTTACGCTGCTGATGCTCAATGGCGTGCAGCGCACGAGCGCGGTCGCGGCCGGCGTGATCACGAGCACCATCCCGGCGATCGTCGCGCTGTTCGCGTGGCTGATCCTGCGTGAAAAACCGAACGGCCGTGCGCTCGTGTCGATCGCGCTCGCGATCGCCGGCGTCGTGACGATCAACCTCGCCAACGGCAGCGCAGGCAGCGCGTCCGCGCACGGCGCCGGCGGCACCTCGGCCGGCTCGCTGACCGGCAACCTGCTGATCCTCGGCGCCGTGTGCTGCGAATCGATCTACGTGATCCTGTCGCGCCGGCTCACGCAGACACTCGCGCCGATCGACATCTGCGCATACACGCATCTGTTCGGCCTGTGCCTGATGCTGCCGCTCGGCGCGACGGCGTTGTGGCATTTCGATTACGCGAGCGTGCCGGCCGGTACGTGGGCGCTCGTCGTCTGGTACGGGCTGTCGGCCAGCATCTTCTCGTTCTGGCTGTGGATGAAAGGTATCCGGCACGTGCCGGGCAGCCTCGCCGGCGTGTTCAGCGCGGTGCTGCCGGTCGCGGCCGCCGCGTACGGCATCGCATTCCTCGGCGAACGCCCGACGCTCGCGCACGGCATCGCGCTCGCATGCGTCGTCAGCGGCATCGTGCTCGCGAGCCTGCGCGTGAAGCGCGTGCCGGCCGCCGCGTCCTGATCCGTCCCCGGCAGCCCCGGCGCGTCGCTGCAGTCGCGCCGGCCGACGCGTTACAATAGCGCGCCTTTTCAAGATTACCCCCGATACCTGCGCCCAGCGCCCGACCCTCCACCATGTCTGCCCCGCATTCGCCCGGCTCCACCCGTCGTCCCCTGCGCCCGCTGCCCGCGCTGATCTTCATGAGCCGCTGGCTCCAGGTTCCGCTTTATCTGGGCCTGATCGTCGCGCAGGCCGTCTATGTGTTCCTGTTTCTGAAGGAAGTCTGGCACCTGCTGTCGCACGCGACGAGCCTCGACGAGATCAGCGTGATGCTCGCGGTGCTCGGCCTGATCGACGTCGTGATGATCTCGAACCTGCTGATCATGGTGATCGTCGGCGGCTACGAGACCTTCGTGTCGCGCCTCGGCATCGAGGGCCACCCCGACGAGCCCGAGTGGCTCGACCACGTGAACGCGGGCGTGCTGAAGGTCAAGCTGTCGATGGCGCTGATCAGCATTTCGTCGATCCACCTGCTGAAGACCTTCATCAACCCCGACCAGCACACGACGCACGCGATCATGTGGCAGGTGATCATCCACGTGTCGTTCCTCGTGTCGGCGCTCGTGATGGCGTGGGTCGACCGCCTGACGACCCACACGCACCCGGCCCATTTCCACGAGACGCATGTGCCCGCCCCGGCCGTGTCCCGCAAATCGGTCGAAGCCGCCGCCAACGCATAAACGTATTCCCCTCAGTCCTCACAGAGTCTCAGCCATGACCGTCATCAAACAGGAAGACCTGATCCAGAGCATCGCGGATTCGCTGCAGTACATCAGCTACTACCACCCGCTCGACTACATCCAGGCCCTCGGCCGCGCGTACGAGCTGGAAGAGAGCCCGGCCGCGAAGGACGCGATCGCGCAGATCCTCACGAACAGCCGCATGTGCGCGGAAGGCAAGCGCCCGATCTGCCAGGACACCGGCATCGTCACGATCTTCGTGAAGGTCGGCATGGACGTGCGCTGGGACGGCGCGACGATGGGTCTCACCGACATGATCAACGAAGGCGTGCGCCGCGGTTACACGCACCCGGACAACGTGCTGCGCGCATCGATCGTCAATCCGCCGGAAGGCGCCCGCAAGAACACGAAGGACAACACGCCGGCCGTGATCCACTACGAGATCGTGCCGGGCGACAAGGTCGACGTGCAGGTCGCGGCGAAGGGCGGCGGCTCGGAGAACAAGTCGAAGTTCGTGATGCTGAACCCGTCCGACTCGATCGTCGACTGGGTGCTGAAGACGGTCCCGACGATGGGCGCGGGCTGGTGCCCGCCGGGCATGCTCGGGATCGGCATCGGCGGCACCGCCGAAAAGGCGATGCTGATGGCGAAGGAATCGCTGATGGAGCCGATCGACATCCAGGAAATCATCGCGCGCGGCCCGAAGGACTGGGTCGAGGAACTGCGCGTCGAACTGCACGAGAAGGTCAACGCGCTCGGCATCGGCGCGCAGGGCCTCGGCGGCCTCGCGACCGTGCTCGACGTGAAGATCATGGCCGCACCGACGCACGCGGCGTCGAAGCCGGTCGCACTGATCCCGAACTGCGCGGCCACGCGCCACGCGCACTTCGTGCTCGACGGCTCGGGCCCCGCGAAGCTCGAGGCGCCGTCGCTCGACGCGTGGCCGAAGGTCCAGTGGGAACCGAACACGGAAACGAGCAAGCGCGTCGACCTGAACACGCTGACGCCGGAAGAAGTCGCGAGCTGGACGCCGGGCCAGACGCTGCTGCTGTCGGGCAAGATGCTCACGGGCCGCGACGCCGCGCACAAGCGCATCGCCGACATGCTCGCGAAGGGCGAGAAGCTGCCGGTCGACTTCACGAACCGCGTGATCTACTACGTCGGCCCGGTCGATCCGGTACGTGACGAAGTGGTCGGCCCGGCAGGCCCGACGACGGCCACGCGGATGGACAAGTTCACCGAGACGATGCTCGCCCAGACGGGCCTGATCTCGATGGTCGGCAAGGCCGAGCGCGGCCCGGTCGCGATCGACGCGATCAAGAAGCACAAGGCGGCGTATCTGATGGCGGTCGGCGGTGCGGCTTACCTCGTGTCGAAGGCGATCCGCGGCGCGAAGGTGCTCGCATTCGAAGACCTCGGCATGGAAGCGATCTACGAGTTCGACGTGCAGGACATGCCGGTGACGGTGGCGGTCGATTCGTCGGGCACGTCGGTGCACCAGACCGGTCCGAAGGAGTGGCAGGCGAAGATCGGCAAGATCCCGGTCGCAACCGCTTAAGCGCGCTCGCACGAAAGGCCGGACGGATGTCCGGCCTTTTTACTTCTCATTCTCGTTATCGCGCGCGGCCCGCTATCCGGGGCCGATTCTCATTACACGCAAAAGGCAGGCCCGACAAGGCTTCGAGGCTTGGCTTTTCTCGTTCGAGCGATTATCGTTCGGTTTCTGAAGCCCCACTGAACAAGGAACAGCCATGCAAGGCGACAAGAAAGTCATCGAATACCTGAACGCCCAACTGAAGAACGAACTCACGGCGATCAACCAATACTTCCTGCATGCGCGCATGTACAAGCACTGGGGCCTCGAAAAGCTCGGCAAGCACGAATACGACGAATCGATCGGCGAAATGAAGCATGCCGACTGGCTGATCGAGCGCGTGTTCATGCTCGACGGCCTGCCGAACCTGCAGGACCTGCACAAGCTGCTGATCGGCGAGGAAACCGAAGAGATCCTGAAGTGCGACCTGAAGCTCGAGCAGATCTCGCAGTCCACGTGCAAGGAAGCGATCGCTTACTGCGAATCGGTGCGTGACTACGTGTCGCGCGAGATCTTCGAAAAGATCCTCGACGACACCGAAGAGCACATCGACTGGCTGGAAACGCAGATCGACCTGATCGGCAAGGTCGGCCTGCAGAACTACCAGCAGACGATGATGGGTTCGCCCGAGTAATCGCCACGCCCGCCACGATCGCCACCTCGCCTTCCGCATGACGACGACGAACCCGCCAGCCGCTTCCGCGGTCCGCCCCGCCGCCCCCGTCGGCATCTTCGATTCGGGGCTCGGCGGCCTGTCGGTGCTGCGTGCCGCGCGCGCGCACCTGCCCGGCGAGTCGTTCGTCTATGTCGCCGATTCGCACCATGCACCGTATGGTCCACGCGACGAGGCATTCATTACGGAGCGCACGCTGGCCATCGGCGAGTGGCTCGCCCGCGAAGGCGCGAAAGCGCTCGTGATCGCGTGCAACACCGCAACGGCGCGCGCGATCGCGGCCATCCGCGAGCGCCTGTCGATACCGCTCGTCGGCGTCGAGCCGGGCATCAAGCCGGCCGCCGCGCTGTCCGCGACCGGCGTCGCGGGCGTGCTCGCCACGCAATCGACGCTGAACAGCCCGCGCTTCCAGGCACTGCTCGACCGCTACGGCGCCGGCCGGCGCTTCATCTGCCAGCCCGGCCACGGGCTCGTCGAAGCGATCGAACGCGGCGACACGAACTCACCCGCGTTGCGCGCGTTGCTCGCGCGCTACCTGCAGCCGATGCTCGACGACGGCGCCGATACGCTGGTGCTCGGCTGCACGCACTACCCGTTCTTCACGGAAACGATCCGTGACCTTGTCGGCGACCGGCTGACGATCGTCGATACGAGCGATGCCATCGCCCGGCAACTCGCGCGGGTGCTCGACGAACGCGGCCTGCGCGCGCCGGCCGGCACGCGTGCCGCGCCGCCACGCTTCTGTTCGACGAGCGACGGCCTGCAACTGCGCGCCCTCGCGTCGTCGCTGCTCGGCATCGACGCACCGGTCGAATCCGTCACCATTTCCTCGCCGAACGCACGCGCCTGCACGAGCGTCTGACGCGGGCCGGCACGCCACCGGTTCGCCCTCTCCCGCTCCGCCTCCCGTTTCAAGGGTCCGATGACCTTAAAAAAAGCCGAACCAGGCTTGTCAACGCTCGCAAATTTAATGATAATAATTCGCATTAACGTTAGCTATCGCAACTCATCATGATCGTCTGCGTGTGCAAGTCTGTTTCCGACCGCAAGATTCGCGCGTCCCTCGCCGAGGGCGTGAGTTCTTTCGATGAACTCCAGTTCGAACTCGGCGTGGCCACCTGCTGCGGCAAGTGCGAGGAGTCCGTCCGCGACCTCATGGCCGAGCAAGGCGTCTGCGCGAGCCGGTGCGGCGTCGAGCATCACGCTCATCCGATTCCGGTGACGTTCTACGACCGCAAGGCCGCCTGAGCGGCGCCGAGCATACCCGTGCGGCTGCGGCCGCATTTGATGTCCGACCGTCAGCAAGCCACCTTCCGCGCGAGCCAGCGGCTTACCTGCCAAGGAGCCTGTCATGGAATTGCTGATCGGATTTGTGACCACCGTGTGCATCTCGCTGCTGATCTTCCGCAAGTAATACCGATTCACCCGCCGCGCCCCGGGTGCGACGTCGTTCTTTCAAGCTAACATGCAGGCTTCGCAATCCGCTCCTGCCGGCGTCCTGCCGGCTGCCCCACGTATGAATCCCCGGGTCATCACCGTCGCGGTCGGTGTGCTTGCCGCACATGCGATCATGCTGACGGCCGCGTGGCTCCATCGCAACGCGCCGCCGCCCAAGACGGTCGAAGTCCAGTCGATCACCGCGCAGTTGATCCCGCCTGCGCCGGCCGCTCAGCCGGTTGCGGTCGAATCGGTTGCGCAACCCGCGCCACCGAAGCCCACGCCGCGCGTCAAGCCGAAGGTCGAACCGAAACCGGTACAGAAAGCAGTCAAGCCGACGCCTCAGCCGGTCGCACAATCGCCGTCTCCGACGCCCGCCCCCGCAGCCGATCCGTCACCCGCGCCCACCACACCCGCCGCCGCACCCGCCGCGCCGGCGGCCACGCCCGGTCCGGCCCGTGAGACGATGCAAGTCAGCGCGCCGAAGAACGTATCGGCGCTCAAGTGCAGTTTCGTGAAGCCCACCTATCCGTCGATGTCGCGTCGCCGCGGCGAAACGGGCACGGCCTATGTTCACTTCGTCATCGGCTTGACGGGCAAGATCGAAAGTGTCGAGTTGCAAAAGAGCAGCGGCTACCCGCGCCTCGACGAGGCAGCGCTGGATGCGACACGCGCCAGCACGTGCCCGCCATACCTCGAGAACGGGCAAGCGATCCGCGCCGCCCATACGCTGCCCTTCAACTTCACGCTCGACGATTAACCCGCCTCATTCGAAAGATTCAAAGGAAACAAAAATGCAAAGCTACGGTATCGCGCACGTCTGGGCGCAAGGTGATTTCGTCACGCGCGCCATCGCGATCACGCTGCTCGTGATGTCGGTCCTGTCCTGGATTGTGATCATCGTCAAGGGCTGGAACGTGGTTCGCCTGAACCGTCTCACGAAGAATGCCGAGCAGGCGTTCTGGCATTCGGACGATTTCGACGACGGCATCAAGAAGCTCGGACTCGCCGCATCGACGCCGAGCGACAACCCGTTCCTCGCGCTCGCGCTGTCGGGCAAGGAAGCCGCCGATCACCACCATCAGACGCAACCGCACCTGCACGACCGCATGGACGTGTCGGACTGGGTCACGCGCTGCCTGAAGGACACGATGGACGAAGGCATCTCGCGCATGCAGGCCGGTCTCGCGATCCTCGCGTCGATCGGTAGCACGGCGCCGTTCGTCGGCCTGTTCGGCACGGTCTGGGGCATCTACCACGCGCTGCTCGCGATCGGCGCAACCGGCCAGACGTCGATCGACCAGGTCGCGGGCCCGGTCGGCGAGTCGCTGATCATGACGGCCTTCGGCCTGTTCGTCGCGATTCCCGCCGTGCTCGGCTACAACGCACTGACCCGTGCGAACAAGGGTGTCGTCAGCAAGCTGCGCCGCTTCGCGCACGGCCTGCACGCATACTTCGTGACGGGTGCGCGCCTCGCGTCGTCGTCGGCCCGCGACGGCCTGCGCCTTGCTTCGCGCGCCAGCTGAGACGGGGTGAACCATGGCAATGAACACCGGCTTCAGCGATGACGACGACGATGGCGTGATGAGCGAGATCAACATGACGCCGCTCGTCGACGTCATGCTCGTACTCCTGATCATTTTCCTCGTGACGATCCCGGCGATGCAGCACGCGGTGAAGATCGACCTGCCGCACGCGAGCAGCCAGCCCGTCGACGAAAAGCCGCAGACGGTCGACGTCGCGATCCAGGGCAACGGCACGATCCTGTGGAACGACCAGACGGTCACGCGCGAGCAGTTGCAGGCGCACATCGCGGAAGCGGCACAGCATCAGCCGCAACCGGAGTTGCACCTGCGTGCCGACCGCAAGGTTGCGTATGAGCGTGTGGCCGAAGTGATGTCCGATGCGCAGGCCGGCGGCCTGACGAAGCTCGGCTTCGTGACGGAGCCGACTGCGAAGGCGAAGTAACGCACGCGCGGTTGTCTCGCCGGGTGCACCTCGCCGGCCGCACCTAGCCGGCCGCGCACAAAGTAAAAGGCCTTCATCGCCAGATGAAGGCCTTTTTTCATGCGCACGCGGGCGCCTTCGGGCGGCGGGCTCTTCGGCGGTATCGGTTGCGCCTCGAGCAACGCAAATGCGGCTACCGTGGTCTGCACGGACTGCGCGTTCTGCCCTATCTGGCTCGCAACATATGCGGCCACCTGATTCCGCTCAGAACTTCCTTCGCGAAATGGGATTTCAATATAGGCCTGCCCGCGTATGCATTCAAGGTCCCAGCGATTGAAACTTGCGATTGCCGGCGGCGCTTCAATGACAAAACAAATTTGCCACGACGCGCATCTTGCATTCAGGTGGCCGAAGCATCGGCCGCCGCCGCGTCCTGCTTCGCGCGCTCAGGGCACCCCGGTTGCTTGTATTCGCCGTGGTCGAGCTTCTCGACCAGATAATCGACGAACGCGCGCACCGCGGGCGGCATGCCCTGCCGCGACACGAACACCGCGTAGAGTTGCGGCACCGGCAGCGTCCAGCCGGGCATCACCGGCGACAACTGCCCCGCACGCAACGCATTGCCGTACATCATCTCGGGCAGCGCCGCGATGCCGAGGCCGTCGAGCACGGCCTCGCGGATCGTCATCAGATCGGCCGTCACGAGCCGCGGATCGTGCTCGTGCAAGTGCCGCGTGCCGTCCGGCGCGATCAGGTTGAACACGTGCCGTCCGTCGACGCTCGGCGTATCGAGCGTCTCGAAGTGCGCCAGATCGTCCGGCACGAGCGGCGGCGCATTCTGGTTCAGCAGGCTCGGCGCGCCGACCAGCATCTGCTCGGTCCGCCACAGCGGCCGCACGACGATGTTCGCGTTCTGCGGCGGCTCCGAGCGCACGCGCAACGCAACGTCGACCGAATCCTCGAACAGGTCGATCACGCGATTCGTCACACGAATGTGCACCTTCACCTCGGGATAGCGGTGGAGGAATTCGGGGAGGATGCGCGACAGCATCGTCTGCGACAACGTCACCGGGACGCTCACGCGCACCGAGCCGCGCGGCGACGCGCGCAGCTGCTGCACGGCGTTCATCGCGGCCTGGGCTTCGGCGAGCATCGCCTGGCAATGCTGGTAGAACAGCTCCCCCGCCTCGGTTAGCGCGAGCTTGCGCGTCGAGCGCTGCAGCAGGCGCACGCCGAGCGCCGCCTCGAGTTCGGTCAGGCGCCGCGACAGGCGCGATTTCGAGATACCGAGCACGCGTTCCGCAGCCGAGAAACCGCCGTGTTCGACGACCTGCGAAAAGTACATGAGGTCGTTCAGGTTGTGTGCATCGATGTTCATGTCATCGTTCCAATTTCAGAACAATCCATTGCGAACCGCCGCAAATCGGACCGTAAAACGCCCAATATAATAGCGCTATGTTTCAAAAATGACGCTATTCCGATGATACCGAGGGCTTCTGCATGACGACCGCTCGCTCGCTTGACCGCACCTACCCCGCGCTTCGCACGACCGAAGGCGGCGGCTTCGTGGTTCACCGCCCGTTCCCGACCCGGCTGCTGATGGATTTCGATCCGTTCCTGCTGCTCGACGAAATGGGCCCCGTCGACTATGCCCCTGGCGAAGCCAAGGGTGCGCCCGACCATCCGCATCGCGGCTTCGAGACCGTCACCTATGTGCTCGACGGGCGCTTTCGTCATCGCGACTCGGCCGGCCATGCCGGCACGCTCGGCCCCGGCGACGTGCAGTGGATGACGGCCGGCGCGGGCGTCGTGCACAGCGAAATGCCGGATCCCGCGTTCGCGCAGGCTGGCGGACGTTCGCACGGCTTTCAGCTGTGGGTCAACCTGCCGCGGCGCGACAAGCTGATCGCACCGCGCTACCAGGAGATCCCGGCCGCCCGCATCCCGACCGCGACGTCGCCCGACGGCCGGGCGCAGGTCCGCGTGATCGCCGGCGAAGCGTTCGGGGTACGCGCGGCGATCGAGACACGCACGCCGATCCTCTACCAGCATTTCACGCTGCAACCGGGCGCAACGGTCACGCAGCCGGTGCCGGCAGGTTTTCGCGTGTTCGCTTATCCGCTCGACGGAGCCGGCCGCTACGGGCCCGACAGGCAGCAAGTCGACGCACGGCAGATGATCGTCTACGGTGACGATGGCGACGCGGTGACGTTCGAAGCCGGCGATACGCCGCTCGAGTTGCTGCTGATCGGCGGCGTGCCGCTCAACGAGCCGATCGTCCGCTATGGCCCGTTCGTGATGAATACCGAGGAAGAGATCCGGCAGGCCGTCGTCGACTACCAGACCGGCCGCATGGGCTGCATCGACGCATGACGTCCGAACGGGGCCGCAGGGACCGCGAAACCGCGCGTTTTGCGTCACAATAACTTCTTGAACCATGTGGCCGCCCGCCACCAGAAGGAACCCGTCCCCTTGAACTTCGAACATCTGATCCAGATCAACTCCGACGATCCGGCCGTGCCGTCCCTCACCCGCGACCAGCTCTGGGAAGGCCTCGTGCTGCGCGCCGAACAGCCGCAGCTGTTCGTGATCGGCCTCGACAGCTGTGTTGTCCATGAACGGACGGACACCACGCTCGAACGCGAGCTGCACTACGGGCATGCAACCGTGCGCGACCGCGTGACGTTCACCCCGAACCAGCAAGTGCGCTACGACATCCATGCGGCCGGCGGCGAAATCGGCGGCTCGCTGACGATGACGATCGAGGAACGCGACGACCACGAGTTGTTCCTGCGCTTCGAGTACCACACGACGCTGACCGTGACGGACGACAGCGAGGAAGCACGCCAGACGCACGGCATCGTCAAGGAAGCGTATCGCACGTCGGACATCGACACGGTGCGCCTGATCCGCGAATACGCACAGGGACGCAAGGACCCCGATCCGCTCCACTGACGTCGGCGGCGGCCTGCGGGCCGCCCCTTTGATTCAAGCTATCGAATTTGTCATACCGATCGATAAAGAGTTTTTGTAAATGGTAATAGTTATCATTTAGAATTCATTCCATCGTATCGACAGTCACCGATCAACCGAATGACCGACACCACGCTCCCGACCACGCTGACCTTGCGCCGCACGACCGGCACCGCAAGCGCCAACCGTCAGAAGACGGCAGCGGTCACGACGCCGGCGAAACCTGCCGGCAGCCGCGATGCCGGCACCCGGACCCTCAGCAGCGATGCGCTGCTGCAAGGCCACAGCCACATCAGCATCGCGCATAACGGAGAGACGTATCAGTTGCGTGCCACGCGGCTCGGCAAACTGATCCTGACGAAGTAACGACAGAGTATTGTGGGGACCACCTCCCTGAGAGGTGTTGGGCAGTAGCCAGCGTAACGGCTTGCACGCGAGATCTAGACCCCTTCGTGCAAACACACTCAAGCAGCCGTTGCAGCAAGCCAAGCCACTTTTTTGGTTCTCGCACAAGGAAGAAAAAAAGCGACACGTCCTTCGACGTGTCGCTTTTTTGTTGGTGCGTCTGGATGCAAAGAGAAAGACATCGCGGCTGTCGGCACTTCAGCTTCAGCGGGTTCCGGAGTCCGACAGCGAAATACGCTCGCCTGCTGCTCCGGAGCCCGGCCACAAGGCCGTCAAGACCGCGTCAGAAACCCCAGAACATCAACCACCATGCGCTGTCGACCACGGCCAGGCCTGCCGCGAACCACGCGAATGCCGCCAGTCGACGCGGCCATGCCGCATAGCGCCCCGTCACCTTCCATGCGAGCCAGGCACTCCATGCGTTCGCGCCGACCAGAATCGCGATGCGAACGTCGGTCGCCCAGCCGAGCGGCACGTGCTCGGCCCGCAGCAGCGACAGCGTCGTCGCCGATAGCCCGAGGAATACGCCGGCTCCCGCGATCGGGATCAGCGCCTGTGCGAGATGATGGAGACGCACGCGGTCGAAACGGCCGAGCATCAGCGTCGCGCCGGCCAGCAGCACGAGCAGCGCAGTGCCATACACAAGCCCCGTGCCGACGATGTAGCTGACGATCAGCCCGCCGTCGAGCCACGAGAACACGTCGTTGCGATCCGGATAGTGCGTGAGCAGGAACCACGGTGCATTCGTCTCGAGCGGCCACGTGATGTCGCGATCGATGAGCCAGCCCGCGAGCCATTGCTTGATCTGCACGAACCACGGGCTGACGGTCCAGTGGAACGCACCGATCGCGACGCCGAGCAGACCGTACAGGATCAGCGCCGTGTCCCACGGATTCGCCTGCTGCGCGCCGAGGCTCACGACCTCGTCGGACGGCGAGCGCCACGACAGCGCGATTGCGTCGCGGTGCCCGCTGCAACGGCCGCACATATGGCATGCGGCGGCGCCCTTCATGTTGCGCAACGGCACGAGCGGCGCGCAATTGATCGGAATCACGCGATGCCCGTGCTCGCCGTTCTTGTACGAGCGACGCCAGGCATCCTCATCGACCTTGTAGCGCATCGGCGCGAGCCGCGCGAGCAGCCCGAACACACCGTTGACCGGGCACAGGTACTTGCACCACACGCGCTTCTCGCGGCCGTACAGCACGCCGATCACGATCGCGCCGACGGTCGAGCCGCCGAGCACGAACAGCACGGCGAGCGGGTACTCGTACACGCTCACCATCTGGCCGTAGATCGTCGTGAGCCCGAATGCGACGAACGGCCAACCGCCCCACCGCATCCAGCGCGGAATCGCGCCGCCGCGGCCGAACTTGCTCGCATATTCGGTCAGCGCGCCTTCCGGGCACAGCACGCCGCACCAGACGCGGCCGAGCATCACCATCGACAGCAGCACGAACGGCCACCAGATGCCCCAGAACACGAACTGCGCGATCAGCGTGAGATTGCTCCACAGATGCGCGGAATCGTCCGGCAGCGGCAATACCGCGGGCACGATGATCAGGAACGCGTAGACGGCGACGACGACCCACTGGATGCCGCGGATCACCGCGCCGTGGCGCTGCATCCACTGACCGGCCTGCGCGAGCCAGCCCGGCTTGGCTGCGGCCACAACACTCATGCCGCGCGACCTGCAGGGACGACCGGACGACGGCTCGCGCGCTTCATCAGCAGCCAGACCACCGCCCAGTACACCGCATAGGCGATCAGGTTGGTCAGCGCCGGGTGCGCGCGGTAGCCCGTCAGCGTCGCGACGAGCGAACCGAACGTGCCGGAGTCGTCGAGAATCGACGACGTATCCCACACCTGCGAAATGCCGAGCGGCAGGATTTCCTTGTCGATCAGCTTGTCGACACCGGTCTGGAACAGGCCTGCACCGAGGAACAGCAGCATCACTTCGGTGACGCGGAAGAAATGCCGCCACGAGAAGTACTTGCCGCCGAGCTGCAGCAGATAGAACGTGAGGAACGCAAGGCCCAGGCCGATGACGACCGCGAGCATCTGGCTGGCGTCCACGTGCCCCGACTGACCGAAACCGAGGCCGTACAGGAAGATCACCGTCTCGCTGCCTTCGCGAGCGATCGCGAGCGCGACCAGCACGGCGACGCCCCACCAGTTCGAATCGCGTGTGCTCTGCTGCAGCGACTGCTCCATGTCACGTTTCAGCGTGCGGCCGTGCCGGCGCATCCACAGCACCATCTGCACGATCAGCACGCACGCGATCAGCACCATCGCCGTCTGGAAATAGTCCTGCGCGTCGCCGGACAGCACTTCGGTGAAGCCGACGAGCGCGGCACCGAGACCGATCGCCATCAGCAGACCGACTGCCACGCCCGTCCACAGAAACGGCAGGCCGCGGCGCGCGTCGTCGTCGCCGTTCTTCAGCCATGCATAGAGGATGCCGACGACGAGCAGCGCTTCGACGCTCTCCCGCCAGACGATGAACAAGATCTGACCCATTGAATCCTCCTGACGCGCGGGGCAAGACACTCGTACGCCCGCACGCAGATAAAACGCATTACTTCGCGACGATCACGCCCTGCGCCTGCTGGTGGAAATCGTCGAAAAACTTGTATTCGCCCGGCGACAGCGGGGCGACGACCACGAACGAATCGGCGCCCGGCGCGAGCACCTTCTCCTTGCGCAACTGCACGCTCTCGAATTCGGCGGCGCCCTTGCCGGTATTCCTGATCTCGATCTTGAAGCGCTGACCGGCCGGCACTTCGATGCGGGCGGGGTTCAGCTTGCCGTCCGTCATTTCGAGCTTGAACGTCGGCAGATCGGCGGCATGCGCCGCGCCGGCGAGCCACAGCGCGGCGGCTGCGGCGACGATTTTCTGGGGAAATTTCATTCTGGGTTCTCTGCGCCGACGGCGCGCCGAAGCGCGCCGTCCGTGATGCCACCAATCAGTACCCGCCCTTCTTGCCGATGCCGGCGAACGGGAAGTCGTATTCGAGGGTGATAGGCTTGAACCATGCGCCCACGCCCGTTTCCTTGTCGACGTGACGGCCGAACGCCATGTGGCCCGACTGCATCGGCGGCTTGACGGTCATCGTCAGGTGATACTTGCCCGGGCCGGCCAGCTTCACGTTGTCGCCATAGTGCGGGCCGTCGCTCGCAACCATGCCCATCAGGTCGCCTTCAGCCTTCCACTTCGTGTCGCCCTGCTTCGTCAGCTTGTACGTGACCTGCAGGTACGGCATCCAGTCGCCTTCCGCGAAACCCGTCGGGTTGTTCTTGACCGCGTGGATGTCCGCCTCAAGGTGGATATCGGAATCCGACGCCTTGCGCATCATCCCTTCCGGATCCATCGTGATCGGCTGCAGGTACACCGCGCCGATTTCCATGCCGCCCTGGATCTGCTGCTTGCCGATCGGATATTCGGCCGCCGAAGCCGACATCGCGGCAAGCGCCGCCGCTACCGCAACCGACGTGCGGATGAACGAAGAACCCAACATGGACACTCCTTGTTATTTGTCTGGTGACTTGCGCGCCGTCCATCAGAACCGCGTGCTGGAAACACTAACGCAACGAATAACGTTAATGCGAACTATTCTCAATACTTGCGGAGTTTAGCACCGAACCGGCTTCGGAACAAACGAGACACCGTGTAAACCCCTGATCCAACAAGGCTTACAACGGTGTTACCGGAAGATTTCAGTGACGTTTGGAAAGATTTACCGGACGCCGTTGACGTGGTCGCCCACGTTCGCGCCGAACACGCGCTCACGCAGCAACGCAAGCTGGTCGCGCGTGGCCGCGGCTTTTTCGAACTCGAGGTTCTTCGCGTAGTCGGCCATCTGCTTCTCGAGACGCTTGATCTCTTTCGCGATCTGCTTTTCCGACATGTCCTCGAACTTCGCGCGCTGCTGTGCTTCCTTCAGCTCGGCGCGCGCGTCGTCGGCGTTGTACACGCCGTCGATGATGTCCTTGATGCGTTTCACGACGCCGCGCGGCGTGATGCCCATCTTCTCGTTGTGCGCGATCTGCTTCGCGCGGCGCCGCTCGGTCTCGCCGATCGCGCGCTTCATCGACTCGGTCATGTTGTCGGCATAGAGGATCGCCTTGCCGTTCACGTTGCGCGCCGCGCGGCCGATCGTCTGGATCAGCGAGCGCTCGGCGCGCAGGAAGCCTTCCTTGTCCGCGTCGAGAATCGCGACGAGCGACACCTCCGGAATGTCGAGGCCTTCGCGCAGCAGGTTGATCCCGACCAGCACGTCGAACGTGCCGAGCCGCAGGTCGCGGATGATCTCGACCCGCTCCACCGTGTCGATGTCGCTGTGCAGGTAGCGGACCTTGACGCCGTGGTCGGCCAGGAACTCGGTGAGCTGCTCGGCCATCCGCTTCGTCAGCACGGTGATCAGCACGCGCTCGCCGGCGTTCACGCGCGCGTTGATCTCGGTCAGCACGTCGTCGACCTGCGAGCTTGCCGGGCGCACTTCGATTTCCGGATCGACGAGCCCGGTCGGCCGCACCACCTGCTCGGCGACCTGCCCCGTCACGCGCTGCTCGTAGTCGGCCGGCGTCGCCGACACGAACACCACCTGGCGCATCTTGCGTTCGAACTCAGGGAACTTGAGCGGCCGGTTGTCCAGCGCCGACGGCAGCCGGAAGCCATAGTTGACGAGGTTTTCCTTGCGCGCGCGGTCGCCGTTGTACATGCCGTTCAGCTGGCCGATCAGCACGTGAGATTCGTCGAGCAGCATCAGCGCGTCGGGCGGCAGGTAGTCGACGAGCGTCGGCGGCGGCTCGCCGGGCGCGGCGCCCGAGAAGTGCCGCGAGTAGTTCTCGATGCCCTTGCAGAAGCCGAGCTCCTGCAGCATCTCGAGGTCGAAGCGCGTGCGCTGCTCGAGGCGCTGCGCCTCGACGAGCTTGCCGTCGCGGTGGAAGAACTCAAGGCGCTCGCGCAATTCGTCCTTGATCGTCTCGACCGCCCGCATCACGGTGTCGCGCGGCGTCACGTAGTGCGACGACGGATACACGGTGAAGCGCGGGATCTTCTGGCGCACGCGCCCGGTCAGCGGGTCGAACAGCTGCAGCGTCTCGACTTCGTCGTCGAACAGCTCGACGCGCACGGCCAACTCCGCGTGCTCGGCCGGGAAGATGTCGATCGTGTCGCCGCGCACGCGGAACGTGCCGCGCTGGAAGTCCTGTTCGTTGCGCGAGTACTGCATCGCGATCAACCGCGCGATCACGTCGCGCTGGCCGAGCTTGTCGCCGGTGCGCAGCGTCAGGATCATCTGGTGATATTCGGACGGGTTGCCGATACCGTAGATCGCCGACACCGTCGCGACGATCACCACGTCGCGGCGCTCCATCAGGCTCTTCGTCGCCGACAGCCGCATCTGCTCGATGTGCTCGTTGATAGACGAATCCTTCTCGATGAACAGGTCGCGCTGCGGCACGTACGCTTCCGGCTGGTAATAGTCGTAGTACGACACGAAATACTCGACCGCGTTGCGCGGGAAGAACTCGCGGAATTCCGAGTAGAGCTGCGCCGCGAGCGTCTTGTTCGGCGCGAACACGATTGCCGGGCGGCCGAGCCGCGCGATCGTGTTGGCCATCGTGAAGGTCTTGCCCGAACCGGTGACGCCGAGCAGCGTCTGGAATGCGAGGCCGTCGCCGACACCTTCGACGAGCGTTTCGATCGCGGTCGGCTGGTCGCCTGCGGGCGGATACGGTTGGTACAACTGGAACGGCGACCCTTCGAAGGTCACGAATTTCGATTCGTCGAGCGCGTCGCCGACTTCGGCGTGATGTTCGGACATGGAGTGCGGCCGGAGCGAGGGCAAAAAAACTATTCTAGCGCTTCGCGGCGTTGCGAACCGCTGACGGCTCCTGACGCGCAGCAACCGCCCGAAATCGCAATTCGCCGTTCGATCGCCGCCTTCGGCAGCGTGAATTCGCTACAATGTCACGCTGCTGCGCTTTCCGGCGCCGTGCCCGTTGGCGCGCGGTCTGCTGCGCCCGCCCCGCCGGCTGAAAGCCTGACCCTCTTTTCACTACTGCCGAATCATCATGTCGCTCTTCTCCGCTGTCCAGCTTGCTCCCCGCGACCCGATCCTGGGCCTGAACGAAGCCTTCAACGCCGATACGCGTCCGACCAAGGTCAACCTCGGCGTCGGTGTGTACACGAACGAAGAAGGCAAGATTCCGCTGCTGCGCGCCGTTCGCGAAGCGGAAAAGGCGCGTGTCGACGCCGGCCTGCCGCGCGGCTACCTGCCGATCGACGGGATCGCCGCGTACGACGCAGCAGTGCAGAAGCTGCTGCTCGGCAACGATTCGCCGCTGATCGCCGCGGGCCGCGTGGTCACGGCGCAGGCACTGGGCGGCACGGGCGCACTGAAGATCGGCGCCGATTTCCTGCGCACCGTGAACCCGAACGCGAAGGTCGCGATCAGCGATCCGAGCTGGGAAAACCACCGCGCACTGTTCGAAGCGGCCGGCTTCGAAGTCGTCGCATACCCGTACTACGACGCCGCCACCAACGGCGTGAACTTCGAAGGCATGCTGTCGGCGCTGAACGGCTATGCGGCCGGCACGATCGTCGTGCTGCACGCGTGCTGCCACAACCCGACCGGCGTGGACCTGACCGAAGCGCAATGGCAGCAGGTCGTCGACGTCGTCAAGGCGCGCAACCTCGTGCCGTTCCTCGACATGGCCTACCAGGGCTTCGGCGAGAACATCGAGGCCGATGCGGCCGCGGTGCGTCTGTTTGCCGCTGCCGACCTGAATGCGTTCGTGTCGTCGTCGTTCTCGAAGTCGTTCTCGCTGTACGGCGAACGCGTCGGCGCGCTGTCGATCATCACGTCGAGCAAGGAAGAAGCGACGCGCGTGCTGTCGCAACTGAAGCGCGTGATCCGCACGAACTACTCGAACCCGCCGACCCATGGCGGCGCCGTCGTCGCGGCCGTGCTCGCGTCGCCGGAACTGCACGCTTCGTGGGTGCAGGAACTCGGCGAAATGCGCGATCGCATCCGCGCGATGCGCAACGGCCTCGTCGAGCGCCTGAAGGCGAGCGGCGTCGATCGCGACTTCAGCTTCATCAACGCGCAGCGCGGGATGTTCTCGTATTCGGGCCTGACCTCGGCGCAAGTCGATCGCCTGCGCGAAGAGTTCGGCATCTACGCGGTCGGCACCGGCCGGATCTGCGTTGCGGCGCTGAACACGCGCAACCTCGATGCGGTCGCCAATGCGGTCGCGGCGGTCCTGAAGTAAGCCCGCGTCGGCGGGCAGCGGCCCGCCCTGCCGAAACAAAAAACGCGCTCCTTGGAGCGCGTTTTTTTATGCCGCTTCACTGCCGGCGAATGCTCCCTGCAGCACGAGCGGCGCGGCCGCCCGTACCGAACGCCGTTACCGTTACTGCATGAACCAGCCGTGGCTGACGACGACCGACTGGCCCGTGAGCGCGGCGCTCGGGAACGCCGACAGGAACAGCACCGTCTGCGCGACGTCCTGCACCGTCGTGAACACGCCGTCGACCGTGTTGCCGAGCATCACCTTCTTCACCACTTCCT
>NZ_CADFEF010000054.1:0-20135 GCF_902833125.1 Burkholderia sp. BCC1640 | reverse complement strand
TCATGGTCATCGGGATCATCCCCAAACACCCTGCCTGAAAAACTAGCAGGATAGGTTGATTGCCCGGCTCAGTTTTCAGTCGGCGCGATCCCTACAAGTGGCTCAATTTCCGGTCGGCGTAAACATGCCATGAACGAAATTAAAGCATCCGACGGGGTTGCGTTTTTCAATCTCATCCTCAAAGGAAGAAAGCCAGCGCTTGTACTAGCTATAGGATGCGCGGTCCTGCTGGTCGGTACGAAGCACTTGCCCAAATGGCTGGCCGCAATGGCCTCAGATGTGCCGCAGCAATGGGCATGGGTTCCAGAGCTCGTGCTCGTGTGCTGCATAGCGGTCCTATTGCTGGACACGCTCGCGGCGATTTATCAGATGTTGAAACGGGCTGCTGCAAAACTGCGTATGACGCGGCTGGAACAACGCCCTTTGACCAACGCCGAGCACTACATCATGCAGGCTTGCTATTGGAAAGATGGCCAGTGGTTTCTCAACTACCCGCCGACAGCCGACGCCCCATCAAAGGTTCACCTAGATGAGGCGGCAGAGTCGCTACGCGAGCGCGGTCTAATCGAGTCCGTTTCAATGGACTCTGACTATGTCTGCTTGAGTGGGAAGGGGAGGCGCTATGTGCTTTCCCGGCTTCAAGACGACGGAGGAAAGAACACGGGATAGCCACACGTCTCCCACCTCTCACGCGATATAGCGCTCTAATGCGCGTGTTACCTGCTGCGCATCATGATGGCGTGCCCGCGAGAATCGGGAGGGCCACCGGGGGGAATTCCGTGGCGGGACTTTATCAGATACCCTCTCGGATTTTCCCGGCCAACATTTGAGACCGCTCGGCTGCAACTGCACAGCCCAAGCTAACCCTTCTTTCTTGCGTCTTGTTTTGCCATCGCCACGCGGAAGCCAATCACACCGTATGGCCCAAACCTATCAAGCGTGATACATGCGACATCGCTGAGCATCGCCACGTGCCGCGCAAATGCCTCAACCACCGAGGATACGGAATTTTCGTCAAAATCAGGGGAGAATGGTAATCGCTTGATAGCAATAGCTAACGGTGCCACGTCGATTGGCGCAATGTTTTCATGCAAGTTGTGCGCAATGCGATTCCTCACATTCCCCAGCACCTTCAATGCAGAAATCATCTCCGGAAGATATGGATGAAGTGATGGCTCTATTAATTTAATTTTCCTCTCAAATGACAGTCGAAGTTCAGAAAACGGGAGTCCGGGATAGCTCTTTTCAAGCAACCCATCAATGAAATGCTCGGCAACCAAATGTGCCGACACAACATGAGCCAGCCCTTTGTTTTGGGAATACGGCAACGCATCGTAACGCCTCCGAAACTCAATATACTGAGGATCATCAAGTGGATCATCATTATGCATACGGACTCCCCAGGGTATGTCATCACAATTTAAAACTTCATTTCCTCAACACCCAAGAAATCATTTTCTCGACCGAGATTCAAGAGTAGCCAAGAGAAACAGCGCCACCGACCCAGCAAGATTCACAGCAAGTTCCGCATGCCTCGGGGCAGGTTTCACCGCAACCTTTCCCTTTCCGTGAGAATCGCCGAGGCGATTGCGAACAGCACCGAGTCCCTCTACAACAGATGTACACCCACCAAGAATCTGTTTGAAGACCGGCTCCGTATGCTGACTAGGAGAGAGATTAAGAGCTTTTGCCGTCAGCCCATATAGCTTGTTGAGTTCTGGCGTCTCAGGATACTCCGTAGCCGTCTCATCAAGAATATACTTACAGACGCTCTCCAAAAGAGTCCGAGCACTTGTAATAGCTCCTTCTGGGTCCGTCTCGCGTCGTTCTAGTGCTTTAGTCCAAACGTTCTTTATGTACTGCGCATCAAACTTGTCAATTGCAGCAGATACGATTTGATCGGCCGGAGCGTTGCCGCCTGCCTCCAGGTAATCCAGTAGCGGTCGAAACTCATCCCAAATATATGTTCGACGCTCTTGGTACGTCGGAAACTTGTGCTTTATGAACTGCCAAAACTCCCCGATAGAGCGGCACGTCTTGACGAATCGGGGTACCAAATGCGCTAGGTCCGCCCTTTCCAGCAGATATGATCGTTCCGACCTGTAGTCTGGGTCTCGTCCGAGACCGCCAGTCGCGATATTGATCAGATGATTTTGCAGCCCTTCCACTGCATCGAATGCTTCGTCACTCACATCCGTTCCCCGGTTTGCTTTTATGCTTCGTGGAGGTTCAACTTTACTCGAAATAGCGCTGCTCAGCGAACGAGCTTGAAGCGGGCAGGATTCACATGAACACTACCAGTGCAGACTCAGCACAAGTGCTAAGGCGGATTCGTGATTCTAATTTCGAAGCTCGCACATGGCTCTCACCCAACTGAGTCCAGAAATAAGAAGGGCCTGCACCGACAAACTGCCGATGCAGGCCCTTCGAATTTGAATCAATCTCGCCTTAGGCACTCGGCCTTGTGCTATCTAGCAAGCGTCAGATGCATTGTCCCAACGGGACAATTCCGTGGGACAATCCGGGACACATGAAGGGCGGTCTTGGGACAAACCGGGGCAATTACTCCTGCCCCTGACTCGTCAGGAATTCCTCGTAATTGCCACCGAAGTCGAACAGGTTGCCGTCCGTCTTCACTTCGATGATCCGGTTCGCCAGCCCGCTCACGAATTCGCGGTCGTGCGACACGAAGATCAGCGTGCCTTCAAACTGCTCGAGCGCGATCTGCAGCGACTCGATCGACTCCATGTCCATGTGGTTGGTCGGCTCGTCCATCAGCAGCACGTTGTGGCGGCCGAGCATCAGCTTGCCCCAGATCATGCGGCCCTTCTCGCCGCCCGACAGCACCTTCACCGACTTCTTGATGTCGTCCGACGAGAACAGCAGGCGGCCCAGCGTGCCGCGCACCATCGTTTCGTCGTCGCCGTCCTTGCGGTACTGGTCGATCCAGTCCATCAGCGTGATGTCGTTCGGGAACTCCTCGTACGTGTCCTGCGGCATGTAGCCGACATTCGCGTTCTCGGACCACTTCACCGTGCCGTGATCGAGTTGCAGCGCGCCGAGCAGCGAACGCAGCAGCGTCGTCTTGCCCGCGCCGTTCTCGCCGATGATCGCAATGCGCTCGCCCGGCTGCACCGACAGGTTGAAGTTCTGGAAGATCGTGCGCTCGTACTTCTTCGTGATGTCTTCGGCGACCACCGCGACGTTGTGCAGCTTCTTCTCGAACTCGAAGCGAATGAACGGGTTCTGACGCGACGACGGCTTGAATTCCTCGATCTTGATCTTGTCGATCTGCTTCGCGCGGCTCGTTGCCTGGCGGGCCTTCGACTTGTTCGCCGAGAAGCGGCGCACGAAGTCCTGCAGCTCGGCCACGCGCTCCTTCGCGCGCGCGTTCGCCGCGGCCTGGCGCTCGCGCGCCTGTGCCGATGCGAGCATGTAGTCGTCGTAGTTGCCCGGCCAGACCTTCAGCGTGCCGAAGTCCATGTCGGCCATGTGCGTGCACACCGAGTTCAGGAAGTGACGATCGTGCGAGATGATGATCATCGTCGAGTTGTACTCGTTGAGCGTGTGCTCGAGCCAACGGATCGAGTTGATGTCCAGGTTGTTGGTCGGTTCGTCGAGCAGCAGCACGTCCGGCTTCGAGAACAGCGCCTGCGCGAGCAGCACGCGCAGCTTCCAGCCCGGCGCGACGTCAGCCATCGTGCCGTTGTGGAACTTCTCCTCGATGCCGATGCCGAGCAGCAGCGCGCCCGCGCGCGCCTCGGCGTCGTAGCCGCCGTATTCGGCGAACTTGCCCTCGAGCTCGGCCGCGTGCATGTAGTCGTCGTCGGTGGCATCCGGGTTCGCGTAGATCGCGTCGCGCTCGGTCATCGCGGCCCACATCTCGGTGTGGCCCATCATCACGACGTCGAGCACGCGCACGTCTTCATACGCGAACTGGTCCTGGCGCAGCTTGCCCAGGCGCACGTTCGGCTCCAGCGCGACGTTGCCGGCGCTCGGCTCGAGGTCGCCGCCGAGGATCTTCATGAAGGTCGACTTGCCGCAGCCGTTCGCGCCGATCAGACCATAGCGGTTGCCCTCGCCGAATTTGACCGAGATATTCTCGAACAAGGGCTTCGGCCCGAATTGCATCGTGATGTTGGCAGTAGAAAGCACGGCAGGTCCCGTAAGAGAGAAATCGACGGAAAACCGTGTATTTTAGCAGGTGTCGGAGAAACTGCCGACCGCCCCGTTCCGGCCCCGCCAGCCGGGCCGCCGCGCGCGGCGCCGGCCCTGCCCCGGACATCCTCACTTGCCGGCCTTCAGCGCCTCCTTCTGCGCCGCCTTGGCCTTCATCTGCCCGAACAGCTCCGAGCACGGCACGTCGCGGTTATTGCTCGGCGCGATCAGCGGAATCAGCGCCGCGAACGGGTTGATCAGGCCCAGCCCGACCATCGCGCCGGCGCGCAGCGCGAGCGCGCCGGCGTCGACGCCGACCTTCGGGTTCTTGAACGTGCCCTTCGCGTACAACGGCGAACGCAACGAGAAGACCCGGAAACCCTTCGTATGCGGATGGATCTTCAGATCGATCGATTCATCGCGCAGGTTGACCGGGCCGTCGACGTTGATCAGCGCGTCGTCCGTATCGAGCGCGAACACCTTCGGGTCGAGCATGCCGTCGTTCGCGACGAAGTCGATCGCCGCGCAATTGATGTTCACGTCGCGGGTGCCGAACAGCTTCTCGTAGACGACGTTCGCGACGTTCAGCCCCGCCGCCTCCATCAGCAGCAGGCTGATGCGGCCATCCGTGATGAGCGCCTTCACTTCGCCGGTCGACGTCGCCGCGAGCGCGGCCGGCGAGTTGCCGGTCGCCGACAGCGACGCGTCGCCGTTGATTTCGCCGAGCGCGGTCTGCATCACCTTCTGCGTCGGGAACAGTTGCTTCAGCCTCAAGTGACGCGCGGCCAGCGTAAAGCGGCCCTTGAGCGGCGTGCGGCTGCCGTCGAGATGCGCGTTGGTCGCGAGCGTGCCGCCCGCGACGCCGAACTGCAGCGGTTCGAGCGACAGCACGCCGTCCTGCAGCAGGATGTGCGTGTAAAGGTCGGTGATCGGCAGTTGCGGGCTCTTGATCAGCTTGCGCCCGGTGAACTTCACATCCGCGTCGATCGCGCTCCAGCGCTCGGTGCGGAACGTCGCGACCGGCAGCACGCGGTCCGGCGGCTGGCGCGTCGTATCGCCGCGCTTCGCCTTGCTCGTGGCCGAATCGGCGCCGATCACCGGCGCGAGGTCGGAGAACTGCAGCAGGTTCGACACGAGCTCGCCCGACAGCTTCGGCCGCGGCTCGCGCTGCGCCCAGGTGAGCGTGCCGCGGAGATCGCTGCCGCCGACGCGGCCGTTGAAATTCTCGTAGCGGAACGTGCTCGCGTGCTGCTTGATGTTGCCGATCAGGCGCCCCTCGGTCGCATACGGCGGCGTGTCCGGCAGCGTAATGCCGGTGATCTGGTAGAGGTGCGACATCGACGTGCCTTGCAGCCACAGACGCAGGTCGAGTGCCGCGAGATGCATCGGGTCGGTCAGCGTGCCGACGATCGCCAGCCGCGTGTCGCCGGCCTTCACGTCGGCCTGCAGCGGGAACGGCTGCGTCGCGTTCTCGATCGCCAGCACGCCGCCCACCTTGCCGGTGCCGCTGATCGGCACGTTCTTGTATCGGCCGTCGACCTTGAGCCCGAACGCATACGTCGGGCCGGCCGGCTTCGCAGGCGTAGCGGCACCCGACGCAGCGGACGCACCGCTCGCGCCGGATGCCGGCACGGCCGTGGATGCGGAGGAAACCGAAGTAGCCGGCGCGGCGGCGGAGGCACCCGACGCCGTTGCGGCGGACGCCCCGCTCGCGCCTTGCGCCGCCGACGCACCCGACGCAGCCTCGGCACTCGCCTGCGCGCTCAGTCGGGCGGCGCCGCTCTTGCCGACACGCTGCGCCGACGCCGCGCGCGACGTTTGCTCCTGCTCCTTCAGCACGTCGCCGAGCGGAATCGGCTGGCCGAGCGTATCGATCGCGACCGTGAGATCGGCCTTCGTGATCGCATCGCGATACGTGACGATGCCCTTCGCGAAACCGAAGCTGTCGAGCCGCACCTTCCACGGCGACGGCTGCGACGATTGCTTGAACTGGAAGGTCCACGTGTTGCGGCCGTCGGCGAGCCGCTCGAGGTCGACCGCGGGATTGACGACATCGATCGACGGAATGACGATTTCGTGCGCGAGGAGCGGAAGAATCGCGAGATCGAAATGCGCGGCATCGAGCGTGACGAACTTCGGCGCCTTTGCCCAGTCCGGGTTGCCGATCTCGAGTTGCGTGGCGGAGAAGCTCGGCCAGGGCACCCATGCGCGCCAGCCGGTCTCGCCGTCGGGGCGGCGCCAGCCGACCTTGAGATCGCCGTTGATCGCGAACGGGCGGCCAAGTGCGGTACTCACATGTTCGTTGACCCACGGTTTCGCGTGGTTCCAGTCGAACGTGAAAATGAAGATGCCGGCCGCCGCGATGATCAGTGCGACGATACCGACGATCCATGTAGCCGATTTGCCGATGGCTCGTGCTAGCGTCATGGCGGTTCCGTTGTTGTTCTGCAGAGTTTGCGCGCCATGTCGGGCCACTTGCGTGAGTGAACGGAGCACGACACCGGCGGCTTTTCAATAGGTATTATGGCGCACGCTGCAGTAACGCTTCGGCGCCATTAACGCTTTTTTTCATTTGTGACATGACAGTCCCCTCCGGTCTCATCGATGCGCAGCACATCACGCGCCGCGACGCCAGCAGCGGCAAGACGCTGCTGGCGCCGACCGACTTCAGCCTCGCCGCGGGATCGCGAATTGCTATCACGGGACCGTCGGGCTCCGGCAAGAGCGTGCTGCTGCGCGCGCTCGCGTTGCTCGACCCGCTCGACGGCGGGCATATCCTCTGGCGCGGCAAGCGGATCAGGCGCGGCGCGATTCCGCGCTACCGGCGCAGCGTCGCCTACGTGCGCCAGCGGCCCGCGCAGATGGACGGGACCGTCGAAGCGCAGTTGCGCTATCCGTATTCACTCGCGATCTATCGCGACGTGACGTTCGACCGCGCCCGCGCCGAAGCGCTCGCGGCACGCGCCGGTCGCGGCGCCGATTTTCTCGACAAGCGGGCGAGCGAACTGTCGGGCGGCGAAGCGCAAATCGCCGCGCTCCTGCGCGTGCTGCAGCTCGACCCCGACGTGCTGTTGCTCGACGAACCGACGTCCGCGCTCGACCCCGACTCGACGCGCGCGATCGAAGCGCTCGTCGGCGCCTGGTTCGACGCGGCTCCCGATGCACGCGCCTACATGTGGATCTCGCACGATCCGGCGCAAGCCGCCCGCATCGGCACGATGCGGCTCGTGATGCAGGCCGGCGTGCTGCACGCCGCGAACGCGATGGAGGCGCAGCAATGAGTCCCGCTCTGCAGGATCTGAGTCTCGTCGACGTTGGCATCGCCGCCGCGCTCGTCGCGGTCAACGGTGCGATCTCGGCCGCGCTGTCGCTCGGTCTCGGGCGCAAGCTCGCGCTCGCCGCCGTGCGCACCGTCGTGCAGTTGCTGGCGATCGGCTACGTGCTCGGCTGGGTGTTCGGTCATCCGCACTGGACCGTCGTGCTGCCGCTCACCGCGTTGATGACGCTGATTGCCGGCTTCGCGGGCGCCGGCCGCGGCAAGCGCACGTATCGCGGACAGCGCGTCGACAGCATCGCGTCGATCTGGTTCAGCAGCTGGTTCGTCGCGGCCGTCGGTCTGTTCGCCGTGATCCGCATTCATCCGTGGTACACGCCGCAATATGCGATCCCGATCCTCGGGATGATCCTCGGCAATACGCTCACAGGCGTATCGCTCGGCGTCGAACGGATGATGGAGGAACTGACCGCGCGACGCGACCGCGTCGAGACGGCACTGGCGCTCGGTGCGACGCGCTGGGAAGCCGCGCAGGACGCCGCGCGCCAGGCCGTGCGCGCGGGCATGCTGCCGACGCTCAACCAGATGGCCGTCGTCGGCGTCGTGAGCCTGCCGGGGATGATGACGGGCCAGGTGCTGGCCGGCCAGTCGCCGCTGCAGGCCGTGCGCTACCAGATCGTGATCATGTTCCTGATCGCCGCGGCGTCCGCGCTCGGCACCGTGGGCGCGGTGCTGATGACGTATCGCCGGTTGTTCTCGGCCGATCACCGCTTTCTTGCAACGCGGCTCGAGGAACGCGCGCATTGACCTGCGGCGCACGCGGCATCCGCGTGGCGTGCGGTCAGCGGGCGGCGCGGCGTTTGCCGATGGCCTGGCGCAACGCGGCCGTGACGTCGGCGTCGGGCGCCAGCCCGTCGACCGACGCGACGAGCCGCACCGCGCGAGGCGTCGTCACATAGGCCTGCGCACCGACGTAACCGCCGCTGCCGGCCGAGCGCGTCGTGACGACGAGCGCCTGCGGCGCACGCACGCCGAGGTCGGCGGTGAAGGCATCGGCGACGGTGCCGTCACGTGCATGCAGCACGCCGGTCACGTAGTCGTCCGTATCGAAGCCGGGGGCGGCATGCGCGGTCGAATACACGCGCACCGCGTAGCTGCCGGTCGAGCACGGTTCGAGCGCGCCGCTCGACACGACGGCGACCTGCTGTCGCGACGGCAGCTCGACCTTCTTCACGAAGCTGCAATCGTCGGCCGCCTGTGCATGGGCAGCAACGAACGCAGCAGCCGACAGCAGCACGCGCATGTAATGTTTCATCGGAATGTCGTTCGGGGAAGATGGAGGATGCCGGAAGAATAGCGTGACATCCGCGGGACGTCACGCAGGCCGCCTATGCGAATGACCGCGCTATCGGCGCGCGCCGGGCGTGACGAAGTCGAACATCGCTCAACGGAAAGGCCCGAAGACGCGCGCCAGGAAAACCGTCACGCGCGACGCTGCCCGGATCGCCCTGATGCGCATCGCGATCGTTGCGCGCGCACCGGACGCCTTGCCGGCTCGCGCGCCCCGCTCAGCGCTTGATCGACACCGTCACCTTCGTGCCGTCGCTCATCGTGACGGACTTCGACCCGCCATTGGTCGAAATCGACACCCACTTGACCTGACTCACCGACACCACGTCCGGGCACTGCAGCGACTTGCCGCCCGCGCTCACGTTGCGCGTGCCTTTCGGCGCGGCGGCCTGGAAGCTCATCTGCACGTTCGCGATCCCCTTCGCGTCGACCGACGGCGCGAGCCGCACCTGGGTCTGGCGCACCATCGCGCCGTTCGCGTCGCGCGGCAGGTTGTCGGCGTTCGGGCACCCGTCGGGCATCGCGACCGCGCCGCCGGGCGGCACCGACTTCCAGTTGAAGTCATCCGTTTCGCCCGAGCGGATCTTGCGGGTCTCCTGCGTATTGCCGAAGGTCTTCGAGTCGACCTTGACGGTGTATTCGAGCTGCCCCGTCCCGCCGCCCTTCAGGCTGCCCTTGACCGGCGGCGCCGCGAATACGCTCGCGCTGACGCACGCCGCCGCGAACACGACAGACCACGATGTGGCGACTGACAAGCTGCGTTGGCTCATGCTGACCTCCTTGTAATGCGGCGGCACGCGCGTGCCGCGCGGTTTTCGATGCATGATGCGTTGCCAGTCTACCGCCAAGCGGCATGCAATGCGCCGCAAACGCATCGGGTGTTACCCCGCTTGCGTTCGCGACGCCGTATCCCGTACGGGCGATGCCGCCTCTCGAGAAAACGCCGGGCGACCTCGGGTTTTCCGCCCCGACCTCGAGGTCAGAATCCGCTCAGCACCAGCTTGCCGATCGCGCGCCCGGCCTCGAGCAGTTGGTGCGCGCGCCGCAGGTTCGCGGCGTTGATGGTGCCGAGCTGCTCGCCGAGCGTCGTGCGCAGCGTGCCGCCGTCGACGAGCCTCGCCACCTCGCTCAGGATCTTGTGCTGTTCGACCATGTCCGGCGTCTCGAACATCGCGCGCGTGAACATGAACTCCCAGTGAAACGCGGCGCTTTTCGCCTTCAGCAACTCGACCGGAATCGGCTTCTCGTTCTCGACGATCGTGCAAATGCCGCCCTGCGGCCGGATCACTTCCGCCGCAGCAGGGAAATGACGATCCGTGTCGTTGAAGATCAGTACATAGTCGACGTTCGCATGACCGATCTCGCGCAGTTGCGCGGGCAAGTCGCCGAAATGGTCGACCACGTCGTCCGCGCCGAGCGAGCGCACCCATTCGGCCGACGCCGGCCGCGACGCAGTCGCGATCACGTGCAGCTTGCCGAGCGTCTTCGCAAGCTGGATCGCGATCGAACCCACCCCGCCCGCGCCGCCGACGATGAGCACCGACTTGCCCGCGTCCGCGCCCTGCGGCGACACGCGCAGCCGGTCGAACAGCGCCTCCCACGCGGTCAGCGCGGTGAGCGGCAACGCAGCCGACGCCGCGAAATCGAGCGAGCGCGGCTTGATCGCCGCGATCCGCTCGTCGACCGTGTGAAATTCGCTGTTCGCGCCGGGGCGTGTGATGCTGCCGGCGTAGAACACCTCGTCGCCCGGCCGGAACATCGTCACCTCGGCACCGACCGCGACGACCGTGCCGGCCGCATCCCAGCCGAGCACGCGCGGGGTCTCCTCGACCTGCGGTTTCGGCGCGCGCACCTTGGTGTCGACCGGATTCACGGAGATCGCCTCGACCTTCACGAGCAGGTCGCGCGGGCCCGGCACGGGTTGCGGCAGCTCCACGTCGACGAGCGCCTGCGGGTCGTCGATCGGCAGATAACGGGTCAGTCCAACGGCTTTCATCAGAAAACTCCTTCAGGGAATTCGGGCGGGCCGCGGCGCAGCCCCATGCCTGCCATCGTAGGCGGCCCGATCCTTCCAGAAAACCGCTATATTTCCTGAAACATTTTCAGGAATTTCAGAATAATGGCATCCGATCCGATTCTGGCCCCCGACAAGCCGCTCGACCTGCTCGACGTCGGCCTGTTCGTGCGCGCGGCACTGCTGGCGAACGTGAGCGCGGCCGGACGCGAGTTCGGCGTGTCGGCCGCGGTCGCAAGCGCGCGCATCGCGCAGCTGGAGCGCCAGCTCGGCGCGCGCTTGCTGCATCGCACCACGCGCCGCATCAGCCTCACGCAGGACGGCGAAATCTTCATGGCCCGCGCCGAGGCGCTGCTGTCGGCCGCCGACGCCGCGCGCGCGTCGGTCGGCCACGGCCGCAGCGAGCCGTACGGACGGCTGAAGGTGTCGATGTCGTCGTCATTCGGCCGCCAGCACGTCGCGCCCGTGATCCCCGCATTCCTGCGCCGCTATCCGTCCGTGTCACTCGACCTGCGGCTATCCGACGAGATCGTCGACCTCGTCGACGACGGCTACGACGTCGCGATCCGCCTCGGCGCGCTGAAGGACTCGACGCTGGTCGCGCGCAAGCTCGCCGCCAACCGGCGCGTGCTGTGCTGCTCGCCCGCGTATCTCGCCGAACACGGGACGCCGCGCCATCCCGCCGATCTCGCACAGCACGAATGCGTGATTCTCGGCGACCAGCGCGACTGGTCGTTCGTCACGCCGCAAGGCCCGCTCACCGTGCGCGTCGGCGGCCGGCTCGTCGCGAGCAACGGCGAGGCGATCCGCGAAGCGCTCGTCGACGGCTTCGGCATCGCGATCAAGTCGACCTGGGACGTCGGCCCGCTGCTCGCGAGCGGCGCGCTCGTCACGGTGCTCGACGATTATCCGTTCGCGAACGACGTCGCGATCTGGGCCGTCTACCCGAGCCGCGCGCACGTGCCGCTCAAGACGCTCGCGTTCATCGCGTTCCTGGCCGAACATTTCGGCGATCCGCCTTACTGGGATGGCGCGGGTGAACGATAGGCGCCATCCCGTGAGCGGAGCTTGCGGCGGCGCCGGCCGGGCATCCGCGGCGATCCGGTCGCGCCCTGACACCAACCGGCTACAATGGCGCGTTCGCGACGCGACGGCCCGACGCCGGACGGGGCCCGCGTTCGCAGGCGGCCGCATGCCGGCCGCGCACGCGTTTCATTCGCTTCCAATCATTCCGTCATGACCCACAACCTCGTCATCCAGAGTCTCGCGCCGTTGTCGGACGCGCATCACAAACCGCTGCTGGCGCTATCGCGCGGCACCCGCATCGTGCAGACCGACGATCACGCGCTGCGTATCGAAAACGCAAACCCCGCGCAGCGGCTCGACATCGACGCGTACTGCGGCACGCACGCGCTCGACTTCGGCTTCGTCGAAGCCGGCCGTACGCTCGGCGAGTTCGGGCTCGTCGTGATGGACATGGATTCGACGCTGATCACGATCGAATGCATCGACGAGATCGCCGATTTCTGCGGGCTGAAGACGCAGGTTGCGGAGATCACCGAGGCATCGATGCGCGGCGAGATCCGCGACTTCAACGAAAGCCTCACGCGTCGCGTCGCGCTGCTCGCGGGGCTCGACGCGCAGGCGCTCGAGCGCGTGTACGAGGAACGGCTGCAATTGTCGCCGGGCGCGGAGACGATGCTCGCCGGCGTGAAAGCCGCGGGACTGAAGACGCTGCTCGTGTCGGGCGGCTTCACGTTCTTCACCGAGCGCCTGAAGGCGCGCCTCGGCCTCGACTACGCGCACGCGAACACGCTCGAGATCGTCGACGGCAAGCTGACCGGCAAGGTGCTCGGCGAAATCGTCAACGCGGACGTGAAGGCGCGCATGCTGCGCGATACCTGCGCATCGCTCGGCCTCGAGCCGAGCCGCGCGATCGCGATGGGCGACGGGTCGAACGATCTGAAGATGATGGCCGAAGCGGGGCTGTCGGTCGCGTTCCACGCAAAGCCCGTCGTGCGCGATGCGGCCACCGTCGCATTCGACCACGTGGGCCTCGACGGGCTGCTGCGGCTGTTCTGATTTCCGGTCTGCGCACGCCGTCCATGAAAAAACGCCCGCGCGATATTGCATCGCGCGGGCGTTTCGTTTTTCCGCTGCGGTTCCGTTATCGGCCGAGCGTAGCCTGCAGCGCGCGCTCGATGTCCGCACGCAGGTCGGCTTCGTCTTCGAGACCGACGTAAAAGCGCACCAGCGTGCCGCGATGCGGCCACTGCGCACGCATCGACGCCACGTCGTAAGGCATCGCGAGGCTGCATGCACCGCCCCAGCTCCAGCCGATCGCGAACAGCTCGAGCGCCTCGACGAAACGATCGATCTGCTCGCTGCTGTAGCGTTCGTCGAACACCACCGAGAACAGCCCGCCCGCGCCGGTGAAGTCGCGCACGAACGATGCGTGCCCCGGACAGTCCGGCAGTTGCGGATGCAGCACGGCGGCGATTTCCGGCCGCGCCTTCAGCCATTGCGCGAGCGCAAGCGCGCTCTTGCTGTGCGCATCGAAGCGCACCTGCATGTTCGGCAGGCTGCGCAGCACGAGCGAGCAATCGTCGACCGACACGCCGATCCCGCAGCGCATCCGCGCGAGCTTCAGTTGCGCGTGCAGTTCCGCGTTCGCGGTAATCGTCGCGCCCATCAGCACGTCGCTGCCGCCCGATTGATACTTGGTCAGCGCCTGCACCGAGATGTCGACGCCATGCTCGAACGGCTTGAACGCGAGGCCGGCCGAATACGTGTTGTCGATCGCGGTGACGACGCCGCGCGCCTGCGCGACCGTCGTGATCGCGCGCACGTCGGGCACTTCCATCGTCACCGAGCCCGGCGCCTCGATCCAGATCAGCCGCGTGTTCGGCTGGATCAGGTCGGCGATGCCCGCGCCGACGAGCGGATCGTAGAAGCGCGCGGTGATGCCGAAATCCTTCGCGAGCCAGTTGCCGAAATCGGCGTTCGGCCCGTAGATGTTGTGCGGGATCAGCACGTCGTCGCCCGCCTTCACGATCCCGAAATAGACATTCATGATCGCCGCGAGGCCCGACGGCTGCAGCAGCGCATGCGTGCCGCCCTCGATCTCGGCGAGCCGCTGCGCGAGCGCGAGCGATGTCGGCGTCGCGTGCAGCCCGTAGCGCCACTGGTTGTCGTTGTGCCAGACCAGCGCGCGCATCGTCGCGAGATCGGGGAACACGACCGTCGATGCCCGCGCGACCGGCGGGACGAACGAGCGGAAGCCTTCCGGAATGATGTCGTCGGGTTGAACGATGCGGGTCTGGAGTGCGCGCTTCGGATTGGATGCAGTCATGGCAGGAGGCCGGGGGAAAGGCCGTTCGGTTGCGGAATGTGTCGCTAGATTAGCCAAAATCGGCGCGCTTGGCCCGGTACAATGCGCGCCGCGCGCACCGAGCCAGCGCGCGCTCAGTCGTCGGTGCGCAGGTTGACGATGCCGCCGACCGTCTCGATTTCCCGTATCCGGCCGTCGCGCACCTGCAGCGCCGCGCGCTTGCCCGGCGCCAGACGCAGCACGACGGGCTGCGGATCCGATTCGTCCGAGTTCATCCGGTCGGCCTTCAGGTCGCCCGTCGCGTCGAAGCGGCCGATCCACACGCCCGTGATGTTCGTGCCGTCGTTCGATTCCTCGATTTCGAGCGTGTCGCCGTCGCGATCGCCGGCGAGCAGCACGACCTCACCCGTGTCCGCGAACTGGTATTCGCCGTGCACGCCTTCCTCGTCCGTCTTCGGCCCGAGATGCACGACGATCGGCCGGTCGCCGAGCGTGCCTTCGTAGCGCGGCAGGCGGGCGAATTCCGGATTCGGCCGCAGCGGCCGCGCGGGTGTCGCTTCATCCTGCTGCACGCCCGGCGCGGCGGCCTGCGCCGCGACCACGCCCGGCATCGCGAGGCCCGCCGCCAGCGCACCGGCGACCACCAGCGCACGTTGCCATTCCGAATATCGACCCACCTTGTGTTGCTCCTTGCTTCAGATTCGCTCGAAAAAACACGGCGACATGCTGCCTGCCGCCGATGGTCGTCGTCACGCGCGCGTAGCGATCGCGCGTGCGCAAACACCGATCGCGGTACGCACGCCGCTTGCCACCTTCACGTTGCATGTCGCCCGTCATCCAGGGATTGCGGATGCGTGCGTCATGCGAGCGAGGTCACAACCGGCGTGCGTGATCCGCGTCAGCCCTGCATCAGGCGTTCCACCGCCTCGCGGCGCGGAATCGGCGCGACCGCGCCGTAACCCGTCGTCGACAGCGCCGCGGCCGCGTTCGCATAACGCGCCGCTGCGAACGGATCGTCGCCCGCGACGATCCGCGCAACGAACGCGCCGCCGAAGCAGTCGCCCGCGCCCGTCGCATCGACGGCCTCGACCGCGAAGCCCGGCACCACACGCCGCTCGTTCGGGGTCGCCACGTACGCGCCTTCCTTGCCGAGCTTCAGCGCGACGACCCGCGGCCCGTGTTCGAGCATCGCGTCGACGATCGCGTCGCGATCGTTCGCGCCCGTGAGCGCCGTGACGTCGTCCCAGCTCGGCAGGCAGATGTCCGTCTGGCGCAGCGCCTCGCGCATCACCGCGCGTGCGCGCGGCAGCGGCCACAGCTTCAGGCGCAGGTTCGTATCGAAGCTGACCTGCGCGCCGTTGCCGCGCGCGTGGTCGATCGCCGCGAACGCAGCGTCGCATGCGGCCGTGCTGATCGCGAGGCTGATGCCCGACAGGTGCACGGCCTTCGCCGCGGCCAGCGCATCGAGCGGCAGGTCGGCCACCGCGTAGCGGCTCGCTGCGGAGCCCGCGCGCAGATAGTCGAACTGGTGGCCATCCGCGCCGTGCGTGACGAAATACACGCCGGTCGGCGCCGAGCGGTCGATCCGCACGTACGTCGTGTCGACGCCCTCCGCCGCCCACATGTCGGCCAGCAAGCGGCCGAACGGATCGTCGCCGATCGCCGACACGAAGCCCGTCGACGCGCCCTGACGCGCCGCGGCGATGCAGAAGTTCGACGTGTCGCCGCCGAAGCCCTGCAGGAACTCCGGACGCCCCGGCTGCGACTGGTTGAATTCGATCATCGCCTCACCGAGCGCGAGGATCTGCGGAAACGCTGCGGTCATCGCTTAGACCTCGCCCCACAGGTCGTGGCCGTCCGCGCCGGTGATCTTCACCGACACGAAATCGCCGACCTTGTAGCGCTTCGACGCCTTCGTCGCCGGTTCGACGTAGACGACCCCGTCGATCTCCGGCGCATCCGCCGCCGTGCGGCCGATGCCGCCTTCCTCGCTGACTTCGTCGATCAGCACCTTGAGGGTCTTGCCGACCTTGCGCTGGATGCGCCGCGCCGACACTTCCTCGGCGACTTCCATGAAGCGCGCGCGGCGTTCTTCGCGAACGTCATCCGGCAGTGCGCCGTCCAGGTCGTTCGCGGTCGCGCCTTCGACCGGCGAATAGGCAAAGCAGCCGACGCGATCGAGTTCCGCCTCGCGGATGAAGTCGAGCAGCGTTTCGAACTGCTCTTCCGTCTCGCCGGGGAAGCCGGCGATGAACGTGCTGCGGATCGTCAGGTCCGGGCAGATCTCGCGCCACTTCTGCACGCGCTCGAGCACCTTCTCGGCGTTCGCCGGGCGCTTCATGCGCTTCAGCACTTCCGGATGCGCGTGCTGGAACGGCACGTCGAGATACGGCAGCACGTGGCCCTTGAACGGGCCTTCGGCCATCAGCGGAATGACTTCGTCGACGCTCGGATACGGATACACGTAGTGCAGGCGCACCCATGCGCCGTACTGCGCGGCGAGTTCGCCGAGCGCGGCGACCAGGTCGGTCATGCGCGTCTTGATCGGCTTGCCGTTCCAGAAGCCCGTGCGGTACTTCACGTCGACGCCGTACGCGCTCGTGTCCTGCGAGATCACGAGCAGTTCCTTCACGCCCGACTTGAACAGGTTCTCCGCCTCGAGCATCACTTCCGCGACCGGACGCGACACGAGATCGCCGCGCATCGACGGGATGATGCAGAACGTGCAGCGGTGGTTGCAGCCTTCGGAGATCTTCAGGTATGCATAGTGGCGCGGCGTGAGCTTGATGCCGGCGGCCGGCACGAGGTCGACGAACGGATCGTGCGGCTTCGGCAGGTGCGAGTGCACGGCCTGCATCACTTCGCCCACCGCGTGCGGGCCGGTGACGGCGAGCACCTTCGGGTGGACTTCCTCGATCAGGTTCGAGCCGCTGGCGCTCGACTTTGCGCCGAGGCAGCCGGTGACGATCACCTTGCCGTTCTCGGTCAGCGCTTCGCCGATCGCGTCGAGACTTTCCTGCACGGCTTCGTCGATGAAGCCGCAGGTGTTGACGACGACGAGGTCGGCACCGTCGTAGGTGCCGGAGATTTCATAACCTTCGGCGCGCAGTTGGGTGATGATTTGTTCGGAGTCGACGAGCGCCTTCGGGCACCCGAGGGATACGAAGCCTACTTTGGGGGACTGGGACATCTGGAATGTGGGGGCGTGGCGGCAAAAGCGTGAGTTTACAGCTATTTATGGGTCAGGGAGGCAAAACCGGCGCTCAAGACGCCGTGGATGGCACCCTCAATACCCAGCACGCCCCGGCGGAACCGGCAGCTGATCCAGCCTTTCAGACCGGCGACGATGAAACGATGAATGCGATCACCGCCCGTCATGCACGACAATCGCCCCCGGCCTCACCCCGCCCCTATGCGAAAATCGCAACATCCGCTCTCTTCACTTACCCAACAGGCTTCGCATGACCACCCACATCACGATCGAATTCACCGAGCACGCCGCCGAGACCATCGGCGAGCAGACCAGCACCAGCTTTTCCTATGACCAGGGCGCCCACGTGCCGCAGCCGGGCGACTTCGTCGAACTCGAGAATTCGCGGCAGACGTTTCTTGTGATCGGCCGGGTGTTTTCGCTGAAGGCGAACTACTGCGCGGTGAAGCTCGTGCTCGACCTTCCTCCCGCGGACGATCACCAGGATTTCGATCCGGCACTTTGAGCTAAGCCGGCGAACGCGCAGGCTTTGCCGCTGCGCGTTGTGACGCGGCCCGACGCAACGGCGATCGGCCGCACTGGCACAAACGCACGCCGTGCGGCGCGACACGCCCGGGTGTCGATTTGCTGATGACTCTCTGGAATTAGATAAAGGCGACCGGACCACGATCGCACCGGCCCCCACGCGAGGGCACAGGCATTCGGTGCCGACGATCAGGAACGACCGTCGGCAACATCTTGCGCCAGCGGCCAGCGGCCAGCGGCCATCGTCGTGCCCGAGCACACGATCGGCCGCATCGCACCGCCGCGCATCGCGGCGCCAAGCCAGGCGTCGGGCGGCGGGTGCCGCCGCGACCGGCCTGCCGCGCAAGCGTTACTTCTTCTCCGGCTCCGGCGCGCCCGGTTGCTTGAACGGGAACGTGCTGAACATCGACTTCGCCTGGTTCTGCATCTGCTCCTGCATCTGCACGAACATGTTCTTCGACTGCTCGATGTAGCTCGTCATCATCCCTTGCATCATCGGCGCCTGCATGTTCATGAACTGCGACCAGACTTCCGGATTCATCGCATTGCCTTCGTAAAGGTTCTTCGATTGATCCGCGAGCTTGTTCTGGATGTCGATGAACGCCTGGATATTCTTTTCCAGGTACGTGCCCATCATGCCCTGCATCGCATGACCGTAGAAACGGATGATCTGCGACAGCATCGACGACGAGAACATCGGCACGCCGCCACTCTCTTCCTCGAGGATGATCTGCAGCAGGATGCTGCGCGTCAGGTCTTCGTTGGATTTCGCGTCGACGACCTTGAAGTCCTCCTGTTCCAGCACGAGCTGCTTGACGTCGGTCAGCGTGATGTACGTGCTCGTCTCGGTATCGTAGAGCCGGCGGTTCGGGTACTTCTTGATGAGCCGCTCGGCCGTTTTCTTTGTAGTAGTCATGTAACGCCTTTGGGTGCAGCGTAGCGCAAGTGACAAATCCCCGCCTCCCGGATCCGGGAGGCGGGGGCCTTCGGAAACGCCGGGCCGCGCGGCCGAAGCGGCCCGCGCAGCCGGACGTTCAGCCCATATGCAGGCCGCCGTTCAGCGAGAAGTCGGCGCCCGTCGCGAAGCCGGAGTCGTTCGACGCGAGCCACGCGACGATCGAACCGATTTCCTCCGGCGCGCCGAGACGACGCACCGGGATCGTCGCGACGATCTTCTCGAGCACGTCCGGACGAATCGCCTTCACCATGTCGGTGCCGATGTAGCCGGGCGACACGGTGTTGACCGTCACGCCCTTCGTTGCGACTTCCTGCGCGAGCGACATCGTGAAACCGTGGATGCCGGCTTTCGCGGTCGAGTAGTTCGTCTGGCCGAATTGCCCCTTCTGGCCGTTCACCGACGAAATGTTGATGATCCGGCCCCAGCCGCGCTCGACCATCCCGTCGATCACCTGCTTCGTCACGTTGAACAGGCTCGTCAGGTTGGTGTCGATCACGGCCGTCCAGTCTTCATGCGTCATCTTGCGGAACACGACGTCGCGCGTGATGCCCGCGTTGTTGACCAGCACGTCGATTTCGCCGACTTCGGCCTTGACCTTGTCGAACGCTGCCTTGGTCGAGTCCCAGTCGCCCACGTTGCCTTCCGACGCGATGAAATCGTAGCCGAGCGCCTTCTGGTCCTCGAGCCATTTCACCCGGCGCGGCGAGTTCGGGCCGCAACCCGCGACCACCTTGAAGCCGTCTTTCGACAGACGCTGGCAGATGCTGGTGCCGATGCCGCCCATCCCGCCCGTTACGTACGCAATTCGCTGAGACATAAATCTCACTCCATTTTTTGGTTTCGAGAGCCGCCGGAGGCCCCCTCTGACTTCACGTAACGCCGGCCGAAGCTGCAATCGGCCGGCGCCCGGATTGGTTTGGCCGTGACGGACGACCGGTTACGGACGCTCGACCGCAAGCGCGACGCCCATCCCGCCGCCGATGCACAGCGACGCCAGCCCGCGCTTCGCGTCGCGCTTGACCATCTCGTGCAGCAGCGTCACCAGGATCCGGCAACCCGACGCGCCGATCGGGTGACCGATCGCGATCGCACCGCCGTTCACGTTCACCTTCGATGTGTCCCAGCCCATCTGCTTGTGCACCGCCAGCGCCTGCGCCGCGAATGCCTCGTTGATTTCCATCAGGTCCAGGTCGCCCGGCGTCCAGCCCGCTCGCTCCAGGCAGCGGCGCGATGCCGGCACCGGACCCATGCCCATCACGCTCGGATCCACGCCCGCGTTCGCGTATGCCTTGATCCGCGCGAGCGGCGTCAGGC